>JBBSJC010000210.1:0-12583 GCA_038257655.1 Polyangiales bacterium | reverse complement strand
TTCTGCCCGCCGGAGAGCTGCCGTGGGTAAGCGTCAGCTTTGTCTGCTAACCCCACCTTGGACAACAGCAATAGCGCCTGGCCTCGCGCCTCAGCCCGGCTGTGCTGGAGCACGTGACGCGGCCCTTCGCATACGTTGTCGAGCGCCGTCATGTGCGGAAACAAATTGAAGTGTTGAAACACCATGCCAACACGGCGTCTCAGATCGAACAGGTCGCTGGACTTAGACTTGATCACCCGCCCGTGCAGCGTCACCTGACCTGAGCTCATCACCTCCAGAAAATTGAGACAGCGCAACAGGGTGCTCTTACCCGAGCCACTGGCACCGATCAGACACACGACCTCGCCACGTCGCACCTCGAGATCGATCCCGCAGAGGACCTGCAGCGAGCCGAAGGACTTGTGAAGGTCCCGGACCGAGAGCACCACGGGCTCAACCATAGGTGCCCTCTCCCAATTTTCGTTCGAGCTTGTTCACGAGCAGGCTTAGGGCGAGCACTAAGATAAGATAGTAAACCGCCACGACGAGCAAGTACGTCATCTGGTCAAAGTGATTTGAGCCCTGGGTAGTCGCCACGTTGAACAGCTCGTTCATCGAAATGAACGCTGCGAGCGACGAGTCTTTGAGGCCGATGATCAGTTGATTGCCAAGGGGCGGCAGTGCGCGCAGGGCGGCCTGGGGCAACATGATGCGCCGGTACGCAAGCTGCGTGCTCATACCCAAGGACAGCCCCGCTTCGAGCTGACCGCGATCGATCGAGCGGATCGCGCCCCGGAAGATTTCGGCGATGTACGCCCCGTTGTGAAAAGCGAGGGCGAGCGTGGCCGCCCAAAACGCGGGAATGCGCACGATGTCGGTGAGCCCAAAGTAGAGAATGAAAATCTGCACGACCAGGGGTGTTCCGCGCACGAGGTACACGTAGGCCTGGGCAAACCAGATAAGTGGCGGGATCCCGGACAGGCTTAGCAGCGCAAAGCACAGCCCGATAAGGCAGCCCACTAAGATAGACACCAACGTTAGTTGAACCGTAAGCCACGCGCCGCGCAGAAACACCGCGCGGCTGTCGACTAAGACATGAAGGAAGTGCAAGAACGCGGAAGCACGCTCCTCTGCGGCGGGGACCGCGACGGGTGTCGCGACCGTCTGGCCCTCGGGCAGCTGCGTGATGTCTTCTCCGAAGTAAGCGTAGCTGAGCCGAGTAAGCTCGCCCGAGGCGCGCAGCCGCGAAAGCGCCGCATCGATGCGGGCGAGCAACACCGGGTTGTCGCGCGCCACGGCGACAGCCTGGGCACTGCGTCCGAGCGGCGTTCGCGCGACGACATCGATCCCTTGCTCAATCGCGATGCGGCCGGTCACGAAGTCGGTGATCACAGCGTCGTGCCGCCCCGTCGCCAACGCTTCGAGGGCGGTCACATCGGTGTCGTACACCTGAATGCGGTCGCTGTGCTCGGCCGCGATGATCGCGTAGGTCGAGCCCTTGGACACGGCGATCTCGACGCCTCGCAGATCGGCCGCCTTATGGATCGGACTGTCTGTCCGGGTGAAAGCCTGCGGGCCCGAGTAGTAATATGGTGTGGAAAATGCGACGTGCCGGGCGCGCTCGTCAGTGACCGTATGGCTCGCCACGGCGGCATCGAAGCGTCCGGTCGTGATGCCCTCGATCATGGCGGCGAACTTGTATTTTAGCGCCACGGGCGAAAGGTTCAGCTCGCGCGCTACCGCCTTGCCCACATCGATGTCGAAGCCCGTGAGCTCCTGTTGATCATCGACGAAGCTGAATGGGCGAAACTCGCCCGAGGCCACGAACGTGAGCGCCCCTGGTTTCACCAAGCGCAGCTCGGCGGGGCTCGGATCATCTCGGCACGCTACGAGCAGGGCGAGAAGTCCCCACAGCACGACCGCCGGTCTGTTGAAGCTCCCCATCGACTCGGCTGGCCTTCGTTACTGGAGGCGGGCCAGACGCCCGACCGCAGGCTGCCGAGCATAGTACGCCTGAGCGAACGAACGATCAGCGGGCGATGACTCGTCGACGGTATGACTACTGGCTAACGCCAAGCTCTCGCAGGATAGAGCCGCCACCTCCGACTCCGCACTGGGCGTCGGTGGCGCTGCCTGCGCGGGTGCGCGTCGCGCTGCCACGGCTGCCTGCATGGTAGCCGCACACGCCTTTGACGTCGTCGATGCCCAGAAATCACACGCCCAGGCCCACGCCCCAGTTCGACATCTTGATCTCGCGTGTGTTGTTCTCGGTTCGCGTAACAGAGCCGCCGGGCCAACCTGAGGGCGTGACCGGGTGACAGTGAGCGTCAACGAGTCACTGCCCACGGATAGGGCTGGGCCCGGCGTGGGAATGTGCGCAAGACCGGTACACACGCTGTGCCGTCACTGCGTGGCTCGTGACTTTTTGCCCATGGGCGCAAGCTCGCCACAGTTAACCGTACGGCCTAGGTAAGGTCCGTACACGATCATGGGACGGGTGAGCTGCGGTCAGACTGTGTTCCCACGTTTCGGTGGGATAGTTGATGCGCATCCTGCGAAAAGTGGCTACATCACTGCAGTTGCAATCACCTTCAGGGCTGCGAGCATGACGCGGCGCGGACCTCTCTAATGCACGTCAAACGCACAGGAGCCGAGCGCGCAAGGCCACCCAAACAGTCAGGGCTAGGTCGGCTCGGGGCTCAGATATCGACTGGGGGGCTGGCTGCGCTACTTCTGAGCGGCTGCACGGGGGCGCAATCGTCGCTCGCTCCGGCGGCGCCAGGAGCGGCACGGATCGCGGATCTGTTCTGGGGCATGACGATCGGCAGCGCGATCATCCTGCTCGTCGTGCTCGGGCTTACTCTCTATGCCACCTACGGTCGCGCCCAGCCCAGCGAAAAGCTTTCTAAGCTGCTCGTTGTGGGAGGCGGAGCGGTCTTTCCCACAGTCGTGCTGACCGGGCTGCTCATCTACGGGCTCGCGATGCTGCCGGACTTTGTCGCGCCCGCGCCCGAAGGAAGTCTGAAAATCAGCGTGACGGGCGAGCAATGGTGGTGGCGAGTCCGCTACCATCCGCCAGGCGGGCCTGCAGTCGAGCTCGCAAACGAGATTCGGCTGCCCGTGAACGACGCTGTGCAGTTCGAGCTCGATAGTCCGGACGTGATCCACTCCTTCTGGATCCCCTCGCTGGGCGGCAAGGTCGACATGATCCCGGGACGTCAGACGAAGCTCGCTCTCACGCCTACCAAGATTGGCGAGTACCGCGGCGTGTGCGCGGAATACTGTGGCACCTCCCACGCGCTGATGGCGTTTCCGGTGGTCGTATCAAGCCGCGATGACTTTACGCGCTGGCTCGCCCACCAGGCCGAACCTGCCGTGACTTCGGCTGACGCCCATGCGTCTTTGGGAAGAGAGCTATTTGTCGGCAACGGCTGCGGGGGCTGTCATACGGTCCGGGGCACAGAGGCCCGCGGTGTGATCGGACCAGACCTTACCCACGTCGGGAGTCGCATAAGCTTAGGGGCCGGCACACTACCCAATGAAGCCGACGCATTTCGTCGCTGGATAGCCCACACCAACGCGGTGAAACCAGACGTGCTCATGCCCGAATTCCATATGCTGAAGGACGCAGAGCTCTCGGCTCTTGCCGCTTACCTGGAGAGCTTGCAATGAGTCACGAGTCGCCCGCACCTGAGCACGCTGCCGACGTCGAGCCGCTCGCCGAGGCCCCCCCTAAGGAGCTGCGTGAGGCGCAAGAGCAGCGCCTACTGCGCACCTGGGACGCACCCAAGGGCTTTCGCTATTGGTCAGCCGTCAACAACACCGAAGTCGGCCTTTGGTATACGGCGGTCGCCTTTATCTTCCTGTTGTTTGGGGGCGTGCTTGCGCTGCTGATGCGGATTCAGCTCGCCTTTCCGAACAACGACTTCATGTCTGCAGACTTCTACAACCAGGCATTCACGGTACACGGCTCCGTGATGATGTTCCTGTTCGCGATCCCTATCTTCGAGGCGGTCGCGGTGGTGCTCATGCCGCAAATGCTCGGTGCGCGGGACTTACCTTTTCCCCGTCTGGCCGCCTTTGGCTTCTGGTGTTTTTTGATCGGTGGCGTGTTTCTGTGCGGCTCCATCTTCTTTGATGCCGCGCCCCGGGGCGGCTGGTTCATGTACCCGCCGCTCACCTCGAGCTACCAACCCGGCATCGGCCCCGATATCTGGCTGCTCGGCTTTTCGTTCATCGAGGTGGCCGCGATCGCCTCAGCGGTTGAGCTTATCGTCGGTGCGCTCAAGTGCCGCCCGCCGGGGATGCGCATTAATCTTATGCCCCTTTACGCCTGGTATACGTTGGTGGGCGCGGCGATGATCGTGTTCGCGTTTCCGCCCTTGATCACGGGCAGCATGATGCTCGAGCTTGAGCGCGCGTTTAACTGGCCCTTCTTTGATCCGGCGCGCGGTGGCGACCCGCTGCTTTGGCAGCATCTATTCTGGCTGTTTGGCCATCCAGAGGTCTACATCATCTTTCTACCCTCGATCGCGCTGGTCGCGATGATCGTGCCCACCTTCTCGCGCACGCCGATCGTCGGCTACGGGTGGATTGTCTTGGCCGCAATCGGCACTGGCTTTCTAAGCTTCGGTCTGTGGGTTCACCACATGTACACGACTGGCTTGCCCGGCATTTCGCTCGCGCTCTTTTCGGCCGCTTCCACCTCTGTGGCGATCCCCACCGGGGTGCAGTTCTTCTGCTTTATCGCGACGCTTGCGCGCGGACGAGTGGTGAAGTCGGTGCCGATGTTATGGGTCTTGGGCTCGGTCGCGATTTTCGTGCTCGGTGGCCTGACGGGCGTGATGGTGGCGCTCGCCTCCTTTGATTTTCAAGCGCACGACACCTTCTTCGTGGTGGCGCACCTGCATTACGTGCTGATCGGCGGTGCACTCTTCCCCTTGCTTGCGGGGCTTTACTATTTTTATCCGATCGCGTTCGGCAAAAAGCTGTCAGACAAGCTCGGTAAGATCGCATTCTGGCTCGCCTTCGTAGGCTTCAACGTCACGTTCTTGCCGATGCACTTGACTGGCCTGCGCGGCATGCCGCGGCGCGTCTTCACCTATCCTGCCAATCTCGGTTTTGACGGTCTGAACCTGACCTCGAGCATCGGTGCCTTCATATTGGCGGCGGGTTTCGCGATCGTGGCCTGGGACGTTGTGCGCCCGAAGAAAAAGCAACCCTACGCTGAGCGAAACCCGTGGGGCGCGGGCACGTTGGAATGGGTGCAGGACATGCCTGCCAAGCCCTGGGGTATCCGCTCCATTCCCGAGATCGACAGCCGCTATCCCCTGTGGGACCAACCAAACCTCGTGCGAGACATCGACGAAGGTAGGTTCTATCTACCGGACGCGCAGGAGGAGCTGCGCGAGACGATCATTACCTCGGCCATCGACGCGCGACCAGAGCAGTGCCAGCGCCTACCTGGGCCAAGCTTCATACCCTTGACGGCCGCGGTGACCATCGGCGGGTTCTTCGTGTTCGGTACGTTCGGGCTTTGGATACTGGCGCTCACTAGCATGGCGGCCGGTATCGGAATCATCAGCTATTGGCTGTGGACTGGCACGGCTCATCATCCCGAAAAAGACGAGAAAGACGTCGGCCTTGGACTGACCTTACCCACTTATGTGTCGGGCTCGGCGTCCGTGGGCTGGTGGGGCATGTTCGTGACCATGCTTGCCGATTTCACAGCGTACGTCTGTATCGTGTTTGGGTACTTCTTCTTTTGGACCATCCACGAAGACTTCCCGCCCGAGCCTTCGATCGGGCCCGGCGTGTTCTGGCCCGTGACTTCGGCGGCACTGCTGCTCGGCGCGTGGGGAGCCACCTTGCTCGCCCGTCATTACAATCGTCGCGATAGCGCCCTAGGCTTTTATGGCGCGCAGCTGAGCGCGATCGTGCTGACCATCGCTGGCAGTGCGGCGTTGCTCGCGGGCCCGTGGCTCACCGGACTTGACCCAACGAGCCATGCTTATGCAGCGACAGTATGGCTACTCGTGGCCTGGACCGTGCTTCACACCGCCCTGGGTCTGATCATGCAGCTCTATTGCCTCGCGCGTCGAGCGAGCGGACGCATGACAGCGCGCTACGACATCGACATCCAAAATGTATCGCTGTATTGGCACTTTACTATCCTGACGGTCTTGATGACGGTGGCGGTCATCGCGGGCTTTCCTTTGGTTGCTTGAGGTCAACGAGATGACTGCCAAAGTTTCAGAGCAGCATGAGAGCCTGTGGATGACGGTGGCCTCGCCACTGATCTGGTCTGTACACTTTCTGCTGTCTTACTGTACTGCAGCCATTTGGTGCGCCAAGCTCGCAGGTCCGGACGGCTCGATCGCGGGGGCAAGCGTCGCTATCGCCGTCTATACGCTGCTCGCGCTCGTTGCCGTGGGGTTTATCGGATTTCGCGGCTATCAGCGGCACCGTCTCAAGGGCGGTAGCGAGCCGCACGACGCAGACACCCCCGAAGACCGCTATCGATTTCTCGGCTTTGCCACGTTGCTGTTGTCCTGGCTGAGCGCGGTGGCCATCGTCTACAGCGCCCTGGCAGCGGCCATCGTCGGGAGCTGTTGATAATGCTGCCGCTCGTCTTAGGTATCCTGACGCTATGCGTGGTGTGGCTTGGCCCGTTGCCACAACTTGCGAGCGTCTCCTTCGCCGCGCACATGACGATGCACATGGGGGTGGTCGCGATCGCCGCGCCGCTGATCTCGTTCGGCATCGCGGGCCGAAGGCTCGACCCAGTCCGTAAGTTACCCTGGTTGTTTTCACCGGTTCCGGCGTCAGTCGTGGAGCTGGTGGTGGTCTGGGCGTTTCACGCGCCTGCGCTGCACCACGCGGCGCGCCATCTGCCCGCCGTGCGTGCGCTCGAGCAGGGAGCGTTTTTGCTGAGTGGGTTACTGCTGTGGCTGTCGGTGTTGGGCGGCGACGCCAGCGAGCGCGCAGCCCGCACCGCAACCGGCATCATCGCGCTCTTGCTCACGTCGATGCACATGACTTTGCTCGGTGCGTTGCTCGCCTTACCGTTGCGTCCGCTCTACGGGCATGGGCCGGCACACGGCGCGCAAGCCGGCGCAAGTCTGTTTGGGCTGACGCCGATCGCCGATCAACAGCTCGGGGGCGCGATCATGTTGCTGGTCGGCGGGGTCGTGTATTTGGCGGGCGGGCTCTGGCTAGGGGCTCGTTTGCTGCGCCAGCCACAGCACGCGCAAACGAGCGGGAGCACGCCATGAAGACTCGTAATAAATGGATAGTGCGGGCGATCGGTCTGCTCGTCGCGGCCGCCGCGGCCGTGTTTCTCGTGGTGGCGTCAGGCATCGTCCCGGTCAATGCCAGCTCCGGCCACTTCGCGATCACCAACTGGTTTCTGCACTTTGCGATGGAGCGTTCGGTCAGCACGCACTCCCTATCGGTCGAGAAGAGAAAGCTCGTCAAGCCTTGGCTGGTGCTCAAGGGTGCAGGCCACTACGAGACGGGTTGCCGTCCTTGTCACGGCGCCCCCGATCTCGAGCCGCCGGTGATTCCGCAGGCGATGACGCCGCATCCGCCGCACCTCTCGCCGCTTATCTCCAATTGGGAACCGCAGGAGCTGTTCTACATCGTCAAACACGGAGTCAAGTTCACCGCCATGCCCGCCTGGCCCGCACAGGAACGGGATGATGAGGTATGGGCGATAGTCGCCTTCCTGTTGAAGATGCCAGATCTTGATGCCGAGGCTTACCGCGAGCTTGTGCATGGTAAGACGCCCCAGTTGGCTGCGGCAGCGCCGGTCGCGGAACTTGTGGCTAACGAGGCGACGCCGAACGCCGCGCTGCAAAGCTGTGCGCGCTGTCATGGCGACCGTGGTGAAGGTAGAGGATCGGCAGCGTTTCCCAAGCTCGCCGGTCAGAAGCGCGCTTATCAGTTCGCGGCCCTGAAGGCGTACGCACGTGGCGAGCGACACAGCGGTATCATGCAGCCGATCGCAGCCGGGCTCAGCCCGGAGGTGATGGACGAGCTCTCGCAGTACTACGCCGAACAACCCTCAGGGCTGGCCGACAGCGGCGAGGCGCATGACTCAGGGCTTGCGGCTAAGATCGAGCGTGGTCGCGTGATCGCAATGCAGGGCGTGCCGGGGCGCGGAGTTCCATCGTGCATGGACTGCCATGGCGCGAGCCCCTACGGGCGCAATCCCATGTATCCAAACCTCGCCGGACAGTACGCCGATTATCTCGTGCTTCAGCTTGAGCTGTTCAAAGCGCGGCAGCGCGGCGGCTCGCCCTACGCGCACCTGATGAATCACGTGGCCGCTCGGCTTACCTCCGAGCAGATGCGCGACGTCGCCATGTATTACGCCACGCAGTCGCCCTGAGCGGTCCAGAACGCCCATCCATCAACCGCGAGTAGAAGGTCTGCAACCTTCGTGCGCTGCTTTGCTCGCAGGCCCGCTGAAATGGCCATCGGAGACCTTATGACTTCCTTTTTTAGCAACCTGGGTATGTTCGGGAATGTCACGGTCTTTATCGTCGCCGCGGCGGTCATCCTGTTTGCCGGCAGCACGCTCGAGCGCTCGGCTAAGCTTCTCGGCGAGCGCACCAAGCTAGGCGAGATGTTCGCGGGCATGGTCCTGCTCGCACTCAGCACGTCACTACCGGACATCACGACATCGCTGACCGCGACCTTACGCGGGCATACCGATCTAGCAGTGAACAACCTGCTAGGTGGAGTCATCCTCCAGACGATGGTGCTAGCCGTCGCTGACATCGTCGGGGGCAAAAAGGCACTGACGGCCCGGGCGCCATCCTACGGCTTACTGTTGCAGGGCGTCGGAGTGATCTTTGTGCTTGCGACTGCGATCGTCGCCGCGAGCCTGGAGCAACATTGGAGTAAGGTTACGTGGGTCTCCGACGTCGCCCCCGCGATGATCGCGGTGGTATACGGCGTGGTGCAATACCTTATCGTGCGCAACCACGGCAATCCAAGGTGGAATCCCGCCGAGGCGCGCGGAGCAGAGCAGGTGGCTCCCGCCGCGGAGCAGGACACATCGGCGACGCCTGAGCAGGAGTCCCCCAAGCTCAAGGAGCAGCCGCTACATCGTCTGTTGATCTTGTTCGGTACGGCGAGCGCGTTTGTGTGCGCAGGAGGCATCGCGGTCGTGCTGGCGACCGAACACATCGCACAGGCCACGGGCGCATCGGAAGGCTTTTTAGGGTTTACCCTGGTCGCGTTCGTTACGTCACTGCCTGAGATCAGCACCACGATCATGGCCACACGACGTGGGCATCACGTGGCGGCCGCGTCCAATATCTTTGGATCGAATAGCTTGAACACCGCCACGCTCGCCCTGGTGGCTGTGGTGGCATCGGGGGCTACGTTCTCAGGCACGTTCATGTCCTCGATCTTCTCGGCGAGTCTGGGCATCGTGCTTACGGCGATCTACCTGCTGGGTATGCTGGAGCGACGCGACCAGACCATCCTGCGCATGGGCTGGGATTCGGCTTGGGTGCTCGTGCTCGGATTCCTGGGTATCGCGGCGGTGTTCGCGCTCGAGCAGTAAGGCATCGCGCGCCAATAGCTGACCCGTTTCAACGCCGGTGCATCCCCGTCGTCAGCGCTGAAACTTCTCCAGATACGGGGAGTATCCTTGCGAATTTTCATCACCGACGACGGGGCGCCTCGACGCCGATCCGGATCAGTTATTGGCGCGCGATGCCTAAGCGCCCCTCGCTCCCCGGGATGATGACCTTGGCGGCGACCGTAAGCTCACGCTCCGATCAGTCAGACTCGCAGATCGCGCCATAGCCTAGGTTGCAGGGTAAGTCGGTCCAGCGGCCGTTCGTGACACTGTGGACGATAGCGCAATGTTCCGCGCCGCCCGCGTTGTTCGGTTCGACACCCGGATTCCAGTACTGAAAGCGTCCGTCGACGGCAAAGCCCGTGTCGTCGTTGCCGCTCCAAAACTGCGGACCGCCGCTTACCCAGTGCCAGAGGCCCTCCTGCTCGATGTCAGTCGCGCCAATCCACGCGTCCTGCTGGCCGTTCAGACTCCACACGAAGGTCTGCTCGGCTAGGTCGTCAATCTGCACGAGGTGCATGCCGATATTCAAGCAGGCGCTCTGCGAGCTGTCCCAGTCTTGCTTACTGCCGAGCAAAGCGTAGGTGTGCCCATTGAACACGGCACCGGCGTCTGGAGTCGTCCCATCGCGCCCCGCCGCTCCGCCGTCGGACAGCGGCGGTGAAGCGTCCGCACCGCCATCGAAAGGCGGGTAGCCGGCATCGCTTGGCAAGCCTGCGTCACCACTGACTGGCAAGCCTGCGTCGCCACTGTCTGGCGAGCCCGCCTCGATGCTGCTGCCATCGCCGGAGTCGCTGCCGCCTTGCACGCTCGCGTCGTTGCTGGGCCCCTCTTCTCCAAGCCCGTCGAATGCCGGAAGCAGCTCGAAACCAAACCGCCCACAACCACTCGCCGATCCTGCGAGCAGCCACACAAAAATTGCCCAGCTCTCTGACATGCGGTGTTTGCAGAACATGAACGGTACGACTCCGTATCTGATCGTCACACAAAGCGCCGAAAACGGCTCATGCATAAGGCCCGTGCTTGTGCTGCTGTGCAGCGCCGCCTGCAGCGCAAACAGCGCTGCGCCACTGTACGACCAGGACCGACAATACTTACTGTCTGAAGGTGGGCCACTGCTGCGGCAACCGACCTTACTGTCTGACGTATCGACAGTAGACGACGCCTACGAGTCAGGTGCGGAATGGAAGCTTGAGCTGGTCAGCCCCGAGCCAAAGCCAGGCACGCAGCGCTATCGCTTCAAACACCGTAAGACCGAGAAGTGTCTCGGCTCAACCGTGCTCGTAGATGGACCCCAACAGGCGGTAGCGTTCAGCCTCGAGCCTGCGCAGGATTGCGCGGAGCACCCGGAGCTCAACCTCGATGCCGAAGGCGCCGTCGCGCCACGTACGTTTGAGGATGGCTCGCTGTAGGGAGCGACCCGAGGATTGTGCTAAGCAACCAATCTTCCATGGGACAGCGCATCCGCAGCCACCGGCCACGACGCTCGCATTTTCACAGCATACCGCCCTGCGTTAACCAGCGCGGCAAAGGCTCGTACGTGCGATCAGTGCGCCCAAAGCGTGCAAAGCGCGGCTCGACCGCCGCTGAGGCCTCCTTCGCATGACGCTCGCACTTTCGGTGCTCGTGCTGTTCGCGGGCGCGTTGCTCCCGCCGCTGGCGGCCCGTTATTCGCGCAGACTGGCTGCCGTGGTAGCCGCCTTACCCTTCGTCACCGCGCTTGCCCTGGTAGCCCAGCACGTCCCCGCGCTCAACGCCGGAACGCTGCCTAAGGCACGCATCTCGTGGGTGCCCCAGCTGGGGCTCGACCTTGCCTTTCGACTCGACGGCCTGTCGCTGCTGTTTGCGATCCTGGTGCTCGGTATCGGGCTGCTGATCGTGCTCTACGCCAGTTACTACCTGCCGCGAGACGACAAGCTGGGCCGCTTCTTTGGTTATCTTCTGGTGTTTGCCGGCGCGATGACCGGGCTTGTGCTCTCGGACAACCTGCTGCTGATGGTCGTGTTCTGGGAGCTGACCAGCATCTCGTCGTTTCTGCTGATAGGCTATTGGAGCGACCAGCGCGCCGCCAGAGATGCCGCGCAGCTCGCCCTGGGCGTGACCGGAGCCGGCGGGCTTGCGCTCTTGGCTGGCATCCTGCTGCTCGGCTCGATCATCGGCTCGTTCGAGCTCGACGCACTGTTGTCGGCCGGTCGCAGCATCCACAAAGATGCCCGTTTCGTGCCTGCGCTGCTGCTGATTCTGATCGGCGCGTTCAGCAAATCCGCGCAAGTTCCCCTGCACTTCTGGTTGCCCCGCGCCATGGCCGCGCCGACGCCGGTCAGCGCTTACCTGCACTCCGCCACGATGGTCAAGGCTGGTGTGTTTTTGCTGGCTCGATTGCATCCGGCTCTCTCCGGCAACGACGTGTGGATCGGCGTCGTCGGCACGGTGGGCCTAGTCACGATGCTCGGTGGCGCCTACGCCGCGTTTCTTCAGGACGACCTGAAAGGGCTGCTCGCTTACTCCACGCTGAGCCACTTGGGCTTGATAGTCTTACTATTGGGCTTCAGCACGCCCGACGCCTCGATCGCAGCCGTCTTTCACATCTTGAACCATGCGACTTTCAAGGCATCGCTGTTCATGGCAGCGGGCATCATCGACCACGAGACCGGCACCCGCGACATCCGTAAGCTCAATGGACTGTTTCGACACATGCCGCGCACCGGCCTGCTCGCGATTATTGCCGCCGCGGCGATGGCAGGCGTACCGCTGCTCAATGGCTTTCTCAGCAAGGAGATGTTTTTTGCCGAAAGCCTGAACGCGGAGCTGCCCTGGGCCGGCCGCTTCGTGGTGCCGCTTTGTGCGGGACTTGCCGGCGTGTTCGGCGTCACCTACTCGCTTCGCTTCGTGCACGCCGTGTTCTTCTCGGGCGATGGCACCGGCATGCCCAAGACTCCCCACGAGCCGCCGATGTGGATGCGACTGCCGGTCGAGCTGCTGGCGATATTATGCTTGGCGATCGGTATC
>JBBSJC010000209.1:0-12712 GCA_038257655.1 Polyangiales bacterium | reverse complement strand
CTCGGAAACGAGCTCGGACAAATCGAGCGGCGTTCGCTGGAGCGTCAGCCTGCCAGCGCTGATGCGCGAGATGTCGAGCAGCTCACTGATGAGAGTGTTCAATCGTACGACGTTACGCACGGCCTTTTCAGCACGCGCGCGAACGGTGGGTGCGTCGTTCTGGCTTGTCAGCATGCGCTCAATCGAGAGCACCTGCAGTTGCAGAGCCGTCAACGGCGTGCGCAATTCGTGACCTGCCATCGATAGAAAGTCGTCGCGAACGCAAGCGGCATCGCGCGCCTCTTCAAACATTCTTTCGTGCTCGATGTGCTGGGAGCCCCAGAGCGCCTGCTGGTCCGCTTCGCGCTTTTTCTCCGCGCTGATGTCTGTCATCGACGCGACAATGCTCTCTACGTGCCCGGCTGTGTTTCGATACGCAACGCACGATCCGCGCACCGCGCGCTCAATCCCATCGTGGAAGAGCACGACTGTTTCGAAGTGGCTGCACTCACCAGCGAGCGCTCGCTGCACGTAGGGGCTGAGCGTTGCAAGAGCGCGCTCTCCCAACATCTCGTCCAGACTGCGGCCTTCGATTTGTTCGCGCGAGCGCCCGATCCACTGCGCGTAAGCACGATTGACGAAGCGGTGGCGCAAATCGCTGCCGAGATGACACACGAGTAAAGGTAAGGCATCTGCGATGAGCTGCAGCTGCTCACGTCCGTCAGGCGCTGCTTGCGGATGTTCGTGCTCGGCCACACCAGCCGGCTGAGACTGCAAGTGCACAGAACGTGAATCCATCGTGTGCCTCTCCGACCCTGACAGTCCACGGCAGGAATGTCGCCCGGCATCCGAGTTTACACGAACGGTCGGCCACTGACAGACGCTTGAAGAGTCAGCGACGACTTCTAGCTGCGTCGGCGCGCAATCTGTTCGACCAGACGCTGGGCGCGCTCGGGGTCGACCTTACGCAGGGCCACAACGCGTTCATTATCGACAAACATCTCGAAACCGGCGCGCTCTTTGCGCAGCCGTCCCCAGCCCGTAAACAGTAGGTCTAGGCCTACCCCGGCGACCAATACCAGACCTGCACTCATAAGCAGACTCGAATCGCCTCGCGCTGCGGAGTCGCTCGCCCAGATCACGGAGAAGACCACGCCGAGCGCCAGCGCGACGGCGCCAAACAGTACCTGAAAGGCGGGCATGCTGACTTCGCGCGTCGCGCATTCGATGTCGTTCAGCGCATAACTTGCGTCGCTCTCGCGCACGACGCGGCCGAAAAGCCAGGTCTCGCGATACACGTGAACGGCGTTGGACTCGAGCCGCACCATCACGTTGCGCTCCAAGCCCACAGCGTAAGATATCGCGCGAAACAGCGCGACGAACAGCGGGATACCCAGCATGTACTGCAGCACCCGCCAAATCGAGAGTCGCGCGACGCGTCCGACATCGCCGCGCAGCTCAAAGCCTTCGGTACTCGGCGCGGGTTCTGCGCCCAAGGCGTGCCGGGCCGCAGCGACCACGGCAACGTCCGGCGAGCTCTCCGCCGCGCGCGCGATCACCACGCGTGCAGCATCCTGGTTGAACTGCGCAAGTAGCTGAATGCGCAACATGGCTCGAGCACGAAACGCTGCTGCAGAAGGTCCATCAGGGGGCGCCAAAAGCCCGGTCTCGAGCGCCTCGATCAAAGCAAGCTGACTACTTTCGGACAGAAGTTGGACAACATACCTATAGGGCGCATAGGGCGTAGCCAGCTCGAGCCAATCACCATGCCGTGCGAAGCGCTCGACCAGCTCTCGCCGTTCAGACGCGCTCGAAACGGACAGCTTGAGCTCGAGGCCCCGCACGGCAAAGGCGGCAATCATCGACCACTCATTGGCACTCTCTGGGCCGCGCTCGAGTACTTGCAGGACGTTGCCGAACATCGTGTCGGCGTCGGCGCGCGAGATGCGATGGGCAGCGGCGCGTAGGCGTAACGCACGCCGGCTCGAAGCTAGACTGCGCGCCTCAGCGTTGTGGCTGAGCACGTCAAAACACAGCGCGGACAGGCGCGACGAAGCTTCGTGCCCTTGCGCCTCGCCAAGCAGGGTGTCGAGGGTCTCGGTCGGGGCCGGACTGAGCGTCATCGCTGGCCACCTTATCACACCGTGGCCGACGACTACGCACCCAACCTGCACGCAGCTTCGTACATAAGGTGCGTGGCGGCGCCAACAAACCTTTGCGCGTTTGGTCGCAGGTAGCGCGATACTGCGGAAGGCGCGTTCCCACGACGGAGGTCGACGCGACACATGCGACGGCTCGATTTTTACGTTCAGCACATGCTGCGACAAAGCGCGGTGGGCATCCTGATGCTGTCGGGTGAGCCCGTCGAATTCCGGTTTGCAAACCGTAAGACTCGCAGAAGCAACCAGCCGATAAGTCACAAACAAGTGATCCAGCTCGTGCGCGAAGTCGCACCGACTGAGATCACCGAAATCCTGCGGCGCAATGGGCGCGGGCGCTTCACGACAGAAACCGCAGAAGGCGGCGTCGTGCACGTCAACGTCGATGCAAGCCAGACCGATCACTGGCGCGTGTTGATCGGAACCTCCGCCGAAGTGGCCGATGAGCTCCCGGCCGCGGCGAACGAGCCCGTTGCTGCCGAGGGCGACGAGTGGGATTCATTTCCGCAGGAAGCCGAAGCTAGTAACGCCGCCGCGGCCCCGCTCGCCGTAGCTGTCCGCAGCTTTGCGCCGCCCGCTGCCGACTTTGAGCACGGACTGCCGGACCTGTTGAAAGGTGGCCGTCCGCCACCGCCCAAACCCGAGCTGCGCGCAAAGCCCGCGGCAGCGCTGAAGCCGGAGCCTCCCGCACAGCGAGCTTCTCCCGGCAGGGGCGCGCCGCCGGCTACGCCATCGATGCATGCGCCCGCAGCCCCGCCGCCTGCACCCGCAGCGCCGCCTGCTGCGCCTGCAGTGTCTGCCAACGGCAGGGTGCAGCGTCCGATTTCGCCCGTGGCCGAAGCGCGCATGCAGAAATACCTGCGCATCATGATGCAGCTGCGCGCAAGCGACCTTCACATCACGAGCGGCAGCGAGCCGATGGTGCGCGTCGACGGCGAGATGCGCACGCTCGATGGGTCGACAGGGCCGCTGCGGGCAGAGGACGTCACCGACATGATGTTTGCCTCGGCTCCGCCAGACGTACGGAGAATCTTCGAAGATAACAACGACGCGGACTTCGCATACGAGATCGAAAACTACGGACGCTTTCGCATGAACTACTTCATGGATCGCAAGGGCCCCGGTTTCGTCGCGCGTCAGATCCCCTTCGACGTAGTCTCAGCTGAGCATCTCGGCCTGCCCTCCTCGGTGGTCGATCTGTGCTGGCTTTCAAAGGGCCTGGTGCTCGTCACGGGCCCGACTGGCAGCGGGAAATCGACGACGCTGGCCTCGCTCGTAGACTTCGTAAACCGCAATCGCGCCGACCACATCATCACGATCGAAGACCCGATCGAGTTCGTGCACGGCAACAAGCGCTGCCTCGTGAATCAGCGTCAGGTCGGTATTCACACGACTTCGTTCGGTCAAGCATTGCGTGCCGCATTGCGTGAAGATCCGGACGTCGTCGTCGTCGGCGAGATGCGTGACCTCGAGACGATTTCGATCGCGATCGAAACCGCCGAAACCGGACACTTGGTGTTCGGAACGCTGCACACCACCACCGCCGCGAGCACCGTCGATCGCATCATCGATCAGTTTCCGGCCGAGGAGCAGGGGCACATTCGTTCGATGCTTGCGGAGTCGCTGCGCGGCGTCATCTCGCAAGTGCTGGTCAAAAAGAGCGGCGGCGGGCGCGTTGCTGCCTACGAAGTGCTGCTCGCCAACGCAGCTGCTTCGAATCTGATCCGCGAAGGCAAGACCTTCCAGCTCAAAAGCATCATGCAAACGGGCAGACTCGCCGGCATGCAGACGATGAACGACCACCTGTTCGATCTGGTCAAAGCCGGCGTAGTCGAACCGAAGGATGCGTACATCAAGGCCTACGACAAAGCAGGCATCAAAGAGATGATGACAAAGGCGCGCATCTCACTCGATCCATCGCTGATACGCGGGGAGCCATAGCCCGAGCTAAAACAGCGCCAGCTGACGCTTCTTACTCAGATCCTTGGCGCTCATGCGCTCGAAACACGCGAGGTCGATGCCCAGTCGATCGCGCAGCGCGAGGCTGCTTGTGACAAAACGTTGCGTCGTCGGGTCGTGATAGCCGCTGACCGCGTCAAGCTCTGGGTCGTGGCCGCGATAAAAGCGATTCTGACGTTCCATCCACAGCTCGCGCACGTACTTGCCCAGCATCGAGGCGAATGCGACCGGTAGGTGACGTGCGTCTGCATCGATCTCGAAGCGCACTTGCCCAACCGCGACGACGTCGAAGGCCAGGGTACCGCGGGTCGCGGCCACCGGACTCAAGCCCTCCAAAGGGAAGTGTCGGAATCTTTCGAAGTAGCTTCGGATGCCACCGACCATGCCGCATACCGCCATGAGATCGTCGGTGCAGCGAGCACGCGCATCGAGCACGAGCTCTTCCATCAACGAAAGATCGAGCTCAACGCGACTTATGCCTTGCTCGAGTTGGGCATTGAGCTCGCCGGTGCACGCAAGCACGGTGCGCGCGTGTTTGAGCTCGGCACCGCGCGATTGCATACGATTAAGCACATCGCGGCCTCGATTCACATCGCCATCAAAACAAGGCAGTGCGAGCGCCGAGGACCAGCACTGAGCCTCGCTATCCCGTGGACAGCGCCGCCTCAGGGCCTCAGGGCCGCGCAGCGCGAATAGCTCGAACAGCTCGTCCACATGGCTCGGAATTCGGCCAAATAGCCGCTCGCAGACTGCGAGCGCCAAGCCCTCGGCCACCGCCATTTTCCCGAAACCTGCGGTACTTTTGCTGTCATCGATGCCGAGATCACGTCCGACGTCCAGCCAGCGCGCGGGACGATATCTAGTCACTTCGAGGGTTACCGCGGTCACCACGAGTGGGCCCAGCAAGGGCCCCAGCCCGTTTTCATCGACTCCAGTCACAAACACGTCGCACTCCCACGCTGATGTCGGCACACTACTAACACACCTGAACGCGCGTGGGCCCCCAGCTGCGATTTGGTACGTGACTCTGCACGATCGTTGGCTAGGCCTGCGTGTCGCGTTACCATTTGAAGAGGGGGACGGCGACGTGCGCTACAGGGCTAACGTACAGGCAGCTTGATAGGCACCGCAAAGGACGGTGGTCTGATCTCGCGAGCAGTGCGCGAAGCACTGGGCACGCTTGTGTCCCCTCAAATTTGCGAGCAGCTGATCAGCCGCTCACTGGGCACGCAAGGCTTGGCTGCGATCCCGGAAAGCGGCACCCAGATCGGCGAGTGGCTAGAGGCCGGACTACGCCCGGAGATCGAGGTGGTCGTCGGAACTGATGCGGCGGACCTGGTGATGATGCAGCTTGGTCCCATCGCTGCCTACGCCGCGATCTCCGTACCCAGGCAATCAGTCGCCAAGGGTAACGCGCCTACTTCATCGTTCCGCCCATCGACAAGGCCACCGCGCGCGGATCGGGCTCGTGATTCTTACCCGTCGGATGAGCCCGATCGTCCGACGGACCTGCGTATAAATCCAGCCGAAACCGACTGGAGTACCTTTGAGCTTCCGGGCCCCCCCAGTGATCCGAGTGAGATAGATCTCGGGTATGCGAGCGCGCCGCCCACGGGGCGCGCCAGAGCACTGCCGGAGTCCGTGCCGGCCGTCACGCTACCGCCCACGCGTCCTCTCGCCGATGCGCCCGCACCGGCCAACGATGTGGCATTTTACACGGCGCGCCCTCAGGCGATGACGGACCTCGACAGCGTGATAGGTCAGGCAGAAGCGGCGCTTCCCACGGTCCTGGCCGCGACGAGCGACATGGGAGATTTCGAGGCATTGCGCCGCTATCTCGGCACGACGGCCGCGGTTGCTCACATTCCGGATCTGGTCGGCTTGCTCGATGCGCTCGACGCACCAGGCTTGGTCGAACCCATCGTGCTTATCGATTGCCAAAGGCCGACTGTTCACACGACGAGCGTCTCGGCGCTGGGCGAAGACTTGCCGCGCGGCACCACCATCGTGCTTTGGGGCGCGGATGAAACCACCTGGTCGCAAATCGATCGCGATCGTTCACCAGGCTGTCGTTGGGTGCGCTGCTCGCGCGAAGCGACGACCTCAGACGTCGGCTCGCTGTGCGCGATGCTGATCGGCTGAGCGCTGCCATGTCGCGCCTGCGCTTTGCCGGAGTAGAGGCCGCTTCTTCGGAGCTTACCGCGGCAGGATACTTACCGAGTCGCGAGATCGCCGCGGCCGTGTACCTGGCCGATGCGCTAGAGAAACCCTTGTTGATCGAGGGTCCAGCCGGCGTCGGCAAAACCGACCTCGCCAAAGCGACCGCGCTCGCCTTGGGGCGCCCGCTCATCCGACTGCAATGCTACGAGGGCCTCGACGAATCGCGCGCTCTGTTTGAGTGGGAGTACGGCAAGCAACTTCTGTACACGCAACTATTGCGACCCGCGCTTGAGCCGCTGCTGTCGAGCGCAGCCGACCTTACCGAAGCCGTGGCGCGCCTTGCCTCGCAGGACAGCGCCCTGTTCGATCAGCGTTTTCTGCTCGAGCGCCCGCTCTTACGCGCCCTGCGTAGCGACCCGCCCGCGCTGCTGTTGATCGATGAAGTCGATCGAGCCGATCCAGAGTTTGAAGCACTGTTGCTCGAGATCCTCAGCGACTATCAAGTTTCGATCCCAGAGCTTGGAACAGTAAGGGCCGTCCACAAACCGCGCGTGATGCTCACGACCAACGGCACGCGCGAGATGACCGACGCCCTGCGCAGGCGTTGTCTCTACCTGTACATCGACTACCCCGAGCCATCACGCGAGCTTGCGATCCTGCGTCAGCACGTGCCGCAAGCCGGGTCTCAGCTCGCACAGCAGATCGTCGATTTCATCGGGCGCGTACGCAAGCTCGACTTGCACAAGACGCCTAGCATTTCTGAAAGCGTCGATTGGGCACGTACCTTGACGCTGCTCAATGCCGATGTGTTGAACCCTGATTTCGTGCGCGAGACCCTGGCTGCGCTGACCAAGCACAAATCCGATCACGACACGGTGAACGACGCGCTCGACACCTTACTTGAGCGCTGAAGGCGCTTCGTTCAGCACGCCATCGTGCGGCAAGCGATCGCTGAGCAATGCATCGAGCAGAGTCGCATCGTCCACTCGGCTCAGCGGCCAACTCGGCTTCTCGTGCTCATTGCGCAGCCACGGCCAAATCGGTCCCGGGTCCACACAGCCCAGAGCCCGCTCGCGCGCGGTGCACGCGATCCGTATGTGAAAGTGATCGGCGTGTGGATTACCACTCGACGGTTGGTGCAGCACGTACGCTGCGCGCACCACGAGCTCCGGGTCCGGCTCATGGTCGGACGCGTACGCAAGCAAACGCTGCTTGATGCCCGCAGCACAAAAGATCCACTGCACGGGCGCCTGCGCATCGGCCAATAAGGCGCGCACCAGCGCCCAATTGCGCGCGGTATCGAAGTAGGCGACCGCTGATAAATGCGCCGGAGCGGCGCCGGCCCCGAGCTGACTCACGCCTCGCGCATCAAACACCTAGTAGCCGCTGCCGCGCACGGAATAGCCCGAGGCATCCACCAGATAAAACAACACGTCGACATCGCGTCCCGAGCGGTGACTGCCGTGCCGAGCATGATGTCCGCCATCGCGCGCCGACAGGTCCCCTATGGCGAGCGGTGCGCCGCCCGGAGCGTTCTGCTCCACCAGCGCTGCCGCGCGCGTCAACGCAGAGACCAGCACGGGCGTTCCGAAGCGCGTGTCGTCGCCGACTCGGGCACGGACAAAGCCCAGGCCGCGCGCTGGCAGAGCGTGACCCTGTGCGAGCCATCCGCGGTTCGCAGAGCCGATGCTGCTTGGCTCCGTCGGTTTGGGCGTCAAACCGCAGCCGGCGACGCAAACCCCAATCACCAGCAACGAAGCAAAGCCCCTCAGCATCGGACGTCTTCTCCAGCGTAGGCTTAGACAGGTCGATCGCCTTGACCACCTGGCTCGTCTTCGTACTCTGACTGTGATCATGGGTAATCGCGGAGCGATGGACCAGTTTACCGCGCATCTCGATCGCGGATGGGACCTGGTAAGCCGAGGAGATTTCGTAGGCGCGCTGCTATCAGCGCAGAAAAGCCTGGAGCTCGATTCCGAAAGTCCTGAAGCTCACAATCTGGTGGGTTACATCCATCAAATCGAGGGCCGCTCCGAAGATGCGCTCGATCACTATCGGCAAGCTATCGCGATCGACGAGACCTACGTCGAAGCCATGTTGAACGCAGCCGAAGTCTTGATCCACGGCCTGAAGGACTACGACGGTGGTCTGCAGATGGTGGATGAAGCCCTCGACTTCGCAGAGGGTGACGACGAGCTTGCCGACGGCATGTTGCTCAAGTTTGACGCGATGATGCAGCAGGGCGACCGCGACGCTGCGCTCGCGATTGCGGCGACCCTCCCCGAAGGCCCGTTCGAAGCGCCCCACCTGGACTTCATGATCGGCCGCGCGAAATTCGAAATCGGCGATCTCGATGCTGCAGAGCGACACCTCGATGCCGCAACCAAGCGCGACCCCAGCGCCTCGGACTGCTTTTACTACCAGGGCCTGGTACGCGAAGCGCGCGGAGATTTGCGCGCCGCGACGCTCTCGTTCTTGCAAGCTCGCGAAGCCGACGGCGCGATGCCCCGTCCGCCCTGGGCCTTAGCTTCTGCGCAGTTTGAGCGTCGCGTCGAAAACGCTGTCCACAAGCTCGATCCAATCCTGGCTCCGACGATCCAAGGCGCACTTGTCGTGGTTTGCGATCTACCGGGGCCCGAAGTCGTGGCCGAAGGCGTCGACCCACGGGTCGGCGTGTTGATCGACGACCTGCAAGACGCCGCTGGCCAGCCGGTGGCTAACCCCGAAGCCAATCCCGCCAAAGCCGGACGCGTATTCATCTACCAACGCAACATCGAGCGTTGGGCTCTCGGCACCACGGACCTAGACGAAGAGATCCTGCAGGCGATCGAGCACGAGCTCACGCTCACGTTTCCTCATCTAGCTCCTGAGCCGGATCCGGAACCTGAGGCTTAGGCCCCTGACGGTCTGTCGCTGAAACAAGCAGCTCGGCGTCATCTCCACCTGCGCTGCGCCATAGGGCGCGCATATCTGACTCAGGCGCAAGCTCGAGCGCAAGCATGCGGTCTGTGTCAGTGGGATGAGGCATCGACAACGCGGCGCAGTGCAGCATCACGCGCGAGGCGGTCAGGATACGGCCATTGGGCAGTGTGATGCGCTTTTGGCCGCCGTAGGCCGTGTCCCCAGCAAGCGGTGCGCCGGCGTGGGCGGCATGCACGCGCAGCTGGTGAGTGCGACCCGTACGCGGCCAAAGCTGGAGCAGCGCCAGAGGCCCGGCCAGCGCGCTGACCGCATAGCTCGTATGAGCATGCTTCACGCCGATGCGGCGCACGGGATGCCCGCCCTCGACGCCCTCTGGTAGCGCCACGCGATGGCGTGGGTCGCGGGGATCGATGCCAATGCTTGCGTGCCAGTCGCCTTCGCGTGGGTCCGGCACATGCGCGGTCAGGGCGACATAGCGTCGCGAGAGCACGCCGCGTTGTCGTGCCGCGAGCGCCGCTCTGTTTGCGTCTGAAGTACGCGCAAAGGCGACGAGCCCGGTGACCTGAGTGTCCAGACGCGATAACGGATGAAGCTGCGGCGCGGAAAGGTCCAGCTGCTTGGCGATCGCGAATAGGCACGGTCCCGCGTCGGGCGACGTGGTTGCCAGACCGGCCGGCTTGTTGAGCACCAGCAGCTGCGCGTCCTGGTAGACGATCTCAACTGCGCGATAGCCGCCGCTCATGGCACCCCAGGGCCGAGGCGTTCGATGCACGCGTGATCTCCGTCTACACGCACACGCTCGCCATCACGGAATCGAGACAGCGCCTCGGTCACGCCGACAACCACCGGTACACCGAGCGCGCTCGCGAGCATCACGCCATGGGACAACATGCCGCCACACTCTGCGATCACCGCGCGCACCGCGGGCAGGATCGGCGCAAGCCCGACATCGCAGGCGCGCACCACGAGCACCGCGCCGCGTGGCAGCGTGGCAAGCTCACTGCCGTCGACGATACGGACCACCCTGCCCTCCGCCGCGCCGCCGCTTCCACATGCGCCCGTGAGGCTGTCGGTAACGACTGGGTCGCGCGGGCGACCGAGAAAACGCTGGGGAGCGGGTGGCAATCTGCTCGCAATCCCAAGCTCGATCTGGCGTTGCACAACCCGCGCGCGCACGCCCCATTGACCACGAGCCAACATCGCGTGCAGCTCGCTCAACTCGAGCAAAAAGGCGCTCTCTTTGCCCAAGTCCGGCTCGCGGATCGCAAGCCGACGCGACGCATCGAGCGTGATCTCGCGCAACACGGTGACCGCACGCGCCGCATCCACCAACAACTCCTCGCGCTGCTTGGTAAGCGAGCGCAAGCGCGCGATCAGGATGCCGGTCACAGGCCATAACGCGATTGGCACGCGTCGCTTCCACTCCCGCTCTGCCCGCTCACGTCGGCCATGGACGAGCGCCGCGCGATCGGACGCCAGCGCGAGCGCCATCGGATCCGACAGCAGCGCGCGCAGCACACCGAGAAGTTGCTCGATTACTTCGTGAAAGCGCGGACTGGCAGCGTCCAGCCACGACAGGCCTTCGTAACGATGCTTCAGCGCTAGATCCAGCAAGGCCTCACGCACAAAGTCTGGCGCATTCTCTTCGGCTTCAGCCCAAGCGACAACGCGACTATCTCGGGACAATGAACGCGCGAGCGCCACCATCGCCATGGCACTTCCAGACGGCAAAACTTCGTCCGGACCCCAGAGCAGATCACGCTCCAGACGCAACGCTTCTGCACCATGGTACCGGACAAACACCGCACGCAGCGCCACCAGGGCCGTGACCCAGAGCCCATAGCAACGCATCAAGCTGAGCCCCGCATCGCGCAGCCACGTTTCGACGTCGCACAACACGCGCTCGACCGCCTCGGGCGACAACAAGCGTGTATCGAGGCCGGCAAAGTGCGCGCGCTCGCGGCCAACTCTGGCCGCAACCCAGGGCAGGCGCCGCACGAAGCGCACTTGTGTGTCGACCAAGCGCAGCGCGCTCGCTGCGAGCGACAAAACACTTCCGCTCTCGACTTCGCAGCGGTCCCCGATCTCGATACCGAGGGCCTTGAGCGCGTGCGGGGTCACGCCTGGCAAGCGACACACCGCATCCGTAATCGAGCTCAGATTCATGTACAGGCGACCGCGTACATCCACAATCAGGTCGTTTTCGTCGGACGCAAACACCGCCCCGCCGGCTTGCAGCGCGCCCGCAAGGCCCACCCGACTGAAGCGCCTCAACAAAGACCAGGTGAGCGGATACAAAACATCGGGCAACGCCTCGCCCAACTCTTGATGGGACCACAACGCCCGATCGCGCCGTTCGCTGATGCGTTCGCGCCCAAGCTTGCGATCGGCGGGCAATAACGCGGCAGCGAGCAGGTGCACCCGTCCATCCTGCAGCGCCCACTCGAGCGTCACGGGCGCACCGAGGTGACGCTCCACGCGTGACGCCAACCGCAGCACCTCCGGCAAAAGCGCTTCACTCAAAGCCGCGCGCTCACGCAAACCGTCAGGAACGTCGCCTAGGGCCTGCGAGCCATCGGACTGAGCGATGAAACGTGTGTTCTTTTTGGCGATCACGAGGTCGCGAATGAAGCCGTCGCGCGTCACACGCAGCACATCGCTTTCGACTTCGCCGCGCAGAACCTTGCCAGCAAGACCATAGCCCGAACGCACGATCCACTCGCGTGCATCGCCCGTGACCGGATGGCGCGTGAACACCACGCCCGATACGAGCCCATCGACCATGCGCTGGATCAGCAAGGCAACACCGGCGTCGCGCACGCCGCGCGCTTGCAGCTCGGCGAGTAGCTCAGGCTCGAATAACGCGGCCATCCCTTCGTGCGCGCTTTGAATGAGCCCCGCAGGTGTGTCGATGCCGACGCGCATGCTGCCGAGCTGCCGGTCGCGGTCCACGCGGTCGCAGACGAGCACGACGGACAGCGTGATGGCACGGGCTCCGATGCCCTCGAGACGTCCTTGAATGCCTTTCAGCGCGTCCTGGGTCGTCGTATCCAAAGCGCGCGAGAGCCACGCCGCACGAAGCGCTTGGGCGCGCGCGGAAAGCTCTTCGTGATCTGGCAAGTCAAGAATCTTGACTAGCGCAGGAAGTCCGGCTGCCACGAACAAAGCGTCTGTATGCTCGCGCCCTAGAGCAAAGCCTGGCGGCACAGGCATGCCGGCGCGGGCCATCGCAGCCACGCGCCGGATGGGTTCGCCGTAAGTCGCTGCCTTCGGGGGAACGAGCGTCTCGATGGGGCGAAATCGCTGCACCCCACGAGCGTAGCCGCCCGCGGACAAAGGCGAAAGGTCACATGCCGACGAGCGACAGCTGACGCCTGTGAATGGGCTTTTCGAAGGCCACGGGATAGTTGCCCGTGAAGCAGGCGTCGCAGTAGCCAGTGCCACTGACCGCAGCGTGGAGTGCTTCGATGCTCAGGTAACGCACCGAGTCCGCCGTGATGTACTTGGCGATCTCATCGTTGCTGTGGGTCGCG
>JBBSJC010000208.1:0-12763 GCA_038257655.1 Polyangiales bacterium | reverse complement strand
GGGATCCCTGCGAGTTGCCCGAGCCTCCGGCCGAGTGCGGCAAAAGCTGCGTGCCCAAGCGCAACATGTGCGGGGAGCTCATCTGCGGCGATGACGGAACCTGCCAATCGGTGTGTCTGGCCACCAAGCCGCCTAATCCCGTTCGAGAGCTCGATGTCTCGCGCCACCCCGACCGCCTGCGCTCGCACATGTGGGCGCGCCTGTCGTTTGAAGTGCCCGAGAGTGATCGTCCGATTAACTCCTTCGACGTACGAGTGCGAGCCAGTGGCGGCATGTGGGATCAAGCGTTTACCCATGATGCAGAGCAGGAGCTATTGCCCGTGGCGCTCGACGTGTGCGCGGATCCGGACAAGGTCAACGGCAACCGCTGCGCGAGCTTGAAGGCCGGCGATCAATTCCAAGACATCGATCTGACCGGCTTGATGCCGGAGACCGAGTACGAGATTTCCGTCGCGGCGCGCGATGGCAAGTGCAACCAGCTCGGCAAGCCCGCCTACGCCAGCTTCAGAACGCCCGCGCGCGAGTTCACCACCGTCTCGCCCTGCTTTGTTGCGAGCGCAGCCTACGGCTCGCCGCTTGCCAGCGAGATCTCCGTGCTGCGGGAGGTACGAGATCGTTACCTTGCAAGCCATGGCGTGGGTCGTGCGTTGATCAACGCCTATTACCGTGTGGGCCCGAACCTCGCCGCTGAAGTGCGCGCTCATCCGTGGCTCGGCCGTGCGACGCGCACCTTGCTCTCTCCGATCGTGGCCGTAGCGCGCTGGTGGCTTTCGTGAGATTTCGGATGCGGTGCGTCGCGGGTTTGCTCGCCATGATTTGCGTTTGCGTTTCCGCGTGCGCTCACGTGCGTCCCGATCAACGCGAGGCCCTGTCAAAGCCAAGCATGAATGCGGCTTCCGAAGCAGGCGAAGGCTCGTTCCAAGCCCATGTTCGCGAATCTCGAGAAGGCTCCACCGCCAGTGCAGGGGCGGCGGGCGGCGGCTGCGGCTGTAACTGAAGCAAGAACGCGAATGCGCATCCTGGTAGCTCTCGCCCTCGCCTTGTGTGCCGTGCTGTCCAGCTTGTATCAAACGCGCGCTGGTGCCGACGACAGCGCTTCGTCCGGTGCGGTGCACGGCAGCGTCGGCGTTCGGGGCAACTATTACTGGGAGCGTTCCACACGCGTGGTAGCGCCCTCGGTCAACGCTTCGCTCATCACGCCGGTGGGCGTGCGCGTGGAAGGTACGTACCTGCTCGATGCGATCACGAGCGCAAGCCAAGCGACCGGCGTGCAGTCCGACGTGGGCTTCACCGAAATCCGCAACGACGTGCAAGGGGGCGTGGGCTACGAGCTCGACCTTGGAAACACTCAGATCGATATGTCCGCCAGCGGGCGCTTCAGTAAAGAACCTGATTATCTGTCACGGGGCATAGGCTTCAGTGGCGGCCTCAGTCTGTTCGAACGTACCTCAACCTTACGCTTGAACGGCTACTACTTACACGACCTAGTATCCAAGATCGATCGCATGGCGCCGGCAGAAAATCCCGGTCAGCTGATGGCTGCAGACCCCGTGCGCGTGGGCAATCTTGACGCCTTGTCGCTGGGTCTCGCACTCGATCAGGTGCTCACCCCAACGCTTATCGCGACCGCTGGTGTCGATGCCGGGTTCATCGAAGGCTTCCAGGCCAACGTGTACCGCACCGCTACCTTTGCAGATGGGGGCGCCCGCCCTGAGGAGCACCCAGAGCGGCGTGTGCGTCAGGCTTACTATCTGTGGCTTGCGCAATATCTAACGGTCACGCGCTCGGCTCTGCGCCTTGGCTACCGCTACTACCAGGACACATGGAAGATCCACGCTCACGCGCCAGAGGTACGCTTGCATCAAGAGGTCGGACGCTACGCGGAGCTGCGTTTGCGCTACCGCTACTACACTCAAGACTCAGCGTTCTTCTGGCGTAAAGGCGGCAACCTGCGCAAGGATCGTTATGCCACCGCCGACCCTAAGATGAGTGTGTTTCACAACCAGACAATTGGCATGAAGCTGCGCGTCGAGCTGTCGTTTCTGGGGTTCACAGCCTTGAGTTTCGCTGAGACTGCTGTGATCGATTTCGGCATCGAGTACGTGTTCAACACCAACCGCTTTGGCAACGGTGTCATCGGCCAAGGCGGTCTGACCTGGCCGTTTTAATGCTCGAGGCCCGCACATACGGGACGGTGGTACAACCGCTGCGGAGTGAGCAAAGTGCGCAACATACTCAGGTCTAGCGCGCGAAAGTTTAAGGGATCGTATAAGGCTTGTTTCACCGCAGCGACGGTAGCAGTCTGCTTCTGTGTCGCCACGACGGCTGCCAATCCTGTGTGTCAGTGCACCGAACCTGATGTTTCCTGAGACTCTGATGGGCCATTCATTGACAGGCTAGCCGCTGCTCAGCAGACAATCAGGCATGGGTTACACGCTGTCGTTCGAAGGCCCGCTGGTCGTGACGCAGATCCCGGACGCCATGCAAGATCAAGAGCAGTACAAATACTTCGAACGGATCGAGCGCGAGGTGCTCATCCCGCGCAGACGTCACGCGGGCCTGGTGATAGCGGGTCAGCCAACCGTCTGGACGCCGGAGCAGCGCCAACGTCACCATGCCTTTCACAAGCGCAATCAAAGGGCGATCCGCGAACTATGTGCGGCGACTGCGCTCGTGATGCCCGAGGTGTCGATCGTCGTGCGATTTGCGCTCTCGACGATGATGATGCTGTCGCCGGGCGCCACGGCAACGATCTTTCATGACGAAATGAAAGCGCGTCAGTGGCTCCATAGCCAGCTGGCAAAAGCCTTGCGCCACGCGCCAGCGCGCTGACCTAAGCCTCAGCTCCGACGCCAGCATCTACCTTAACTTTCTCAATCAGCCGTACTCGGCGTACGCCTCTAGCGCGGCCGCAGGCTCCTCCCGCTCACGGTTTACCGGCGCGAGCACGCTCCGGCCCCCCATGCGGCCCCGATGCCTTTGGCGTTGCTACGCAGGCTGCGCCCCTTACACTCACTGGGACGTGGCAAGCCAACGCGATTATTACGAGATTCTCGGGGTCTCCTCCAGCGCTTCCGAGGACGAAATCAAGCGGGCCTATCGCAAGCTCGCCGTGGAGTTGCATCCCGATCGCAATCCCGGCGATGCGGCGTCCGAAGAGCGCTTCAAACAGGCAAGCCAAGCCTACTCGGTGCTCAACGACGTCGAGAAGCGGCGCCGCTACGACAAGCTCGGCCACAAGACTTTCACTGGCGAAGGCGGCACAGGCCAGGGTGGTGGCTTCGATCCGGCCGATTTCGAGGCCTTTAGCGAAGTATTGGGTGGTCTGTTTAGCGATGTGTTTCGCGGCAAAAAGGGTCGAAAGCCCCGCGATATCAAACTGGACCTTTCGATCCGTTTCGAAGAGGCGGCACTCGGCTGCGAGAAGACGATCGACGTCACCCGCAACGTGACCTGCACGACCTGCACGGGCACAGGCTCCGCCCCGAACCACACGCCCAAGGTGTGCGCGGTGTGTCGCGGCAAAGGTGAGGTGCGCTATCAACGCGGTATTTTGCCCGCTACCCGGCCCTGTCAGGCCTGCAAGGGCACCGGCAAAGACATCACCCATCCCTGTGTCGATTGCCACGGCGAAGGCGTGGTTTCCAAGCGTCAGGATTTGCGCGTCACGATTCCCGCAGGCGTCGAAGACAAAAGCGTACGCAGCGTACGCGGCGCCGGTGAGCACACCATGCAAGGTCAGGGCGATTTGCACCTGACGGTCAACATCGAGCCCCATCCGCTGTTCACGCGCAAGGGCGCCGATGTCCTGTGTACGGTGCCGATAAGTTACCCCCAGGCCGTGCTCGGCGATCAACTGGAAGTGCCTACCTTGGAAGGCGTGGTCAAGATGCGCCTTCCGCCCGGCACCGAAAGCGGCAAGATTTTTCGTTTGCGCGGCAAGGGTCTGCCGGTATTCGGCGGCGTGGGCAAAGGCGACCAGCTCGTGAACGTGGTCATCGATATCCCGCAGGAATTCAGCAAGCGCCAAAAAGAGTTGCTGCAAGAGCTTGCGCAGGAGATGGGCGATGCGAGCTCAGCGGCGCGTCGCAGCTTTCGCGACAAATTGCGCGCCCTCTTTGACCGTGGTTGAGGCGCAGCTGATGCTCGCTTCTCGACCGCCCCCACTCCTTACCCCCGAGCTCGCTTCAGCGCTTGCGAGCGAGTCTCTGACGCGCACCACGGGTCGTGTCCGCGCGGCCGTGGGCCTCGGGGTTCAAGCGCACCTACCCGCGGCCAGGCGCGGTGAGTGGGTGCGCATATTGCGACGACACGCGCCCGCGCTGGACGCCGAGGTCGTCGGCTTTTCGGGCGAAAACGTGATGCTGATGCCGCTCGGCGACGCGCGCGGCGTCGGCCCCGATGATGTCGTAGAGAAAGTGGCGCGCGCGTTCGCCATCCACTGTAGCGACGCGCTCGTCGGCCGCGTGCTCGACGGACTCGGTCGTCCACTCGATGACGGCCCCGAACTCTCAGGCGCTACCTGGTCCGTGCATCGTGAAGCGCCGTCTCCCATGTCCCGTGCCCGTATCGCGCGCATCATGCCGACCGGTGTGCGCGCGATCGACGGCTTGTGCACGGTTGGTGAAGGGCAACGGCTCGGCATTTTCGCGGGCAGCGGCGTCGGAAAGACCTCACTGCTCAGCCGCATCGCCAGCCGCGCCGACTCCGACATCATCGTCGCCTGTCTAATCGGCGAACGTGGGCGCGAGCTCAACGAGTTCTTAGACGGCCTGTCACCTGAAACGCGCGCGCGTTGCGTCGTGATCTGCGCAACCAGCGATCAACCACCGCTCGTGCGCATGAAAAGCGCCTACGTTGCCACGGCGGTAGCCGAGTATTTTCGCGATCAAGGTAAGCGCGTGGTGCTGTTGATGGACAGTCTTACCCGCTTTGTGCGCGCCGCACGCGACGTGGGCCTGGCCGCAGGGGAGCCACCCACGCGGCGGGGCTTTCCACCCAGTGCCTTTGCCGAGCTTGCGCCCCTACTCGAACGCGCTGGCATGACGTCACACGGCTCGATCACCGGCTTTTACACTGTGCTTGTCGAAGGCGGCGACCTGGACGAGCCCGTCACGGACGAAGCACGCGGCCTGCTCGACGGTCACTTGGTGCTCGACCGCGTGCTTGCCCAGCGCGGCCATTTCCCGCCGGTCGACATCACCCGCTCGCTATCGCGTCTGATGGATTCGCTGGTCGCCCCTTCCCATGCAGCCGCCGCACGAAAGCTGCGCGCTTGGCTTCAGCACTACGAGCTCAAGCGGGATTTGGTCGAGCTCGGCGCGACGCATCGCGGTCAGGATCCGCTGCTCGACCAAGCAATGGCGCGGCTGCCCGCCATCTATGCTTACTTACGCCAAGAGGCCAACGCACCCGAGCTGTTTGCCGTAAGCGTTCAGCGCTTGATCGATCTGAGCACATAAAAAAACAGTAATGTTAAGCACACTAGACTTACTAAGATTAATGACCTCACTCGAGGCGTTCGACCTTACCTCGTTCGATGCGAAAGTCTGCGCGTGCGTCGTCGATCAAAATGAACTCGCGATGGGTGGTGGTCAAAAACACTTGCCCACCCAAGCGCGATAACAGACCAAACAGACGGCGATTGCGCGTGCGATCGAGCTCGCTCGAAACGTCATCGAGCAACAGGATAGGCACCCTTCCTGTGCGCTGCGCGAGCACGAGCAGCTCCGCTATCTTGAGCGCCAGTACGAAGGCACGATGTTGCCCCTGCGAAGCATGATGCTTGGCCAGTGTTTCGAGCACGCCTATCCGCAAGTCATCGCCGTGCGGCCCGACGCCGGTAAAACCGCGCGCCATGTCTTTCGCGTAAGAATCGCGCATAGCGCGCGCGAGCACTTCTGGATCGGGCTCGTGGCGCGCGCTGTAGCTGAGCGACAGCGGCAGCCCATGATCGGTTATCTCGGCAAAATGCGCTTCGCCTAAAGGCGCGAGCTCAGCGACCAACTTCGCTCGCGCCTGCCCGATACGTGCCCCATGACTTGCGAGCATCGAATCGTAGGCGGTGATCGAACGCGCATCGGGACGCTCGGATTTGAGCAAGCGATTGCGGCTGCGTAGTGCCTTGTCGTACTCCGCCGTCAATCGCGGATAGCCAACATCGAGCTGCTCGAGCATGCGGTCTAGAAACGCCCGACGCAGGCTCGGCGCCCCGACCGCAAGCTCCACGTCGGCCGGATGAAACAACACGAGCTGTAGATTGGAATAGTAAGCTCCGAGCGAGCTTGGCCGCTTGCCGTCCACCACGACGCTGCGCGGTCTACTGCGATCGAGGCTGATCCGGTAATCGTGGGCGAGCGGCGATGACGCCACGCGCGCTGCGATCACACAACTGGTCTGCCCGGCAGCGATCATGTCTTCTTTGGCGGCCCCACGAAAGCTGCGCAGACATGCCAGGTACGCAATCGCTTCGAGCAAGTTACTCTTGCCCGCGCCATTGTCGCCAAACAAGACATTGAAACGAGGACCAGGCGTAAAGCTCAGGGGAGCAAGGTTGCGAGCTCCCGAAAGCGTGAGCGCTTCGAGCCGCAGCGCATCTGTCAGTGCAGGCGCATGCGCATGATCGGCCATCAGATGCGCATGGGCATGATCACGCCGACGAAATGCGTATCCCCCACCGGCTTGATCACCCCCGGATCGAGCTCACCACCGAGCTCGAGCGCAACTTCGTCTTCCGTGACGCTAGAGAGCGCATCGAGCAGGTACTTGGCGTTGAACCCGACTGACAACCTGTCGCCCGCGTAGTCGACGTCGAGCTCTTCGCTGCCCTCGCCGACGTCGGGATTTTCGCTCGTGATCTGCAGCTTGCCCGGCTCGATTACCAGCCGTACGCCGCCGCTCTTGTCACTGGCGACCAAGCTGATGCGCTTGAGCGAATCGACCAAGAGCGCACGCGCGATCACCACGCGACGCTGATGCGCCTGCGGAATGACCTTGGCGTAGGGCGGAAACGCTTCGTCTGCGAGCTTCACGCTCAAGATCACGTCATGGGCGCGGAAAAAAGCGCTACCGCCGCTGGTAGCGATACCGAGCGTGGCCGCCTGATCGGCCGGCCGCGCGCGGTCTGCCCGCACGTCTTCGATCATGCGCCGCAGCTCGCCGATGCCCTTGCTCGGCACGAGCATGGTGAAGCTGGCTGCGCTCTGTACGGGCGCCTCGGCCTTGGACAGACGGTGGCCGTCCGTGCTCACCATGCGCACGACCTTACCATCGCATTCGAACAAGGTGCCGGCCAGATGGGGCCGCGTATCGTCGGACGACATTGAGTAGTGGGTCAGGGCGATAAGCTGCCCCAGCACGCCCGCATCGAGCTCTGCGAGCTTGGCTTCACCGGGACTCGGCAGCGGCGGAAAATCCTCGCCGGGCATGCCTGGGATGCGGAACTTGATCTTTCCCGACTTGAGATGCGCTGCGTGATTTTTGTCGACGCTGAGCTTCACCTCGCCCTCGGGCAAGTTCTTCACGATGTCGAACAAGGTCCGTGCTGCAAGCGCGATCGAGCCTGAGCGCTTGACGCTGGCTTCGGCGCTGGCGCTGACCGCCAAATACAGATCCGTGGCAGCAAAACGCAGTACGCCCGCATCGTCGGCCGAGAGCAGCACATTCGAAAGGATCGGCATGGAGCTTTTTCGATCCGCCACCGCGTGGGTACGCGATAGGCCGCGAAGAAAGTCCTTCTTGCTGATGCTGAGCTCCATGCAAATCCCCGCCCTCAAACACACACAGCCACGTACGCCGCGTCTGGGCGCTTTCTTTAGCACCGTTTGCGCTGACTCTGAATGCCTGTCTGCAGCAAATTTGACCAAGGCCCACGAAGGCTGCTGAGCGGGCGGCTCACCTATGATCTCTGAGTAAGAGATTAATTTAAAGATCGTAGTCTTCTTAATAAGGGCTGTGGATTGGGGATAGGGGCTCGTAACCTGTCAAATTTTCGACGAGATCTGACTTAAACTTGCAGTGGATCAAATTCGGGACGGACTGTGCAGCTTTCTTACACAGCCTACACACAGGACTTGTCCCCAGACTTGTCCACCCTCGCCACCTGGGTTCGTCAACAGACCTGTTCGCGTGCAAACGCTCGAAAATGGCCGAGCGTGAGTCACTCAAAATTTCGGCTAAAAATCGCGCAAAAAGGCACGAAAAAAGCCCGCGAGGCAGCGTGCCTGGCGGGTCGAAATCGTCTCGTCGATCGGGTTACAGCTTGAGCTTGCGTTCGATCGCTTCCACCGCGTTGATGACTGAGGTGTCTTCCAGTTTCACGAGTCCATCGATCTTACGCACGGCGCTCATCACCGTCGTGTGATCCTTGCCGCCGAAGCGGTCTCCTAGCTCCGGGAAGCTCGTTCCAAGGCGCTGCCGGCACAAGTACATGGCAACCATGCGCGGGAAGCTCACGGCGCGATGACGGCGGTGGGATTTAAGGTCTGCCAGCCGAATGCTGTAGTAGTCGCAAACCGCACGCTGGATATCTTCGACGGTGGTCGCCGTCTCGGATTTAGGCATGACGCCGCGCAGGGTTTCTTTGGCGAACTCGAGGTCGATCGGCCGGTCTCCGAGCTCGGCCTTGACCGCCAAGCGCAGCAGTGTGCCTTCGAGCTCACGCACGTTGCTCTTGACGACCTGGGCCAGAAACAGCGCCACGTCGTCGCCGAGTAAGATGTGCTCTTGCTCGGCCTTGGCCTTCAAGATCGCAATGCGCGTGTCGAGCTCAGGCGCCTGGATATCGGCGACCAAGCCCCATTGGAAGCGACTAATCAGGCGTTCTTCCATCTCGGGAATTTGCTGCGGATACACGTCGCTCGTGACCACGATCTGACGGTCTGCGTGGTAGAGCGCGTTGAACGTGTGGAAGAACTCTTCCTGGGTTTGCTCGCGACCGGCGAGAAACTGGATGTCGTCCATCAACAGCACGTCGCAGCCATTGCGATACCGCTCGCGGAACTCATTGATGCGGTGGTTCTGTAGCGCCCAAATGAACTCATTCGTGAAGCGCTCGGCCGATAGAAACAAGATGCGTAAACCAGGATTGTCCGCGAGCGCGCGATGACCGACCGCGTTCACCAGATGGGTTTTGCCGAGACCGACCCCCCCATAGATGAACAAGGGATTGTATCGTCGGGTGCGGCTGGATGCTGCGGCCACGGCCGCCGCATGCGCGAGCTGATTCGACGGACCTACGACAAAGTTGTCGAACGTGTAGCGCGGATTGAGTCCCGAGCTCTGTGAGGGTGTCGTTGTGGAATTGCCCGCGCTGCCGGTGTTTGCGTGGGAGCCAGGACTCATGCCGTAGCTGTTGCCATGACCCTGAGGGCCGTGGGCGTTGGCAGGCATCGCGCTTCCGTAGATCGAGCCGGCATTCACAGGTCCTGCATTCATCGACCCAGCCATTGAATTGCCAGCCATCGATCCCCCATGCAGCGAAGAAGGCGGCGGCGCAGAGACGCGCGGACGCGGTGCAGAAGGCGGCTCGCTGGAGCGCGCAATGCGTGTGGGAGACGGATCTGTGATCGCGAACTCCACACGTACCGAATCGGGCGCGCCGTGATGACGCAAAGCTTCGAGCAGCAGGCTCATGTAATGGGTCTGGATCCAGTCCGCGAAAAATTTATTACGGACACGCACCACAAGAGCGGTGTCGCTGGGCGTGTCTCCGTTGGCGACCTGATCGGCCGCCTGCTCAACCGTTAAGGGTGCAAGCCATGTCTCGAAATTATCCGGCGACAGCCTGCCCTTGAGGTCCTGCAGGGCACGTTCCCACAGGTCGTGCATGCCACTTTCTCCTTTAGAAAGGACGAGTTACCAGCGTGATCCACAAGCTATCCACAGCCTGGGTCACTCGTTTTTACACTTCAATGGAACGGTAGGTTGGGGATGAGACGTCTCCGAGCAAGTACAGCGCAAGTAGCGGCAAGTACAACGACTGGTTGCCTGTCGTGTGAACGCGACATCCCTATTGTTCACTTCGATGAAGCGCCAACCAATCCCCTACCAGAGCTTGTTTCCCCCGCCCCCAACGAACGGAGCGCGACGCTAGCAAACAGACCTGGGCACGTCTACAGAAGCGCGGAGCCAATTTCGTAACCCGCGAAGATCGCGTGTCTTTCAGAAGCATTTTTTTGAACGCTCGATGACGGCCATGTGAAGCCGCTCTATAAAGTTGGAAGTACGCAAGCTCGCCGCGCTTTTCAGCCTGTGCGCTGCGAGTATTTTTGCAGGGATACACTTCACTGCTAGAGCAGAGGCACGCTTGTGCATGTGATCGCGTACCAACGCTTCACCAACTGAGAGGCGAGCCCGTGCCACGCCATCAAATGCGATGTCGCCAAGCGCAGTATGTGCAATGCAGGGAGTGCGATGCGCGCAAGTGATATGAGAGCCGGCATGCACGTTCAAGCGTTGCACGTTCAAGCGTTCAGCTTGACGCGGTGCCTGTTTCTGCTGTGCCTGTGCGCGCTGCTTGTACGTGAGAACAGCGCGCGCGCTGAAGACCGTGTCGTCCCTGAGGCTCGCATCGAATCGCTGCGCGGTGTCGCACTTGGCACGGGCTCTCGTGCGTCTGCGGTCTCTACGCAAGCGCAAGCTGAGAACCCCGCGAATCTGACAGGCGGCGGTGTTTATCACTTGGAAGCTTTCATCGGGTACCAGCCAGCGTTCAAGCGTCTAGCGTACGGCGGCGCCGTGGTTGACTCGATGACCAGTCGCCTCGCCGCCGGCATCAGCGCGCGCGGCATCACGGGCGACAACGAAGCGGGCGATAACTCAGGCTGGGAGGGACGCATCGGACTGGGCTTTCCATTCGGGGACATGTTCTCGATCGGTATCGCAGGACGCTACTCGAAGCTCACGGTGAGTGATGATCGCGCGGTGCCGGAAACCAAGCTTCCTGTCGGGTCTCAAGAAGTGCCGGATCGTACCTTCAAGCTCAATGCGTTTACGCTGGACGGCGCTCTTACCTTGCGACCAATCGAAGTTTTCTCCATCTCCGCTCTCGGATACAACCTGATCGACACCGAATCACCCCTAGCTCCCCTGATGGTGGGTGGCGCTGCCGCATTTTCGCTCGCAGGTCAGCTATCGCTGGGCGGCGATGTACTCGTCGACATGAACACCCATAAGTCTTTCAATGGGCCCAAGCTTCAGGTGGGTGGTGGCGCGGAGTTTCTTGCATCTGGCTTGATTCCGTTGCGCGCCGGTTACCTGTTCGATCAGGGACGTAAGCAACACGCGATCACCGGCGGCGTCGGTTTCGTCGACGCAAACTTTGGTCTGCAGGTCAGCCTGCGACAGGTGGTATCAGGCGGTAAAGAGAGCACCATCATGGGTGCGCTTCAGTACTTTGTGCAGTAGGCGCGTAGTCGCCATATGAGGCCTACTAAGGTTGCACTTGCTGGAACTTTCCTAAGTGACCGCTGTCAGCCCTCCCATGGCGAGGCTGATTTCGAACGTAGTGGCCTTGCATTCAGCGTTGCCGCCCAATCCGTTTCAGGTGGCTGTCGGTAAGTCGGTACACCATGTCGCCGCGCCCCTCGATTTTCTTCGTGCTCCGCGGACTGATAGTGCGCGCGTGTCGACTGCGAGGCGGAAGCCCATGATCGATGCCGAAGAGCGGGAGCTGACTGAACGTCTCAAGCGACGCGACGAAGCGGCCTTCAATCAGTTTGTGATTCTCTACCAGGAGCGCGTGTTCCGATTGGTGCTGCGCATGATTGGCGATCGCGCCGAGGCTGAAGACTTGGCGCAAGAAGTCTTCATTAGCATCTTCAAGGCCATCGATGGCTTTCGTGGCGATTCGCAACTCTCCACCTGGGTCTATCGGGTTGCATCCAATCACTGTCGCAACCGTATCAAGTACCTCGTGCGCAGGCGTCGCAAGCTCACCCACGACTTCGACGAAGAGGCGGGCGAAGAAGGCGCTGTGGGTAGTCATGCTCCCGACCGACCTGTCGCACCTGACCGTCTGCTCGAGGCGCAGCAGACCGAGTCGCTGCTGCAGCAAGGTCTGCTCACGCTCGATGAAGAACAGCGCGAGCTTATCGTCCTGCGCGAAGTAGAGCACCTGAGCTACGACGAGATCATGGCGATCACCGGACTGCCGGAGGGCACGGTCAAAAGTCGGCTGCACCGAGCGCGCGCCGCCTTGCGCGAGTACGTCGAAAAGCGCGAGCAGAGGCGCAGGCGATGACCCCTACCGAGGCGCGCGAGCGTATGGATGCCGCCTTGGACGGCGAGCTTTCGCCTCAAGAGCAAGCGGACTTCGAACGCGCGCTCGCTGCCGATACGAGCTTGCGCGAGGAGTACGAAGACTTGTCGCACTTGATAGAGGAGACGCGCGCGCTCGGAGCTCAACCTGCGGTGCAAGGCGTCGATCTGCTGGCAGGTGTGCAGAAGCGTTTACGCGAGCGCAGCGGGGGCAAGTTTTATCGCGACCGCTTTGCCGAAGCGCGCGGCAAAAAGCGCGGCCTGGAAAGTACGACCTGGATGTTGCTGCTAGCGCTGATCGTTCTGCTCGCGGTAAGCGCCTGGCTCGCCTTTGATGCAGGTTTTTTGTCGCCGCCACGCGTTACGCCATAAGCGTGTGAAGCCTAGAGTGCTTCAGTAACGCGTTCGACGCTGCGACGGTGGCGCGCGACCACAGCTTCGATCTCTTCGCGCGTGAGCAAGTGGTCGCCCTGTTTGGCCATCTTGAGAATCGCCTCGCAAAGCG
>JBBSJC010000207.1:0-12787 GCA_038257655.1 Polyangiales bacterium | reverse complement strand
GTAAGCCCTTGCGGAACTCCGTGTTTTCGAGCCGCGGGGCGCCTTCCTTGGCTGCCATCAAGTAGCCGGCGACGATTGCGAGGCCGCCGAGCACGTAGGGCTTTTCGCGCATGCGAAAGGCGCCACTGGCGACGATGTAGGGGAAGGAGGAGCCCATGAACCATTGGCCGCGTCCCCAGCGCAAGCGGCCCTTGTACACGTTTTGATCGGAGGAGCCCATCAGCCTCAGATGGATGATCTTGAGCTCTGGGTCGGGCAGGCTCGCGGTGCGAAAGCCCTTCATGCGCGCCATGTGAAAGTCGATGCCGTCCCACATCACTTCGCGGACAAAGCCGCCGATCGCTTCGAAACAGGCGCGCCGGTAGAGCTTGAACTGGCCTGCGACCATCTCGTCGATCATGAACTCTTCGACAAAACCATCGCCCTCGGGACGAAACACCTTACCGCTGGCGGCCGCAAGCTGAGGGTCGCGATCGAAGTAACCCATGATCGTTTCGAGATAGCGATCGGAGAACTCGAGGTCGACGTCCATCTTGCTGACGAAGTCGTAGTCGACATCGGTGGTTTCAAGGCCCGAGTAAAAGGCGTCGATCACACCGCCTCCCACTTTTCGAAAGCCTCGATCCTTACGCTGTACGACACGTAGCCAGGGTAGGCGCTTTTGTGCCTCGGCTAGGATTTCGGGCGTGCGGTCCTTGGAGCCGTCGTCGACCACGATCCATTGCGTGGGTTTGAGTGTCTGCCGCTCCATGCAGGCGATCGTGCGCGAGAGCGTGCGCTCTTCATCGCGACAGGGTGAGACGATGACGATGCGATGTGCCGGCGGTACGGCTGATTGAGCGGGCTGAGCCAAGCCTGTCCTCCTGATGCGAAGCGCGCAGTATGGCTCAACACCCGCGCTGGGTCACTTGGCGTGGAGTGCGAGCAAGTACAGCCCGTTGGGGGTGGTGCAGTCCGCCTGATAGCGTGCGGTCTGCTCGCTCGGCAGGTCGATCGCATAGCAGTCGGCCTCTTCGTCTTCCCAGGTCAGGTCGGTATCGTGCAATAGGTGAAGCTCTGGCGGGGGTGGCGGCACGGAGCAGGCGCGCACCACGTCGCCATCCACATCGAGGGCACCGACCCTTGGAGGCAACGACCGCACCTGTGAGGTGGCAGCATCGTACTCGCCGCGCTCGAGCAGCGTGTCGATCAGACGTTGCCGCACGCGATGTCCATACGCGCTCGGCCCTACCTCGAGAAATGCCTCGTAACGCGTGCACAGCTCGCTGCGGTCTTGGGGACGGGCATGGCGTTCGTAGATGCACAGGGCATCGATGCTTTGTGGGCACGCGTCCAAAGCTTCGAGTGCCATCGCGCGCGCAGCGTTGGGCCGCGCAATCTCGGCTATCTGGCACAACAAACGCACGGCCAGCTTACGGTCCTCGCGCGCCTGTTCGGGCTTGCGCGTCTGCTTGGCGCGGCTTGCGTAGGCGCGTGCGAGCTCGAGCGCGATCCTTCGATCGAGCGGGGCGCTCATGGCCGCTTCCTCGAGCGCTTCGACCGCTGCATCGAGATTGCCCGTATGGCGCTGGTGCACGTGCGCAAGCTCGCGGGCGAAGTAAGCGCGCGCTTTGCTGTGTTCGGGCGCCCCGCGCAGCTCGGACAGGTGCGCCGTCAGGATGCTAAGGAGGCGCGCGTGATCGCCACGCGATTTCAAAATGGCGGCCAGACGTCGCAGGGCGGCGCCATGGGTCGGCTCGATGCGCAAGGCGCGCCGCAACAACGTCAGGGCGTACTCGGCCGACTGGCCCAGCCGTTCGCGTATGGTCGAGGCTTCGGTCAGCGCGCCTGCGGCAGATGACTTGTCAGTCGTCGCCGATGCCCACCACTCGAGCAGTCCCGCTACGGTTTCGAGATGTCCCTGGGCGCGCAGCGCGTCGCACAAACATTCGAGCGCGTTGCGGTTGTCAGGATCCGATTGCACCACGTGCGCCAGTCGAAGAATCGCCATATCCATGGATGCACCTCTCGAAACAAAGACTTAGCGAGGGCCAGAGCAACATCCGTACCCAGCTAATTGCTCGAGATTTCGCGGCGCGACGCAGGGTAGGGGCCGTTTTGCCCGTGTGTCGCCTGTTGGTTTCACCCAGCGTGTCTGTCGGTACTCACGCAACAATTCAACCGTATGGTAGCGAGGGCGCGCTCGAAGCGGGTCGCCCCGAGCGGCGCTTACGCATGCCGGTTGACGCTGAACCGGGTGGGCCCGGCACCCACCCATCTGGTCGGCGCGAGTACCGTCTGCCGTTCAACCGGTGACGATGTTCACGAGCTTGCCTGGCACGACGATCACTTTTCTGACGGTCTTGCCGACGATAAGCTCCTGGACCTTACTGTCTGCGAGAGCAAGCTTTTCCAGGTCTGCACCGCTGGTGTCGGTCGGCACCTGAATGCGCGCGCGCACCTTGCCCAGGATCTGCACGGGGATCTCGACGCTGTCATCGCGCAGCATGGTCTCGTCGAACGTTGGCCACACCGCATCCGAGACGCAGCCTTCCATGCCGATGCGCTGCCAAATCTCCTCTGCAAGGTGGGGTGCGAACGGGCCGAGCACGCGCGCGAAGCGTTCTGCTTGGCTCTGTGACAGCCCACCGGCAGTGGTTGCGACATTGACCAAGCCGATAAGTGCCGCGATCGCCGTGTTGAACGCGAGCCGCTCGATATCCTGCTGCACCTTGGAGATGGTGCGATGCAGCTGCTTTTCGACATCGATATTTGGCGCTTTTGCTGCGTCCAATAAACAAAGCTCGCCGGTCGCTTCGTTGACGACCAAGCGCCAGGCTCGCTGCAAAAAGCGAGAGAGACCGGCGATGTCGCGGGTGTTCCAGGGCTTACTCGCATCGAGCGGACCCATGTACATCTCGTACAAGCGGAAGGTGTCTGCTCCGAAGGCCTCGATCACCTCATCGGGATTGATTACGTTGCGCAGACTTTTGGACATCTTGGCCACGATCTGCGTGACCGGCTTGCCCGTAGCCTTCTCGATGAACACGCCTTCGCCCTGCTCTACGACTTCATCGACCGGCACAAGTGATCGGTCTTCGCGCTGGTACGCGGAGCTCATGATCAGACCCTGATGGAATAGCTTGTGGAAAGGCTCAGGCGACTGAACGTGACCGAGGTCATGCAGCACTTGATGCCAAAAGCGCGAGTACAGAAGGTGCAGGACCGCGTGCTCGGAGCCGCCGACGTATAGGTCGACGCCGTGGCCCATCCAGTACTTCTCTGCTTCTGGGTCGACCAGGGCGCGGTTGTTCTTCGGATCGCAGTAGCGCAAGAAATACCATTGCGAGCCGGCCCAGCCGGGCATGGTGTTCGTCTCGCGCGTCATCCGAGCCTTGGGATCGATGCCAGCGATGCCAGCCTGGCCGGCCGTCGTCTGCACCCACTCACGCGCCTTGGCGAGCAAGGGACGCGGGTCGTCGCTGACCTCGGGCTGATAGTCTTCCATGTCAGGCAACAACACAGGCAGCTTGTCGACGCCGACCGGATGATGATCGCCATGCTCGTCGTAGACGATCGGGAAGGGTTCGCCCCAATAGCGCTGGCGACTGAACAGCCAATCGCGAATGCGTGTGTTGTGCTTCTTCTTGCCCAGGCCTTTTTGCTCGAGCCAGGCCGTGATCACGCGTTTGGCTTCCGGTGTGGGTAGTCCGTCTAGGCTTACTTCGGCGTTCTTGGAGTTGATAGCGACGCCAATGCCTGAAAAGCAGCCACTCTGTTCGGAATCGCCAAGCGGCTTGACGACTTCGCGAATGGGAAGGTTGAACGCGGTTGCAAACTCGTAGTCGCGTTCATCGTGCGCGGGCACGGCCATGATAGCTCCGGTGCCGTAGCCCATCAGGACGTAGTCTGCGACCCACACGGGGACAGACTCATCGCTTACGGGATTCTTTGCGAGCATGCCGGTGAAGACGCCGGTTTTTTCCTTACTCTGTTGCCGCTCCAGGTCCGAGCGATTGCGCGCGGCTGCAACGTAGCGCGACAGTGCGGTCTGATCGGTGGCGCCGAGCGGTTGAGCGAGCACGGCATCGATCAGTGGATGCTCAGGCGCGACCACCATGTACGTGGCACCAAACAACGTATCGGGCCGCGTGGTGAAGACCCGCAGTCGCTCGTGTTCTCCCAGCTTCGCCTCGAGCGGAAAGCTCACCTCGGCGCCTTCGCTGTGGCCTATCCATGCCGTCTGTTTGGCTTTGGTCGCCTCGGGCCAATCGAGGCCTTCAAGCCCCTTGATCAGGCGCTGACCGTAGGCCGTGATGCGAAACAACCACTGTTTGAGCGGTTTGCGAATGACCGGGAAACCACCGCGCTCGCTGCGGCCGTCGATCACTTCCTCGTTTGCAAGGGCGGTGCCGAGCTTGGGGCACCAGTTGACGGTCTGCTGCGCAAGGTAGGCCAGGCGATAGCTATCGATGATCTTACGCTGTTCGCGCGGGCCCAGCGTTTGCCACGAAGCGAGCTCGCGGTCTTTGTCTTCGCCGCTGACTTCGGGGGCGTCGGGATTGAAGCGCACGCTGCGAGTGCCCGCTTCGAATTCCGCGACGAGCTCAGCTATCGGTCGTCCGCGCTGCGCCTCGACATCGAACCAGGTCTCGTAAATCTGTACGAAGATCCACTGTGTCCAGCGGTAATACTCAGGATCGATCGTGCCCAGCTCGCGACTCCAGTCGTAGCTGAAGCCGAAGCGCTTGAGCTGGCGCCGGAAGTTGTCGATCGCCTTTTTCGTCGTGATCGCCGGATGGACGCCGGTTTTGATCGCGTACTGCTCGGCCGGCAGACCGAACGCGTCCCAACCCATCGGGTGCAGGACGTTGAAGCCGCGCATGCGCTTGTAGCGGGACAAGATGTCGGTGGCGATGTAGCCCTCGGGATGCCCCACGTGCAGGCCTGCGCCGCTCGGGTAGGGGAACATGTCGAGGGCGTAGAACTTGGGCTTCGAAGCATCGAAGCCGGGCTCACCCGGATTGGGCTGACGAAAGGTCTGGTGCTCGTCCCAGTACTTCTGCCAGCGGGTTTCAATCTCAGCCGCAAGCGCGGCGTCGTAGCGATTCTTCGGAAGTTCCTCAGCCATGGAAGCGCGAGCATACCGCGCTGCGACGCGGTCTCCAGCTGCCAACGCGGGTAGCTGTCGCTCGGGCCTGTCTGCTAGCGCCTCAGCGCTTGTTGCTCGGCATCCGTAAGACCTTGCCTACGCGCGCCCCACCCGACATCGGATCGACCGGCGGCAGAGACAGAAGTAGGCGCTCGATGTGCGGCAGCGCGCGCTGCACGTTGCCTTCGGCATGCAGCGGCGAGTAGGTCTCGTCGAACACGAGCACGAGTTGGTATTGGCCGGCCAGGGAGTGCGCAAAACACTGGATGTCTGGGCCGCGCAGCTCGGAGCGCGTGATCGAGTGGTCACGCATGGCGCGCGCGCGGATCTCGGCCAATGCGCGAGCGCTACGCAACCTGCGTGCGGCGGCAGCTAAGCCGCCTTCTTCGCTCAACGTTCGTAGCGCCTCGTGCTCGTCGTAAACCGCGCGCTGGGCCATGCCGATAAGCCCCGCCTCACGTAGGCGCTCCAGGCTTGCGCCCTCGGGGGCGGCCAACAGCTCTGCCCAGGTCAGCTTCGTGGTCGACAGCATCTGGTCGGCGCGGGCGGTCAGCAGCAATAGATCGAGATCGAGCGACTCGGAGCGTGCTTCGGAGCCGCCCCAGATCACCGGCGATTGATAATCGATGATCCACACGGTCTCTGCGCCCGTGCGCTCGCCGAGCTGAGCGAGGGCCAGATCGAGCTCGCGATGTAGGGCCGCGGCATGACGTCCACTCGGCGGCTCTGAAGCCGGCTGCAGCGTGCTGCGAAAGCCCTCGACGAGAAGTTGCAGCTTTTCTTCCACCGACTCGCGATTCGGAGGTGGCGCTTCGAAGATCGCAACCAAGCGCCGCCCTTCTTCGAGCTCTGCCCAGACGATGTTCGGCTCGGTGGGATCTTGGCCGCCGATCTCCACGCGCGCATCACGCGCACCGAGCTTATGGCACACCAGATCGAGCAGCTTCAGCCACGGCTGATCACGCACCCTAAACTCCTGTTCCGACCGGGCAGGTCACGCCCGTGCCACCGACGCCACAATAGCCGCCTGGGTTTTTCGCCAGGTACTGCTGATGGTACTCTTCCGCGTAATAGAACTCAGGTGCGTCGACGATCTCGGTGGTGACAGCCCCAAAACCGGCTTCATGAAGCTTCTCTTCGTAGGCCGCTTTGGTCACGAGCGCGAAGGCGCGCTGGGCGTCATCGAAGACGTAGATAGCGGAGCGGTACTGCGTGCCCTCGTCGTTGCCCTGACGCATGCCCTGGGTGGGATTGTGATTTTCCCAAAACAACTTGAGCAACGTTTCGTAGCTCGTGACGTTGGGGTCGAAGATCGCGAGCACCACTTCATTGTGCCCGGTACGCCCGCTGCAGACCTCGTTATAAGTCGGATTGGGCGTGAAGCCGCCGGCGTAGCCTGCGGCCGTGGTGTACACGCCGGGTGCTTCCCACAGCTTGCGTTCGACGCCCCAGAAGCAGCCCATCCCGAACATGGCCTGCTGCATTCCCTTGGGAAATGGCGGCTGGATCCGATGTCCGTTGACGAAGTGCGTCTGCGGCACGGGCATTTTCTCGCTGCGCCCGGGTAGGGCTTCGCTGGCCTTGGGCAGCTTGAGTTTGTCTGAGCCGAAGAACATGGGGCCCCTCCTGGCCGGATCGTAGCAGCCCTTTTCGCTGCGCGAGCACCATCAGCTGATAGGGGCGCACATGGACCGTCGAAAGCGGCTGTTCGACCAAACGCACGAGCGTTGTGGGCGGCAGGGCCAGGGCCAGGCTTTTGATCGCTTCGACGAAGGGGCCGAGCAGCGGGATGCGGGCCCGGCTGGGCCAATTGATCACCTGCACGACGTGGGAGGCGTAGCGAAAGTTTTCCTCGATGTGCACTGGGGCCCAGCCCGTGTGCGAGAGCAAGCGCTCAAAACCCGCAGCCGTATAGGTGCGCGCATGATCTGGATTGTGACGCGGACGTTCCAGCGGCATGAAGAACAAGCCATAGCCGCCAGGTTTTGTGTGCTCACCGAGCAACGTCAGTGTTTCAACGTCGCTCGGCACATGCTCGAGCACGTGGGATGCGATCACGACATCGTAATCCTTGCCCGGGAAGGCGGGTTTGCCGCATTGCTCCGACAGCACAAAACGCGCTTCTTTGTAGGCGTCGATCCGCCGGTCTGCACGCAAACTTGCGACGGCGCTCTCGGAGATCTCCGAGCCGTGCAACGTGGACGTGCCATCGAACCGTAAGAGCAGTGAGCCCGTACCGAAACCGAGCTCGAATACACGCTGATGCTCGAATGGAATGCCGTGCTTTCTAAACATCTCTTCCATCAAAAACAGCCGATAGCGCGCGTCGTAGCGCAGGAAGTCATGAAGCGCGCGAAAATGGGCATAACGCCGGGCGTACAGGCCGCGTTGGTAGGTTGCCTGCGCAGCTTCCGAGGGGGCGTGTGGTGCGTGTGGCACGGGGCTCGTGATCATAAGGCCGTGCACTGCACTGCTTGTGCCAAGCGCCAGGCGCGCAGAAACAGTCAGGAATTGGCGGCGCGGCGGACGCGCTGTGCACAGCATTCACGCTGGCTGTCGCCCAATGCGCACGCGTATGCTGGCTTGATTCACGGGCGCATCACGTGAGGGAGAGACGCGAGTGAAACCAACCAGCGAGTTGTTCGATGAGGCTTACTACGAGCGTTTCTATTTCAGTAAGAAGACGCGCGTTGTCGATCGCGCGCACATCGACAAGCTCGGCGCCTTCGTGTGCAGTTATGTGCAGTACCTCGGAGTGCCCGTAAAGCGCGTGCTCGACGTGGGCTGCGGAATCGGCCTTTGGCGCGAAGTGGTCGCCCGACACTTCCCGCGCGCGCGCTATCAAGGCGTGGAATTCAGCAAGTACCTCTGCGAACGCTTTGGCTGGGAGCAAGGCTCGCTTGTGGACTACCGCGCCAAGCAGCCCTTTGATCTCGTGGTCTGCCAGGGCGTGCTGCCGTATCTCTCCGCCAAAGACGTGAAGCTCGCGCTGCAAAACCTCGCGCGGCTGTCCATCGGCGGGCTGTACGTGGAAGCGGTCGCGCGCGAGGATTGGCAGCAAGGGATCGTGGACGAAGCGCTCACGGATGGCGGCATGCATCAACACCCTGCGAGCTTGTACCGGCGTGGGCTGTCAGCTGGCTTCACAGAAATGGGCGGTGGCGTGTGGTTGAGCCAACGCGCGAAGCTGCCCGTGTTCGCTCTAGAACGCGGTCGCTAGACTCTGCCGCCCAGCGATCGCGAACAGGTCGAAGTACATCAGACGCGATGCTCGTACGATGCCCTACTTGCCAGGCTTGCAGGCGCTCACTCCTGCCAGCTGACGTTGAACGTGCACTCGGCATGGCCCATTGCTGCACATCGCGTCTCGGTGACCACTGGCTGTCTGCCTCCGGTGAGCTCGACCGCTCCCTGCAACCAACCACGTAGCCGCGCGCAGAAGGCGGGATCTTTGACGGCAAAGTTGAGCAGGCGACCGGAAATGCGATGGTCAGCTTGCTTGTCGATCTCCCAGCGGCCTGTGTCGTGGTAACGGCCCCAGACGCTAGTTGCCTTTTCGACGAGCCAGATTGGGGACTTGAAACGCACGAATACCTTGAGGACCGTGTTTATTGCCCAACCCGCGCTGAAGCGTCCGGCTGCGGTGCAGACACTAAGGTCCCCCGTGCCAAACACGCTATCGAGCGCGTGATGATAGCGGAGCACGGGCTCGACCGGCACCCAGTCGAGCACCTGCACGTTGCGCAGAAGCTCACGGTCCGCCGCGGGCAGCCGGTCAAGGACCCGTGATACTGCGCCCTCACCGTACTCCTTGTCGGTAAACCTGCGCGTCGACTCGTAGACACTACCCTTGAACTTAGCCACCCCGCCCCCAAATTCCGAGCATATCAGGAGTGGGGGGGCGTCGTCAGCGCTTTGCTCGGGAGAAATCCCACTCGAAAGTGGCCTCACCTGTGCGCTGATCAGGAGGATCGAGCTTCAGGCCTTGAAGCGCATCAACGACGCACTTCTGCAGGTTCTCGCTGGCATTGGTCTTCTTGTCGACGACCTTGATGTTGGTGAGGTTACCCGTCTTGGCCTCGACGTCGAAGCGTACGACCACGTTGCCCTGCGCCGTCTCGCTCGCGGCTAGCTCTCCCTTGTAGCAATCCTCAATCTTCTCGTTCTTCTTCTCGAGTAGGTCGCGGGTGACCTTGCGGTAGTCCTCCGGACCGCGCGCATAGAAGGAGCAACCAACGAGGCTGGCAAGGGCTAGCACGAGGAATGTATGAGCGTGTTTCATTTGGTTACTTCCTTCGTGAGATCCTGTTCGACGATCAAGAACTCCACCCGGCGGTTCATCTCTTTGCCGTCTTGGGTCTTGTTGTCACCAATGGGCTGACTTTCGCCCATACCCTTCGAGGTCAGGCGAGCCGCTGCCACTCCGTGACTTGTCAGGTAGGCGACTACAGCCTTGGCGCGCTGCTCTGACAGCGTCTTGTTGTAGTTGTCGGCGCCCTCGTCGCTGGTGTGGCCGATGATGTCGACCTTCTTGATCTGCGGATTGTCGATGAAGACCTTGGTGATCTCATCGAGCAAGTCGTGGGACTCGGGCTTGATCGTCGCTTGGTCGAGATCGAATTGTATCTTTTCCGTGATCTCGATCCGATCCAGCTTTATTTCCACGCGCTTGGGCTTGGCCGGGGGCGGTGGCGGGGCCTCGACGGCGGGGCCCCTAACTGCAATCGCAGTCGTGTCGTTAAATTTTGTGACTCCGCCACAGGCGCTGAGCCCGAAAGCAAGCGCGCAGCCGAGCGCACACCCGAGCACTGCGCGTGTCGCGGGTCGTTGATTCTGAAGCATCGGTTTCCTCCGTAATGCCGCGGGCCGGCCCATCGATGGCACCCCCCGAGGCGGCCGCAGGCTACCATACGGTGTGGTTCAATGGCTTCAAACGTGCGACCCGGATGCGCGAGCTTCCTTTCGGTGTTAGGCAGTGCGCCGCTCATGGACTTTGGCGAGATTGATCGGTTTATCGAACGGGCAGGCGCGCAGGCGGTGATCGAGGCGACCGCTTCGTCGATCACTGCCGGCCGCCGAGCGCGCATCGAACAAGTACTGCACGGGCGCATTTCGAGCGTCGAGGTCGCTGTCGAGCATCCCGAAGACCCCCACAACGCCGCCGCGATCGTGCGCACCGCCGAGGCCCTGGGCGCCATGCATGTGCACGTGATCGACGCCGACCCCCGAGCCCTCGATCATCGCTGGGTGACGCAGGGCGCCTTTCACTGGGTTCATACCCACCAGCACAGCGACTTCGCGGACTTCGAACAAAGGCTTGGCAACCCAAAGAGGGTGCGCTTGGCGGGCGCGATCATGACCGGCGAACTGGAAGTCGACGCGCTTCCGGTGGACGAACCGCTTTGCATCCTGTTTGGGAACGAAGGCAACGGTCTATCCGAGCAGGCGATCGGGGCATGCGATCTTACCTTTCGCGTGCCGATGTTCGGTATGAGTGAGAGTCTCAACTTGTCAGTGAGTGCCGCCATCACCTTACAGAGCGTCGTGCGACGCAGGCGGCTAACCTTAGGCACACAAGGTGAGCTGAAGGGCACAAGTTACCTCCGTGAGAAGGCGCGCTACTACGGGCGCAGCGTGGAGTTGCGCCTGCTTCAGGCATGTTTCGGCAGCGAGTGACGCCAAAGATAAGAGCGGAAGTCCTACACGCGCGCGTCAGCCCTTGGTGCGTGCAGGTGTGCTGCTTCGAAATGCGCCGCGAGGCTTAGCGCGCGGTCGCGTAGAAGGGGTATGCTGGGGATAGTGGGGACTCGGAGTCAGCACCATGACGTGCAGGACTTGTCCAGGCTCGCAACGCTGCAGGGCGGCGATGAGCTTCGGACGGCCTTTCGGCGCGCGCTTGCGAACCTGGCTGCGCAGGCTGCCCAGCGAGCGTTGCCGCTCGAAGGGACGGACTCGCGGGAGTTGCTCGCGAGCGTACGTCACGCCGTGGCCCATGGTCTGTTTCAGGATCTGAGCTGGCTGTCTGCATCGAGCGCAGCGCTCGCGATTTACGAGCTGATGTCGGCCTTGCCCGCGAGCGAGGAACGAGATCACCTGAGCCAGGCGATCGCAACTTGGCTTGCCGACGCCGATGCGAACACGTTCGTAGCGCTGGCGACGGCGCTCGCCCGGGGCACACACGATGGGTTCTCGGACGCGCGCATGCGCTCCCGTGCGTCGCTTGCATTGTCGCTGCCGATAGGTGTGGATGTGCGCGTCGATGAGCTCGCGCTCGCGTTGATCTCCCAACCTGACTATGTCCGCGACTGGGTGGATAAGCCTTCCCAGGGCGCGCTGCCTTCGCGGCGCCTTGCTGCACGCCTGCTAGAACGGGCCGCGCGCGAAGCGTCACGGCGCGCAGCCCAGCGCGATGACAGTGGTATCAAGGCTATCGAGCAACCCTTGGTGCGTGCCGCGTGGGAACGTTTGCTCGCGGATCGCGAATCGCTCGTGTGGCGGCACGTGGCCTCTGCCCGCGGTCTGTTGTCGGTGGCCATTCCGCGGCTGGGCGAGCAAATTAAAGCTGCGCTCGCTCCGGAGCTTACGCCCACAGAATGGCGGCGAGGTGCCGCGTCGTTGGTGGCGAGCATGGCGATTGTCGCGCGACCCGCTGCCACCGCGATTCAGCAGGTGTTGAGTGGCAGCTTAATGCAGAAAGATCCCGGTATCGCGGCAGCCATGATGTTTGGTTTGCCGCGTGCTGCGGAGGCTGCGCCCGTCCTGGCAGAGCGCCTTTTGCCCGCGTTGCTGCGGCTGGGTGGCCTGCCTGCAGCGGAAGCCTATCTCGAGGTGCTCGATGAGAAAATCGGCCCGGACTTCGGTCACAAAGAGCGCGCGCTTGCCTGCCGTGTGCTCCGTGAGCAGCTAGCCGACGCTGAAACGAACGACGATGACAGCGCGGCGGCCACGATCGAATGGCTGCTGCAGCGCCTTTCCGCGGAGGATGCAGGCGAAGGTAGCGTCGACCAAGCGGTAGCCTCCGCCCTGCAGTGCTTCGTTGATGAAGGCGCCGGCGCCGCCCTGTCGCTGGCACGGATCGCAGTCGAGCGCGCCGAGCTCGCCGTGGGCAGGCTCGAGGCTTCTGATGCAAACACGCGCGAGGGAAGAGCCGCGATCGTCAGTGCGCTCACCGAGCTCGACCTTGGTCTGCTGACCGGCTCGACAGTCACCGATTTGATCGCGCTTGGCGATGATGAGGGCGAGTCGTTGACTGCGCTGCACGAGGTTTTTGAGCGGCTCGGCGGCTGGATGCTCGCGGCGGAACAAGTTCCGATCGAGCATGCGGGACGCATCTCTCATCCCACGCTGCGCATGCGACGCGTGCGCACCCTGTTGCACTTGGTCGATGCGGATGGCTCCTTCGGCGATGATCCAGACTGGCTTCAAACGCGTAAGACACGCCGCCAGAGGACGGTCCGGCTGTTGCTCAACCGTGCGCTCAAGGAAGCACAGTCGCCGCTGCGTCGCGCCGTTTTTGCCTGTCTAGCGCGCGCGTTCGACGCCTTGGTGCGCGACGAGGTGTTCGAGTTTTCTGACGTGCTTTTGTGCGCATCGCTGTACCTGCATGAGGCAGACGATGTGGCGACCTTGAGTGAAGCGTGCATGGTTCCCGAGCTC
>JBBSJC010000206.1:0-12820 GCA_038257655.1 Polyangiales bacterium | reverse complement strand
CGTCGTCCTCGAGCCGCACGGGAAATCCGAGCGCCGCGCGCAGCTCGCCTTGGTAGTGGCTACGGCGCAAAGCCAGTCGACCAAAGAGACTTTGCTGCCCAACTTTGCCCACGCCGTCTAACGCAGAACGCGCGCCGACAAACTGCACAAGCTCAAAGCCCGGTGGCAGCGGCTCAGGTGCACGCGGACCGGGCGTAGGCTCCTTCACGACGACTGGCACCGGCGCGGGAGGTGCGGGCGGAGCCGCTTCTTGTTCGGTCACGCCGATTTCTCCGCCCGCGGCCAAAGCGCGCAGCGCGCTGCGTACGACCAAGGCGGCGGACTCTTGCTGCGCGGAGCCGCCCAGCCGTCCTCCCGAGGGCTCGATGCGTCGCACGAGCACGCGCCCTGCCCCAGGCTCGGCCACAAATACGGTCACCACCTCATCATGGTGCTCAAACCACACCACGACGCGCGTCCGCTGCTGCTCGGCTAACTTGCGCGCGGTTTCGAGCTGCACTGGCAAGGTCGGCTCGATCGCTTGGCTCGAGTCGGTCAACAACAACACGTTCAGGTCGCTCGTCTGCCCGCGCACGCGGTCGAGCAACAGCCTGTCCTCCGGGTTGTCGATACGCACAAGCACATCGAACGCAGGCTCCGCGTCTTGCGCACGCGCACTTCTCACGCTGCCGAGCATGCTGTCGCGCACAGCACCCACGAAGCTGAGCGTCATGGTCAAGAACATTGACCAGGCAAAAACGATGATGAAAGACGGTCGGGTCACAGAAGCGTGCACACGATCTTACCGACATGCTCGGCTTTCACCAGCCCAGCCCTTGACCGCCCAAGCTGCCCGGGAAAAACGGCGACGGTGCGTAGCGCCCGTTTACATAGTCGGCGCGGGAACAGTCCAGCTCCACCGCGCCCATGCATAGTACGGCCTGGCCTTTTTCCGGGGACTGGCGGCTTTAACTCGCCGCGTGTGAGCGCACGGAAGTCACCGTGATGATCGAACTGAAAGTCACGATTTTTCACGGGATTCTCCAAATAGGCACGCCGCTAACCACGTCTGAGCGCAGGTTGTGCCACACGTGAGCCGGCAATCACAACCCAGGCTTTGACCCGATCGTTGTGGCCCCGGCCTCTGTCCCGTTGATGCTTCGGGAACCGCTCACTGCCTTGCTGTTGCCCCTCGGGGTCGCCTTCTCCGGCGAGATGGCACAAGGTCATGAACGGGCCCCCTATGCCTACGTGTCCCAAGCATCTTCTGTGACTGTTATGCTGCCAGCTGAGGCCAAGGTAGTGGCGGACGGCGAGTTAGACCCACATCGTGCGCTGATCGAAGCTGCCTGCCGCGGAGAGCGGAAGGCGGCCTCGGAGTTGTTGCGCACGCTGCTACCGCGCATGCGCAACCTCGTGCGTTACTTCGTCAAAGGCGACAGTGATGTCGACGACATCGCCCAAGAAGCCATGGTCAGTGTGCTCAAGGGCTTGCCCTCCTATCGTGGTGAAGGCGCGGTCGCCTCCTGGGCCGATCGGATCGTAGTGCGCACCGTGTTTGCCCACATCCGTCGCTCGCGCGTATCGCAACAGCGCCACGTGGAATACACGCCCGATCTAGCGCCAGTCGACAACGACGGAGCGGCCTCGACGTTCATGTCGCGCAGACGAGCGATGCGCGCACTCGATGAAGTGCCTGCCGACCAACGCGAAGTGCTCGTGCTTCATCACGTCGTCGGGCTCGGCGTGCGAGAAATTTCAGAAGAGCTCAGCTTACCGTTCGAGACGGTGCGCAGCAGATTACGCCTCGGGATGGCGCGCTTGCGCACAGCACTGGGGGAAGACGAGCCGGAAGTGAGATCATCATGACGGGGGAATACGAAAAAATCGCGGGTTTCCCGCCCGAGCTCAAGCTCGACGGCGCCCCCGGTCCCGCTGCGCGACTCGCCAAGGCCAAGACCGATGCGATGATCGAGAACGCACTGCTCGCGGCGGGTTTTGGTGCCGAACAGCCAACGTACGTAGCGCCACCGATTGCGCCCGTGCATACGCTCGAGAAGCGTGGACGTCGTTTTGCTTTGTGGCAGACGGCCGCCGCAGCAGTCATCGCCTTTGCAGGGATTGGTAGTGCTTCGGCCGCCGTGATGTGGTGGGCCAAGCAGCAGCGTCTCGAGCCCACAGTCGAGCAGCTCACGCCACCCAAGCCCCTCACGCGCAAGCAAAAGACCGCCCCAGTGAAGCCTGTCGTGGTCTCGTTGGAAGAGACTGAAGTCACGCCGATCACACTCGATGAAATCGAGCTCAGCCCGCCGGATCCGAGGGCGCGCACCCGCAAGCCCGAAGACTGGCTCGAGGACGCCAACCGTTTGCGCGCCCAAAAGAAGTGGAAAGAAGCCGACGAGAATTACGCCCGCGTGTGGCAAGCCGCGCCGAACAGCGATGCGGCCTACGTGGCGCGTGTGGCCTCGGCCGGTGTGCGCCTTGAGCATCTGCACGACGCACGTGCCGCGCTCGCTCGCTACAAGAGCGCGCTCAAGGTATCGCCCAAGGGACCGCTGAGCGAAGAGGCACGTTACGGCATCTCTGAGGCTTACCGGGCCATGGGCGACCGTCAGGCCGAGCTCGAGGCCTTGCGCACTTTCATCGAGAAGCACCCCAGTGCAGGGCTCACGCTCAAAGCCAAAAAGCGTATGCTGCAGCTCGAAGCAGAACGCTGACGGTCCGCACGGTGCATCGCAACCTTACTATCCTATCGATCGGCACATCGCTCTTCATGACGCTTGCAGCCAGCGGCTGTGATCGGCGGTTTTCGATTGGCGCGCTAAGGAGCGACAGCGTCGGTAGCGATGAAGGTGGCACGCCGAACGACGGCGGCCGCGCCGATGCCAGCGGAACAGGCGGCAACAACGCTGGCTGCGACGGCAGCGGCCCCTTGTTGAGCGTAGGGGACGGCGCAGGCCCGGCCTGTGGCGACGGCACAGCACCCCGTGCATTCCGCTACGTTGCGTGCAGCTGCGACGACCTGAACAGCAGCACATCCGTAATCACGGATGCCTTCGAAACCGCCAGGCAAACAACCGAACTGTCCGAGGGCTCGGTGGGTAGCAACGGCGCGTTCTATCCCGTGGACGCCGTGATCGGTGGCGCGCTGACCGTCGCGGGCTCAAATGGCATCCCGACTAGAGGCCCGCTTACGATTGGCGGCGATCTACGCGACCAGGGTCAGCTCGATGGCCAATACGACATCTCAGTCAACGGCGACGCCGAAGTCGGCGGAGACCTGCGCGTGAAGAGCCTCAGTCTCGCGGGCACCCTTACTGTCAATTCCAGCTCCGTCGTCGACATCAGCGAAGGCAGTCCGCCCGTGACACGGTCGGCCGTGCAGGTGACGCCACCGTGCGATTGCGACACCGGCCCCGATATCCCGGCGCTGGTGCTCGCCGCCAGGACTCGCAACGACAATGCAGCCGTGGGGCTCGATCCCTCAGAGGGCTTGAAGGCCCTCAGCGCGCCGCTTGAAATCACGCTGCCTTGCGGAAGCTACTACGTGGACGAGCTCTACGCGCCCAACCCGATCACGCTGACGATTACCGGCCGCGTCACCCTGTACATCAACGGCGATCTGGTGACCGAGGCTGGAGGCGCATTGCGCGTTCAACTCGCACCTGGTGCAGAGCTCGACTTGGTAATCGCCAATAACCTCTCGACCGGGGACTTGGTCGAGCTCGGCAGTGCCGCCACGCCGGGCCGCGTGCGCGTGTACGCAGGCGGAACCGGCTCGCTGTCTTTCGCGGGCAACACCACGATCTCCGGCACGCTCTACGCGCCAAAAGCAGAGCTCGTCACCAGCGCCGTGTTCGAGGTTTTTGGCGCCGTGCTCGCGCGTCGTATGAGCGCATCGGGCGCGCTCAAGCTGCACTACGATCGCAGGCTTGCCGATGGCAGCTGCTCACCCTGACGGTCGTCTGCGCGTGCCTGCATGCTGTTGCTGCCGACGGAGCCGCAACGTGCAGAGCCCTGTCAGAGCCAACCGTTGGCCTTGTACCACTCGTACGCTCGGCGCGTCCCCTCAGCCATGAACACGCGTGGCTTGTAGCCAAAGTCCTGGGCCGCTGACTCGTGGGTGCACAGCCAAGCTTGCTGAGCATCCAGAATCGCCTTCTGACGGTTGAGCAAACGTGGCTTCTTGTCGAACGCCGTCAGCAATTCGCCCGCGCGCCCCGCAAGCGGCACGACAAAGCCCGGCAAGCTCAGATTGAACGCAGGCCGACCGACGGCGCGCACGATGTGACCTTGGATCTCGCCCCACGTATACGGCACGCCATCGCACAGAAAGTAGCCGCGGCTCAACGTGCGCTCGCTCTGCGCCGCTGTGACGATCGCATCCACCAGGTCATCGGCGTAAATCGCCGACGCGCGCTTTTCCCGATTGCCGTAAAACAAGTTCAGGCCGCCCTTGGCCGCCTTGAACAGGGTGAACATGTCTGCTTCGCCCGGTCCGTACACCACGCTTGGACGAATGATCGTCCAGGGCAACTTGGCCTCGTAGCTTTCAACCGCTTGTTCTGCTTCGAGCTTGCTGCGCCCGTAAAACTCGAGCGGCGCGCGCGGGTCCGCTTCGCGCCTGGGCACGCTGCCCGCGCTCGGACCGTAAGACGCGAGTGAAGAGATGTGAACGAAGCGCTTCAGCGCCGGATGCTTGTCGTGCAACGCCTGCAGCAGGTTGACCGTCGGCAGCACATTGCCTCCGTGAAAATCCTGATAACTCACGCCTTTGGTCGCGCCCGCCACGTGAAACACATAGTCAGGTCGTTCGCGCTCGAACATCGCGCGCAGACTATCCACGTCTCCATAGTCGACGGCCGCCGTGCGCCCGAGCTTACTTGCAGGCGATCGCGGCCTCACGAGTGAGACAACATCGGCTCCACCCGCGAGCAGCGCATCGCGCAGACGGCTTCCGATGAAGCCACTAGCCCCCGTCACCACTACCTTGCCTTGTACCGGCTGACTCAGCACTGCATTCATGTGCGGCGTTCTGGCCCTATCCGCGAGCCTTCGCAAGCTTCTGCGGACGCGCCTACTTCGGAGGCCGTCTAAGAGCTGGTGATGGTCATTGCGGTCGCTGCGCGTGCCGTTCGATACTAAGGCCAATGGGCAGCGTCTCTATGGTCCCGCCATCGCTCGAGATCGCAAACGAAAGCGAAGGGCACGCCCACGGCAGCGAGAGCGGCATCCTTATCGCCAGCTGGCGCAGAGAGGTAAGCCTCGAGCAGATAACGGCCGTGCTCGCATACCGCAACGAAATGCTCAGGGGGCAGTTCTACGGCGCCGTGCACATGGCCGAGGAGCATCTTCGCCTACCTCCGGCCGACCTGCGTGCCGCGGGCCGCGCCGGCGTTGAATCACGCTTGGACGTGAAACCCGCGATCGCGCTGATCATCTTCGGCAGCGGGTTTGCGGCCAGTGCGATTCGAAGTGTAGCCACCGCCATCTTTACCATTCGCGCAGGTCCACCCACGCGCATCTTTTCTGACGTCAAGTCCGCCGCCCTGTGGCTGAGCGAGCGCGTGACCCCCGTTCAGCTCGACACCGGACGCCTGGTTACGGCCTGCGAGGCCATTCGCCGTGCAGGACGTGCACCGAGCGAGGCGCCCGAGCCCAAGTAGCGGGCACTCGCTGCTGTCAAGCGCTGCGAGCGACACTGCGCGCTTGGAGCGAGCACCGCCTTCCTAGCTACTCCGCAGCCGTGGCGATCTCGCCGACCTCGGGCACATAGCGGTAGTACTCGATGCCGATGTCTTGAAACGCAGCATCGGTACGCTCGCCGACTCTATCGACCACGAACTCGCCGCGCGGAACGTAGGCAATGTGCACGACCTTACCGTCGTGACGCTGCTCGTATTCCTCGCGGGTAAGCTCGACAGACTGCTCGAGGGCACGGCTAAAGCCGATACGCGAGGCGGCTTCTTGCCAACCCTCCACCACCTGCATCGGCATGGCTTCCGCTGCATCGCCGCTGCCATAACCGACCGCTAGCACGGTCTTACCAGCCAAGTCTTCACCGAGCTCGTAGGCCTGTTCCAGACCCGCAGCGATCCAGGCAGGTAGGGCCGCTGTGTAGAGATTGCCCAGATCGCGCATCTTATCTGAACCCAAACGCATCTTGTCCTTGAGGATCGCCTTCAAGCCGGGCGCATTGCGCGCGACCTTGGCAATCGCACTCACCTTCGGATACGGCTCCGAATCGATGCCGCAGCGCATGGCACCATCGAGCAAGTCGCCACTGGCGCGGATTTCGATCAAAGCCTCGTCGTAGTCGACGCCCGCCTGGGTCGCGAGCTGCTTGAGCTCTTCACGCCCGACTTCGCTGTCGGCCAAACCAGCCACGTACATCGAAGTCATACCGTTCACCGGCATCCAGTGAAACGGCCGGTGCATGAACACCGCAGCGACGCGCTGATAGAACGAGGCTGGCTCCTCGCCCAGCCGCTCGAACATGTCGCGCGAAGCGTGGGTCACCGCGTCGAGGTAACAGAACGTCGAATATTTGCCATTAAACACCGGAAAATCGGCATATCGATCGGTGTTGGGTGCGTACTGGTCCGAGAAGTGTCGCGCCACGGGTTTGCGAAAATCCATGCCGCGAAAGTCAGACGAGGAGCCCGTGTGCGCGAGGTCCAGGCGCAACAATTTCGGTTCCTCTTCGACCAACATCGCAACCGCGCCGGCGCCCTGCGTCTGCTCGCCGCTTGAGCCGCGCTCGTACTCGGCGATGTCGCCACATACCACGATCGCCTTTTTGCCTTGGCCATCGGTCGCCACGTAACGCGCCGCTGCTTTGAGTGCGTACACACCACCGAGACAAGCGTGCTTGAACTCTGGGACTTCGCAGGCACGGGCAAGTCTCGGTCGTCCTCGCAGCGCGAGCGCGCGGTCGATCATGCCGCGCACGATCACGGCACCGGCTGCGTTGTCCGTGCTCGATTCCGTACCGAACGCGAGCAAGCCGACGTCGCGCGGATCGATCTCGTACTGATCGATCAACCGCAGCACCGCGTTGGCTGCCATCGTGTAAATGCTTTCGTGGGGACCGGGCTGCCGGAAGCTGCGACCGATGACGGCCGACACCTTGTCCCAAGCGTTTCCCGTCCAACCACACCAGCTTTCAAGCGAAACCTTGAACGGCGGCGCGTAGCTGGCGAATCCACTGATGCCCACGTTGAGAGCCATGACTAAGCCTCCGGAAAAAACGAGTCGGCAGGGAGCCACCGACAACAGACTCCACGCCATACCAACCCCAGTTAGGCGACGGTCGACCTTTGCGGCGAGTCGGCAGATCGAGCAGGCGAACCGTGTTCGCCGGGGGGCGAGGGGCTCACAGATTTTGCTTGTACCGTGCTCGGGCTCCTTTATCGTGCCCGCACATGCCCGAAACCCTGACAATCCCCGGTGATTCCCGCCATGTCGTCGCCATCATCGGAGGCGCAGTCGCAGGCTCCGAGGCAGCCGCCCTGTGCGCCAGCCGCGGCGTGTTGGCCCTGGTGATCGAGCAAAACGAACGACCCTTCGGCAAGATCGAAGACGGTCTGCCGCGCTGGCACGACAAGCTGCGCGACAAAGAGTACGCCGCGATTCGCGAGAACCTTACCCGCCCCGGCGTCGTGTTGGTGCCGCGTACGGTGCTCGGGCGAGACATCACGATCGAGACGCTCCTCAAGGACTGGGGCGTCAACGCGGTGATGCTCGCGAGCGGCGCCTGGCGCGATCGGCCGCTCTTTCCCGGCGCCGATGCGTACCTCGGCCAGGGCCTCGTCAATCAGAACCCGTTCGTCTACTGGTATAACCATTACCCCGACGCAGGCTTCGACGGCGTGCGCTACACGATTTCAGACGATGCCATCGTCGTTGGCGGCGGGCTCGCCTCGATCGACGTGGTGAAGATCATCAACTTTGAGCTCTTTAAGGCGGCCTTCGCCAGGCGCGGTATTCATCTCACCACGCTCGAGCTCGAGCATGCCGGCATCCCTGCGACACTTGCCAAACACGGCCTTACGCAGGCCGATCTCGGCGTCAAAGGCGTCACGCTCTATTACCGCCGCGAAAAAGTCGCGATGCCCCTCGCCAGCGCCCCCGACAATGCAACCCCGCAGCAGATCGAAAAGACAGGCCAAGTGCGCGCCAAGCTAATGGACAAGGTAATTGACAAATACCTCGTGCGCTTCCAGCCCAACCACGCGCCCCTCGGGCCTATGCTCGAAGACGGTAAGCTCGTCGGCCTGAGGTTTCAGCGCACGCAGACCGTCGACGGTAAGCTCATGAATATCGAAGGCGGCATCGTCGAAGTGCGCACTCCGCTCGTCGTCAGCTCGATAGGGTCGATTCCACTGCCGGTGCCAGGGCTGCCCATGAAAGGCGAGCTCGTGGATTTTGCAAGCTGGGAGACCGGCCAAGTGCGCGGCTTCGACAATGTGTTCGGCCTGGGCAACGTGTTGACCGGCAAGGGAAACATCAAAGACAGCCGCAAAAACGCCAAAGAAATCAGCGAACGGGTGTCGAGTAGTTATCTTGGCGTAGGCGACATCAAGTCAGAAGCAGAGGCCCTTGAGCCCGCTCACGCCGCAGCGCGCGCACAAGCAGAGCCCGCGCTCGCTGCGGCGCAGGCCAAACCCAAGCTCACTCCCGACCAGATCGCGCGCATCTTCGCCGATGTGAAGCAGCACTGGGCGCGCACTGGCTACGAAGGCGACTACGACAGCTGGATCGCCAAGGTCACCCGCACGAGCAAGGAGACCTGAGGGTCAGCAGGCGGCAGCAGCCGGCTCGTTGACGCGTCGATAGCCGTGGCCATCCGCGGTCATGTAGAGGTACGGAACGTCAGCGAAAGGATCACGTAGGTGAAAGACTGAGCCGCGCTGGCCCATCAACACCTCGACGACTTGCACGGGACGCCCATCGAATTTCGGTTGATGTGTCCAGCTGCAGAAGACCTCAACCCAGTCGCCTACCGCGACAGGGCTGCCATCCACATCCGGCCAGGACTCGCGTTCGCGGATCATACTGCCTCCCCCACCACGCCCATTGCGTGATTCCCACCTACAAAGGCTGCGGATTACTGTGAGGTAGCACAAGCCGATTTTTGCTAGCTGAGCAAAACGTAACAAAAAAAGGCCGGCATCTAGGCCAGCCAGTACGCCACCGCACGCTTTTATTAGATCACTTGCTGGCGGCGCGCAGGTCTACGTTGACCAAGATCTTCGGCGATACCTTTAGGGCGACGATCGCCGGGATCGAAACCTTGTGGTGCTCGAGCATGATCACGAAGCTTGCCTGCACGCGCAGGGTGTCGCCGCTGCCCTTGGCGCCGCTGGCCGCCGGCACCCAGCGCACTTTGGCCTTGGTCGTGATGTCCTTCGTCACGCAATGAATCGTGAACTTGCCCTTCACATCGGCATCGACAGCCTCATTCGGCTTGAGCTTATCGACGCCCGAAATGCTGGTGATCACGAACTCAGCGTTCGGGCATTTCTTCGCGTCCAGCCAGCTATCGCTGCGCAGGTGCTCGTCGCGCAGGTCGATATTGGTGCGAATCGAAGCGACCTCGACCAACACCTTGCCTTTGATTCCTGCCGGGGCGGCGGGGTCGACGATGATGTCTCCGCTGGCCTTGGATGTGACGCCGGTAATCTTTTCGAGGGTCGCATCCGACACGAACTGAATGTTACTGCCGCCGCTTGAATCGACCTTGAAGGTGCGCGCCTGCGCAGAAGCACCGCTTGCCGCCAGCGGCAGCAGCACCAGGGAAAGAATGGAAATGATCCGGCCGATGGAACGCATGCGCTTCTCCTCCAAGGGGACCGGCAAAAGCACCGGTGTCCTGTGATTCAGGGCGAACTACGTTCCGACGCTCGGCAGTGTTACCGATTCACGCCGCAGGCCGACTCGCCCTACCCGCTTGCCCTTGTATCACGAGCTTGCGCTCGAACGCGTCCATCGGGTGTGCTTCCGCGCAAAACAGACCTTACGCTTCGGGGCCAAAGCCGATGATCACATAGCCGCCGGACTTCGGATCCTTTTGGATCTTGAGCAGGCCGCGCTGGTCGGCATCTTCGAGCAGCTGATTGAAGCTCTGGTAACCGTGATAGGTCTCGTTGAACATTGGGCGCTTACGCTTCAGCGTCTGCTTGACCATCGAGCCCCAGAGATTGCCGTCACGTTCGCGGAACAGCGCATCGGCGATTTCGAGCACATGCTCGAGCGCCTCGAGCCGCGATCCCTCGACCGACTCTTTGGTCTCTGGCGGGGCCTTACCACTTGCGTCAACGGCCGGTTTGACGACGGTACCGCGCGGCTTTTGCGCTTTGACGGGCAGCTTATGACGCGCCTTGTTGCGCACCAGATCGTCGTAGTAAATGAACTCGTCGCAGTTATCGATCAGCAGGTCGCTCGACGAGTTCTTCACTCCGAGGCCGATGACTTGCTTGTTGTTCTCGCGCAGCTTGCTCACGAGCGGCGAAAAGTCGCTGTCGCCGGAGATGATCGCGAAGACATCGACGTGCTCTTTTGTGTAACAGAGGTCGAGGGCGTCGACGACGAGCCGGATGTCGGCGGAGTTTTTGCCCGAATACGAGACGTGGGGGATCTCGATGAGCTCGAAGGCTGCCTCGTGTAGGGCACGCACCGACGAGCGATAACGGTCCCAGTCGCAGTAAGCCTTCTTGACCACCACATTGCCCTTGTCGAGCAAACGCTGCAGCACGAGCTGGATGTCGAAGCTGGGATACTTCGCGTCGCGCACCCCCAGCGCCACGTTCTCGAAGTCAGCAAACACGGCGATATTGGGGGCGGATTCGGAGGAATCTTTCACGGGGCTGACAAGTAACACGGCCCACATAGCGTGGCCAATCGCTGACAAGAGCGCATAGCAGGGGATTTTTGTAATTCACAGGAATGGAAAGCGCGCGGAGCCACTGAAAATAATGGGAAACTCGGTTCCATCCACAACTCATCAACAGCTCGCCCCGTGTAGGCAGTTGCATGGAATGTCAAGTGATTGTGCCCCGCAACCCCGCTTTGCACGCCAATTCGCGTGCGACGCCCTAAGCCAATGTCTGTTCATGCTTTGCACAAACTATATAAAGTGATATTCGGACGCGTACCTGTCGGTAGAGTCTGCTTAGCAGCTTGAGGTCGAAATGAGCGAGCAACGAAAATTCTGGGGCGCGAGATTGAACCCGGGGGTGCTGCCCAAGCATCTTTTTCATTTCTACCTGGCCGCGTTTTTCACCATCATGCTCGCGGTCACGTTCGCGGTGCTGCAGCCCTACCTGCTGCAGACATTCCTCAATCTGCCCATCCGCGAGCATGGCAGCGCGAGCGGGAAGATCGGCTTTTTTGCCGAGGTCGTCGTGCTGGCGCTCGTCGGTGTGTGGGGCATCTGGTCGGATCGCATTGGTCGCCGCGCCGTCTACGCCTTGGGTTTTGTGATCATGGGCATCGGCTTTGCGCTGACGCCCATGAGCCGATCGCTGAGTGATTTGATCGGTGCCCGCATGATTTTCTCGGTCGGAATCGCGGGCACCACGGCGATGCTTTCGACGCTGGCCGCGGATTACGTGGTCAACGAGAACCGCGGCAAGGCGAACGCGATCATGGGGGTCATGAACGGGCTCGGCGCCATGGCCGCAGCCCTGGGCATCGCCAAACTGCCGTCCATTTTCGTAAATAGGGGACAAGACGGTATTTCTGCTGGCACCTCGACTGCCTACGTGGCCGCCGGTCTTTGCATCGCGGTTGCCCTGCTGTTGCAGCTAGGTCTCAAGGGTAAGGGCGGTGAGCAAATCTCTGAGGAACGCGTGCCGTTCTTCAAGATGGCAGGCGAAGGCGTGCGCGCCGCCAAAGAAGATATGGGCGTGGTGCTCTGTTACATGTCCGCATTCGTGGCCCGCGCGGACTTGGCCGTAGCAGGCACGTTCTTTCCGCTGTGGATGACCACCCACTACGCGAGCCAGCTATCCGAGGTCGGGGTGAACCCGGCACAGTTCGCCCTGATGATGGATGAGGCTGCAGCCAGGGGCATCAAGGAAGGCGGCATTTTGGTGGCGATCGCTGGTGGCTGCGCGCTGCTGTTTGCGCCGGTGATCGGCATCCTGTGCGACCGCATCAATCGTGTGAACGCACTGGTGATCGGTTTGACGATGAACGTGCTCGGCTACGGGCTTGTGTTCTTTGTGATGGACCCGACGAGCACGCTGATGAAGGTGGCGGCGGGCATCATCGGTTTCGGCCAGGTGGGCGGGGTCATCTCAAGCCAGGTTCTGATCCAACAACAAGCTCCCGCCAAGTTCCGTGGCTCCGTGGTCGGTGCCTTCGGCGCCTGCGGGGCTGCGGGCATCATGTTTTGCCTGTTCGTGGGCGGTAAGCTGTTCGATGCCTGGCGGGGTGCGGGGCCCTTCGTACTACTCGCCGTGCTCAACGCCCTAGTGGTCGCACTCGCGCTGGTTGTGAAATCCCGGGTGAAGGCCCCCACGGAACCCGTAGTCGTGCCCGCGATGGCCGCTTAGCCGGGGTCTTCTACCCCCAAACACCCGCGCTTCTGGAATCTCGGGCCACTTTCCCGTGAGATGATCCCGTTTTCGGCTGGCTTCTGAACTGTGAGAAGACACATTTGAGGCTCTTGTCTGGGCATACCAGCCCCCGGGCAGCGAGAAGAGCCCCATGACCGAGAACCCCAAGATCACGACCGGCGCCGAGAAACTGATCCAATGCCTGGAGCGCGAGGGAGTCGAATATATCTTCGGCCTCTCCGGCGGCGCGGCGATCCCTATCTTCGATGCGCTGGTCG
>JBBSJC010000205.1:0-12850 GCA_038257655.1 Polyangiales bacterium | reverse complement strand
ATATGGCGAATGCCTAGCCAATGCAGCACGTCGGGCATCAGATCTTGAAAGCGCACGTCTTGTACGCCCGCGACGCATTCGGTGCGTGCGAAGTAAGCGTCGGCGCGGTCGCCACCTTCCTGGCGCTTGCGTGCGTTGTACACGAGGAACTTAGTCACCTCGCCGAGCGCACGACCTTCTTTGCGGAAGTAGGCGATAAGTCCGGTACCCCCGTGTTGCGCCGAGCGAATGCATTCTTCGATCGCATGGGTAAGGTAGGGTCGACAGGTGCAGATGTCCGAACCGAAAACGTCGGAGCCATTGCATTCGTCATGGACGCGCGCCGTGAGCGGAACGCGTGGGTCTGAGATGTGATCGACATCGCCGAACATGTAGAGCGTCTGGCCGCCGATCGGCGGCAAAAACACCTCGAGATCACCACGCGTGACGAGGTCGGAGTACATCCCCGCCGTTTCCTCGAACAGCACGTGGCGCAGCTCGGTTTCATCCACACCAAAGCGCCTGGCCACGCCCGGCAGATACCAAGCGGGCTCGAGCGCAGCTTTGGTGACGAGCACGTCGCCTGACTCCCGCAGCACCTTACCGTCCGGCTTGAGACGGCCGGCGGCGATCGCAGCGCGAATCTCGGGCAAGTCGATGTGGGCTGTCGTCACGGCGATGGTGGGCTGAATATTGAGCCCCTGACGGAGCTCGTCTGCGAACACCTCGCCGACGAGATGGCCGTAGGGATCGAGCGACACGATGCGCTCGGGGTCGGCCCATGACGGATGAGGACCAATCTGCTTGGTGGGACGCGTGTCGGTAAGATCTGCCTGATGCGAAGGATCGAGCGATCCGGACGCCACCGCCAACGCGCGATAGATCGCGTAAGAGCCCGAGTGCGCTCCGATCACGTTGCGGTCGGAGGAATTGGTCAAGGTCGCAATCAGGGGTCCACGCGCCTCGGGAGTGGCTGCGCCCCATTGGATGGGCAGGGGCCTGGGCCCGTTGTTTCCGGGGTGACTCAGCAAGCGGATATGACCATTGCGGCGCGGTGTCTTTTTCATCAGCTCATCCAGCTCCCATCGATGGCCGGTCCCCATTTCGAGGTTACCTTTTTAAGCTTGGTCCAAAAGTCCACAGCACCTTGACCTGTAATATCCCCATGCCCGAAGCGCGACCCCTTGGTGCCGCCAAAGGAGAATGGCTCACGGGGCACGGGCACGCCGACATTGATGCCGATCATACCGCTCGTTGCGTGGTCACTGACCAAGCGCGCAACAGCGCCACTCTGGGTGAACACGCTCGTGGCATTGCCATAGGGGCTCGCACGCTCAATCTCGAGTGCCGCATGGAGGGTGGGCACGCGCACGATGCTAAGGACGGGACCGAACAGCTCCTCGCGCGCGCAAAAGCTGTCAGGCTGCACGTGATCGAGGATGGTAGGGGCAAGCCAGTGCCCGCGCTCGCAGCCTGCAGGCGCTACCGGGCGACGACCATCGAGAAGCAAACGTGCACCCTCCACTACGCCGCGGCTGATACCGGCCTCGAGACGCTCGACACTTGCAGCGTCGATCAAGGCACCCATGTCGCTTCCGAGGCGCAGCGCCCGTGCCGCGTCGACAATGCCCTCGATCAACTCCTCGCAGTCTCCTACCGCGACCAGCAAGCTACCGGCCATACAGCGCTGCCCTGCGCAGCCCGTGAACGAAGCGACAATGCCACTGATGGCCAATGCCGGATCGGCGTCGGGCGCGAGGATCATCGTGTTTTTGGCGCCCCCGAGGGCGAGCACACGTTTGCCATGTCCCGCAGCACGCGCGTACACATGTTGCGCGACTTTTGACGAGCCGACAAAGGCGTACGCTGCGACAGAAGGATGGTCGAGTAACGAATCCACCGTGGCCCGGCCTCCGTGCAACACGGACAGCACGCCTGCTGGATAGCGCGCCTCCAACATCAGCTCGCCCAAAAGGCCCGCCGTCAGCGGCACCTTCTCGGAGGGCTTGAGCACGAACGCATTGCCGAGCGTGACCGCAATCGGAAATAGCCACATCGGGACCATGGCCGGAAAGTTGAACGGCGTGATGCCGGCCACCACACCCAAGGGCTCACGGCGCACCTGACAGCGCACGCCACCGGAAACCTCCAGGGCGCCTCCGACATCGAGGTTTTGCAGACTCAAGGCGTACTCGACCACCTCGACCCCCTTGAGCACCCCGGCACGGGCTTCGGCCAGCGTCTTACCGCATTCACGCGCCGCGCTGTGTGCAAGCTCCTCGAGGCGCGCGAGGACGAGCTCGCGGAAGCGAAACAGCGGCACGGTGCGTTCCTTGATCGGAAGCTGTCCCCACGCTTCAGCTGTGCTAGCCGCCCCGCGCACCACGGCATCGACCTCAGTCGCGTCGCTCTGGGGAACGGAGCCCAATAGCTCGCCCGTGTAGGGGCTGCGCACCGGCAGGGTAGACTGGACGGCCACCCGCGCGGGCACAGCTAAGTTGCCGATTGCCAGCGGCTCGGACGGCATGCGTGGCAGCACAAAGTTGCAAACAGGCTCGGTCATGGCTGGGAGATGTGATGGTAACACCGGCCTCCCAGGACGTGCCTAGTAGTCGACGCGGATCGCACAGCCCGTCGGCAGAACGCACACGCACCCATACGCTCGCGGCGTGGGCGCTTTTGCACACGCGCCCCGGTTGCTTCGCCGCATGCACGCCGCGTTGGCAACGAGTGCCAGTGGTAAGTTGAGCACTGGATGCCAGCGGTGACGCCAAGCTTCAACGCAGCCCTAAATAGTAAGACTCCGCGAGCAGCGTCCGTTATCCCGCGAGCCGCTCCAGGGGGGGCACCGCATCGCGCTCTTCCTCTTCGTCGAAGCGCTGCGCCTCCCACGGTGCGAGCGGCTTGTAACTGACGAACACGTCCACTGCGTTCTCGGGGTCGTGCAAACAAGGCTCGATGGTCATGCTCACGTCGAGCACCCGTCCGTCCGCGCGAACGGCGCGACTGCGAATGCGCAAGTTGGTCGCGTTCTCGCCCGCGGCTCTCACCAGCATCAAGGCCGCGCGCTCGGACTCCGGTGCGAGCTGCTCCATGGACACACCTGGCAGCAGGCCCTGCGGGTAGCCGAGGAGCCGATGGGCGGCGGCATTGGCATAGGCGACGGCACCGTCCGCGCACACGACCAACATCGGAATGGCTGGGTCGCGCGCCTCGCCGTACAAACCACTGTATCTATTGGTCATGCAAGCCTCCGCGGCGGCGAAGCCCCCACCCCCAGCCAGTATTGGCAGAGGCGTGACCTCGCAACATCGTACGTGTCGGGATCAACGCAGAATGGGTGCTTGGCGGGCGACGAATTTCGCTCTATTCCGTGCTGCGCCTCAAATCCTGTGCCGCGGGCCAAGCGACAAAGCTCAACGGGCGCTGGCGGGCTTAAACGTCAGCTGCACTCACAGTGCGCACATGGGCGTGGACGTGATCCGTTGATGCCAGCGATGCAAGCCAGCTACGAACGCCCGTGCGCCACACGCTGCGCGCGAGCAACAAGCCGAGCAGCAGCGCGGCCCCCTCGCTGAGAACGCCGTGCGAGTGCGTCTCAAAGGCCATGTCGACGTGGATTGCGGACGCGGGCAACCACGCATTGACCGCCCAGGCCAAGCCCCAGCTGCCGGCCAGCAACGCCAGGATGCATGCCCCGGCCGCGCGACGCCCAAAGCTGCGCGACAGAAATGCGAGCGTGGCCACATTGGTAGCGGGCCCCAGAACAAGCCCCGCAAAGACGGCGCCCGCGGACATGCCTTTCGAAAGCAACACGGCCCCGAGCGGGGTGGCAGAGGCGGCACACACGTAGCTGGGTATCGCCAACGCGCTGACGATCAGGATGTCCAGCCCCGGCCGCGACCTTGCCAGCGCAGCGTCGGGCACGACCACTTGCACATACGCTGCTGCGAGCAGACCGACTGCGATCCACGGGCCGGTATGATGAAATAGATCATCGAAAGTATGAACAAAGCGATGCCCGAAGCTGCCGTGGCTGGGATCCCCTGTCAGCTCGGTCGTGCCCTCCGTACCGGCATGCCCTGACACACGGGCGAGCACGAGCGCTGCCAGTACTGATAGTAAGGCTGCGCCTGACAGCCGAATCAACGCAAAAGGCCACCCAAACATGCGTCCGGTCAACAGGAACGCGTCCAGACCCAGCTCGGGTGTCATAAACAGGAACGACACCACGAGCGCTGAGCCGGCACCTCGCACGGTCAGCGATTGGGCGATAGGCAGCACGCCGCATGCGCACACCGGCAACGGAGCACCTATCGCCGCGCCACGCAGCGCCTGACTCAACGACGTACCCCCGTGCATGAAGCGCGCAGGAATGCGCATGCCCAGGGTCTGCACAAGGGCGCTCGCACTCAAGCCGACGAGCAACATGGGCGCGGTCTCGAGTGCCAGGTCGAACAACGCCGTGCTCAATGCCTGCGCGAGCTCTGCAGCGTGGGGGTCGACACGAGCGTGCGCCTGCAGTCCGATCAAAGACAGTAAGATTCCACCGCACGCCGCCGAGAAATCGAGCCAGCGCTGCCGGTGAGAACGCGGTGCGTCAATGGTTAGATCATGGGCAAACAGGTGAAGCAACAAGCCCGCGGCCAGCGCCCCAGTCCACGGCACCCAGGTGTCGGGTGCGAGCGCACTCGCAGACTTGCCCAATCCCACCCCCACGGACGACGCCAGGGCCAGGCCGAACACGCGCACGATGGCGGCACGCCGACCGCGCAGCGCTTCAAAGCGCAGGAACAGCAACGCGGCCAAGGGCGTGGAGTGGGCGAACAACGCGAGCGCCATGTTGAGAGTGGGCTCATGCCCATTGCCCGTGGCCCATAAGGCCAGGCCATCGCTGAGCTGATGTACTAGTAACCCAACGAAACCAAGCTCCGCGCTGCGGCTGTGCGCCGAAGCACGCGGGCTCAAGGACTCGACCAGCGCGGGTACTCCGAAGCCGAGCCCGAATAACGCGACGCCTAGCAACCCCAAACGATCGAGCGCCTCGGGGATCAGGTGTAGCGCGACGACGCCAAACACGGCGCACAGCGCAAAGGTGCGAATCGCGCCGAGCACGCGGGGCCCCTGCCGCAGGGCCCCGACTACGCCACCCAGCAGCACGCACACCACGGACACTAGGACCAGCGCTGCCATCTAGATGCGAACCAGGGCGGCCCTTTATCGCATCTGGGTTGTAGGTGCTAGTGGGTGATGATTGCGGTTCAGAGACGACTGCCCAGGGGCTCGATCAGGCCCTTGTGAGCGAACGATCACCCGCTTCGGGGGGCGGGCACGGGCGTGTTTGTCAAAATACGCCGCAAAACACGTAAAAGACGTCAGGCCGCAAGCTGGATTGCGTCAAGAAACCAACACGAATCACTTGCGCAATATCTTGCAAGTGTGCAGTGTTGGGTCACCGATGTCCCCGCTGCAACGCCGCCGCTCTTCTGGGGAGGGGAGTGAACGAGGCGTATCCGGGGGCTTCGCTTAATTTTTCTTTGTGAATTTGCTCGAGCTTTCGAGCGACTCGCGAAGCTCAGCAACACGTTTGGTGCGCCTTTACGAGCGTGACGCGGGCGTGCGTAGCAGCTGCAGGCAGTAGTTGCGTCCCTCGAGCAGCTCGCCGGTGACCATATGTTGAGCGGGCAGGGGCGCTATCAGCAACACGCTGCTCAATGCGAAACGGACCACGGGACTGGTGATGATGAAGGCGACACCCAGCAAGTTGGTGCGAAGTAAGCTCTGACGGGCGCGCAGCCACTGGCCCTCCAGCCGCACGTTTTCCTGGGCCTGTGCAAGGGCGGGATGGATCATCTGGCTGGTGTCGAAGACGACGGCGCAGCGGCCCCGGGCGATCCGCCGGGCCAACCCCGCCAACATGGCCTCCACGTCTGCATTCGAATCAGCGCCCAGCATGCGCACGACGACGAGCGGCCATTGATTGTCGTCGAACTGCGCGGGCATGAGCTCCAGTCAAAGCCGTCTCCTGCGGGCAGAGACTTACCCTAATCTATCGTGCCCGTTTGGCTGAGTGGACAAAAGTAGATGAACGGTGTTTACTAAGCGCGGTCTTACCTATGACTACAGAGAAGCCCGTCAGCCCCTTTCAGGGAAACCCCCGGCCCGTTGTCCGCCCGCCCCTGGAACGCGCCAAAGAGCTCGGCATTCGCCAGGTGCTCGACGCAAACGGAGACCTGGCCGGCGACCTGCCAGATCCCAAGCTGCCGACTGAGCTGCTGCTCAAGATGTACAAGACGATGACGCTCGTGCGCGCCATCGATACGCGTGGCTGGAAGCTACAACGTTCAGGTCGCATTGATTTCTGGATTCCATCGCGCGGACAAGAGGCGTCGCACGTGGCGTCGACCTGCGCGATGGAGCTGAGCGATTGGGTGTTCATGGCATCGCGCGAGCCGGGCACGATGTTGTCGCGGGGCGCGACGCTCACCCAGCTATTTGCACAGTTCTTCGGCCGTCGTGACGAACCGCTCAAGGGGCGACGTCTGCCGCTTTTGCTTGGAGACCGTAAGATCAACGTCGTGCCCTGCATGACGATCGTCGGCTCGTACATACCCCACGCTGCGGGGGCCGCCTGGGCCGCCAAGCTCAAGGGCCATGACACGCGGTTCATCGTCTACTTCGGTGACGGCGCCACCTCGCGCGGCGAGTTTCACAGTGCGCTCAACTTTGCAGGCGTGCACAAGCCGCCGATCGTGTTCCTTTGTCAGAACAATGGCTGGGCGGTGTCCACCCCCAATGACCAGACCACGGCCAGCGATACGTTTGCGGAAAAAGGTAATGCGTATAAGGTCCGCAATATGCGCGTCGACGGTAACGATGCGCTGGCTGTGTACGCGCTGACGCGCAAGGCGCGCGACGAGTCAAAGGAGCTCGGCGCTATGCTGCTCGAAACCGTGACCTATCGTCTGGGTTACCACACCTCTTCGGACAATCCCGATCTCTACCGTAATCCGGCCGAAGCTGAAGCTTGGCTGCGCTGGGATCCGGTCCATCGCCTGCGGGCGTACCTCGATAACCGTAAGCTCTGGAGCGAGACGGACGAGAAGCGGCATCTCGAACATTGCGAAGAAGAGATGACGAAGGCCATCGACTTGGCGGCCGCCATGTCTCAAAGCCAACCCTCCGACATGTTCGACGACGTGTTCGAAGCACCCACTGCCCTCCTTCAGGAACAGCGCGCTCAGCTGATTGCCGATTTGGGAGATGGCTGAGTCATGGCGCAGATGACCATCCTCGAGGCGCTCAATACGGCCATGGCGCAAGCGCTGGAAAGCGACCCCGACGTACTGATTTTGGGCGAAGACATCGGCACCGAAGGCGGCATCTTCCGTACAACCCAAGGCCTACAAAACCGCTTCGGGAAAAATCGCGTAATCGACACGCCGCTCGACGAAAAGGGCATCGTGGCCCACGCGGTGGGCATGGCGCTCTACGGCATGAAGCCGATCGTCGAGATGCAGTTCTCAGGCTTCATCCACGACGCATTTGAGCAGATCATGATCTGCGCAGCCAAATACCGCTGGTGCACAGGTGGTATGTACACCTGTCCGATGGTGATACGTGCGCCTTCTTACGGTGGCATCCGCGGTGGGTTTTGGCACTCGCAGAGTCCCGAGCCCTATTACGCGCACGGCGGTGGCATCAAGATCGTATCGCCCAGCACGGCCGAGGACTGCTATGGGCTGTTGCTCGCGGCCATTCAAGATCCGGATCCGGTGCTCGTGCTCGAGCCAGTGCCGCTGTACCGCGCGATCCGCGGCGAAGTAATCGATGATGGTGTCGCCTTACCGATCGGCAAAGCGAGCATCGTGCGCGAGGGCAAGGACCTGACGCTGCTGACCTGGGGCCCGTTACGTTATGATTGCGAGCGTGTGGCAGGTAAGCTCGCCGAGGAGCGCGGCTACGACATCGAGGTCATCGACCTACGAAGCCTGATTCCCATGGACATCGAGTGCGTGCTCGCTTCGGTCAAAAAGACGGGGCGGCTGGTGATAACCCACGAGGCGCCCACGAGCGGCGGCTTCGGCGGGGAGCTTGCTGCGATAGTGCAACACAAGGCTTTTGGTTACCTTCATTGCCCGATCGAACGCGTGGCGCCGCCGGACCTGCCTTATGGTTATGCGGGAGCGGATGCTTACTATCGTCCAAGCGAGGGTCGCATCTCAAATGGTGTGATTCGCGCCATGGAGTTTCTCGTATGAGCTACGAGTTCAAGCTGCCTGATATCGGCGAAGGCATTCACGAAGCGGAGCTGCTCGAGTGGCGGGTGAAGGTCGGAGACCTGATCAAGGACGGCCAGGACATCGCCAGCTTGAACACCGACAAGGTGACGGTCGAGTTACCCTCCCCTTGCGACGGTAAGGTCATCTCGCTACACGGCAAGCCCGGCGAGGTGTTGATCGTCGGTACCGTGATCGCGGTACTGGAAACGGCGAACAAGGCTTTGGGTCAAGCGAGCGCAAACCAAAAGGCACTGGAGGCGATGCACGGCTTCAAAGCCCAGGCACCTGTGAGCGCGAGCTCTTCGGCGGTCGCTTCGGTGCAGGCCGCCGCCCGTACAGCCGCAGCCACCTTGAGCCATAAGGTTTACGGCGAGATCGTCAACAGTAAGATCATCGCGGGTCCCTCCACGCGCAAGCTCGCAAGAAGCCTCGATGTCGATCTCAAGCGGGTGCCCGGCAGCGGCCCGAGCGGACGCATCTTACGTTCCGACGTCGAGACGGCAGCTGAGAGACCGAGCGCAAAACACAGTTTAGAAACGCCTCCGGCGGCCGCCGGCACCCGTCGCGTGAGGCTCTCGGGAGCGCGGGCGAGCTCCGGCCGCAACTTACATGAGTCGGTGCAGCGTGCGGTCACCACGACGACGAGCTTCGAGGTGATGGCAGATGGCATCAAGGCGCTGCTCCAAAAGCTGGGGCCCGCGGCCGAAAAGCGCGGTCTGAAACTCTCCCCTTTGCATCTGATCGCCAAGTGTTGTGCCGCTGCGCTCGTGCGCCACGAGCGTTTCAACGCGACCATCGACGAGGAGACAAGTGAGCTCATCCTGCACGAGAACGTCGACCTGAGTATCGCGGTGGCCGCTGGCGACAGACTCGTAGTACCGGTCGTCCGCGGGGTCGAGCGCCGCCTGTTGCTTGAATTCGTCGAGGACTTGAGCTCGATCGCCCAGCGCGCCAAAGACGGTAAGCTCGCGGTGTCGGATTTCAAGGGCGGCACCTTCACGGTATCCAGTACCGGCGGGCTAGAACGCGCCACGATCATCTCCACCCGCCCAATCATCAACCCACCTCAAACTGCCATCCTGTGGTGCTCCCGCATTCAGGACCGGCCGCGGGTCAAGGCGGGCGAGCTTACTGCGGGACCGATGATGAATTGCAGTTTGAGTTTTGATCATCGTTATATCGATGGCGCTGAGGCCACCGTGTTTATCAATGACTTGGCCGAGTACTTAGAGCAGCCGGAGCTTTCGCTGGTCTAAGATGCCTGTTCTATGTGGTTAGTCTATGCGGTTGGTCTATGCGGTTGGGTCAAGTAACTGGTCTGAGTGACTGTGCGAGGAGTCTCCCATGTCGATCGCAGATGCCGTCTCTGAGCTGAAGCTCATCTTCCAGGAGCGCCTGTCTACGGCGCCGTCGGTGCTCGAGCAGCATGGCAAGGATTGGACTTGGAACGCGGGTCGCAATCCCGATGCGGTGGTGTTTCCACACTCCACGGACGAGGTGGTCCGGATCGTGAAGATCTGCGCCAAGCATCAGACCCCGATCATCCCCTTTGGTGCAGGGACCTCGGTGGAAGGCCACTTTGCTGCGGTGCAGGGCGGCATCACCCTCGACATGCAGCAGATGAATGAAGTCTTGGCGGTCAACGCCGAGGATTTGGACGCCAAAGTGCAGGCGGGCGTCACACGCGAGCAGCTCAATCGCCACTTGCGCCATAGCGGGCTGTTTTTTCCGATCGACCCGGGCGCGGATGCCTGCCTGGGCGGGATGACGGCCACACGCGCCTCCGGCACCAACGCCGTGCGCTACGGCACGATGCGCGAAAGCGTGCTGGCGCTGACCGTAGTGCTGGCCGACGGGCGTGTGATTCAGACGGCCAGACGTGCGCGCAAGTCCTCGTCGGGTTACGACCTAACGCGCCTGTTCGTCGGGTCCGAAGGCACGCTTGGCGTTATCACCGAAGTCACCGTCCGCCTGTTCGGCATTCCAGAAGCAGTCACCTCCGCGGTGTGTTCGTTCCCGGACATGAAGCGCGCCGTCGATACTGTGATCGAGACGATTCAGAGCGGCGTGCCGATCGCGCGCATCGAAATGCTCGACGAAGTACTGATGGAAGCGGTCAATCACTATTCGAAGCTAGACTACAACGTCGCACCGACCTTACTGTTAGAGTTTCACGGCACCAAGAGCTCTGCCGACGAACAGGCGCGCAGCGTCGAGGCCATCGCGCGCGAGCACGGCTGTGTTGATTTCCGTTGGTCGGCCGACGAAAACGAACGCGCCAAGATGTGGCAGGCGCGCAGGGACGTGCCTTGGGCCTCGCTTGCGCTTCGTCCGGGCTCAAAGATGCTCGCTACCGACGTATGCGTGCCTATTTCGCGTCTGGCGGACTGCATCGTCGAGACCAAGGCAGATCTCGCTGAGAGTAAGATCTTAGCCACCCTCGTCGGTCACGTGGGTGACGGCAACTTTCATCTGGGGTTGATGATCGACCCCGACAGCAAGGAAGAGGTCGCGCACGCCGAGGCATTCAGCGAACGCCTGGTGCACCGCGCGCTGGCCATGGATGGAACCTGCACGGGAGAGCACGGTATCGGCTTGGGTAAGATGCGCTTCATGATCCCCGAGCACGGCGAAGCGGTCGAGGTCATGCGCATGATCAAGTCAGCCCTCGACCCCCAAAACTTGATGAACCCTGGCAAGATGCTGCCCGCACGGGCCGAGCTCTAAAGCCAGAGCGATGCGCCGAAGTTGAACATGAGCGCGTACTCGCGCTGCTTGATGTCATCCAGACCGAGGTTTTCCAGGGCGTCTTGCCGAGCGTCGTTGTCGATGAACAGCGCACGAAATGTCAGGCTGAAGTCGAAGCTCACGTTACGGGCCGCAAAGGCGTGGGCGCCCAGGCCAAGAACGGGGCCAACCCCGTAGTGGTCGGTCTCGTTGCCCGGGTCGGTGCTCCTGTCGCGACGCAGGTAAGAGAACCCGACAACACCGTAAGGTACGAAGCTTGCGTTCGTGACAAAAGTAAGCTCCACGTTAGGCCGAATCTCGAGCTGGCTGAACGTCGTCTCGGGTCCGTCGTTGCTATCATCGTCTACCTCTACTTCGCTGCTCAGCTTGACGCGCTGGTAGCTCAAGTACAGTCCGGGCAGGACGTGCCTGGACGCCGCATACGCGATCCCGATGCCGCCGCTACCAAAGGCAGACATGCCGGTGCCTAGGCCGAGCTCATTTTCCTTGCCGACGTAGTCGCCCGCCGCGCTGTCGGCCTTGACGCGATCCATGCGGAACGAGATCAGGCTCAGATCGAAGGAGAGGCGGAGATCCCCTTCATCGACCTGCGCCTGGGCTTGGCTGTTCGCCAGCGCCGAGAGAATGACGACTGCACATGCAAGGGACCATGCCTTCATGGAGGACTCCTGGTTGTAGAGGCTGCCGCTCTAGCACCGGGCGGATCCTGCGCGAGCGCACCTCGCCCGACGTCTCGGGCGATGCGGCGCGCCGGGTGTGCACTCGTGCGCGTGTGTGCTCGGTTGCGGACTAGCGCGCGTCGGCAGGCAACGAAAACCAGCGCAGGTGTTCGAAATGCGGCGAAACCTTGGGCGCTGCAGGCGATGCCGTCTGCTCGCGATTCTCTTCTGCAAGCAGGCGCTCCGCTTCGACCAGGTACTTGCGCAGCGCGCTCTCAGGCGCACGCGTGTGCGAAGCGGGAAACTCGAGGTGACCACATGCATAGCTCAGGTCTGTGAGCCTGAGCGTCGGCCTAACGCGTAGCTTGCGATGGGCCCATAGTCCGCTTTGCGGATCGAAGTCGTACTGCGATAGAAACGCTCGACCGTGGCTTGCCACAAAGCGCACCGCGTCGATCAAGAACTGAAACGTCGCCTCGCTCAAGAAGTAGTTGAAATTGACGCGCACCCAACCGGGTTTGATGCCTTCTGCACCGCAGGCAATCTCTTCTTCGAACTCGCGCGAGCGGGCAAGATCGATCCCGAGCAGACGGTGACCGTAAGGTCCGGCGCAGCTGCAACCGGAGCGCGCCTGAATGCCGAACAAGTCGTTGAGCAAGGTCGCAACGAAGTTGTGGTGCAAGTAACGCGTGCCGTCGCGCACCACAAAGGACACGATCGACAAGCGGTAAGCTGCGTGGTTACCGAGGATCTGTAGATTGGGATGGGCATCCCAGCTTTCGATCGCACGCTCGATGAAGCTCTCTTCGCGCTCGCGGATGGTCTCTGCGCCGACGGCTTGCTTGAGCTGAAACACCAGGCCCGCGCGGATCGACTCGATGATCGCGGGCGTGCCGCCTTCTTCGCGATGCTCCGGGTCTTCCAGATAGCAGTGCTCTTCTGGATTGACGTAGCGCACGGTGCCGCCGCCGGGCACGCAGGGGACGCGATTTGCAAACAGCTTGCGCTTGGCCACGAGCACACCCGGCGTGCCGGGCCCCCCGATGAACTTGTGGGGCGAGATGAACACGGCGTCGAAATAAGCAAGTGAGGGCGCATCACCCGTGCCCTTCGGATTCATGTCGATCTGAACGTAAGGTGCGGAAGCGGCGAAATCCCAGAACGAGAGCGCGCCGTGCTTAT
>JBBSJC010000204.1:0-12866 GCA_038257655.1 Polyangiales bacterium | reverse complement strand
GCGGTTTACACGACACGCGCCGAGGCACCACTGCGGTCGCGATGGCCGAACTGCGAGACCTCGCGACCGCGAGAACGTCCGCGCCACGCTTGCCGCGATGCTGAACGGAGCCCGTCCGACTTCGCTCGCGCCTACGCTGGGTCGTAACCATGCTGGCACCTTCGTGCCGACGCCCCGCGCCGTGGTGTTTTCCACATAGCCACCTCTCGATGGCCCCCGCGGCTTCGTCCAAAAGGGATTCGCCACACAGCGGGTCACCTCAACGCCGCTTCTCGCAATGCGCTGCGGCGAATCCCTTCTACTTCGATGAACCCGATCAGGAACGGCCGAAGGACGGCGCTTCGTAACGGGCGCATTGGGCAAACTGCACAACGGGCGCGAACGGCGGCTCGCGAGTGTCCTAACTTTGTGGCGCATTGGACGCGCTGTCCACAGCGATTGGACCCCCTGGCCACGCTTTGTTCGGCGCCTGACAGCGATGGCAGAGCGGGAATATTTGGAATGTGGGCCACCGGGCGGAACCCCCCTGCTCAGCATTGGCCACGTTAGTGCAGTGTCTCTCCTTAGAACTCGCGATGTCCGTCGCTTCGCCCTGGAGCAGCGCGCATCGAGTCACCGAAGAGGGGTTGAGATGGAGCAGTACAAACATTCCAAGGCACTGGCGCTGTTGTCCGGCATGGCGCTGATCGGTGCATGCATGGGCCAGGTCGATGAGCTACCGAGCGAGACCGACGGCGTCGAGACCGCAGGCGTGGTTGAAGCCGCGCTCATCGGCTGTCCTGTGGGAAGCTCGGCAACGCCACAAGCGCGCACCGTGTCGAGCCTCGCCCTCGAGATCGTGAACGCCTACAACAACACCTACGGGTGGACGCTGGCAGGCGCGAGCATTTCGTCGCAGTTCTATCGGCCCGCGGCCAATGGCGGCATCGAGCTTGTGCCTACGAACGGCTTTCCGCTCAACCAGAATGATGCCAAGGCGGCGCTCGCTTTCGCACAAACGGATCCCTCGGTCGCCAAGTATCTCCTCGATGGCTTGAACCGTTGCCGCGCGCAGACCAACGGCGAGCGCATCATGCTTGTCGAAGCACTCGACCAAGCGGCGAAGATGTACATGGGGGGAAGCTCAGGCTCGCTAACGGGCCTGTGCCCCTCCGGCGTGGGCTACGATAAGACCAATCCCGCTACGCACTATTGCTTTGCCATGTCGTGGAGCGATCAGCCCTGGTGCGGACAGCGAGCGGTGACCGTGCGCAGAAGGTATAAGAACTGGTCGCCCCATACACCCAGGGTCAATGGCGATCCCCAACTGTCGACAGTCAAGGCGGTCGAGAATCGCGGGATCACCGAGGCCAACTACGGCTGGAACCTCAACAACCTCAACGGTAACCGCTCCGCATACAAGGGCTCGAGCAACCTGCCCTGTACGCCGTTCGAAGGGCCAGCCGGACAAAACCCCTACTTCATCATGGCCTACGACGGCACGCCGCGAACGTTCTCCGATGCCACGCTCTACAGCGCCGAAGACTGCCGATACAAAGAGTGCATTCGGGAGATCGACGTGGACCCGGTGGCGTACATGGAATCGGGCGACTCCTACAACGCTCAAGGCTTGGTCGGGTCGCAAGCCAATCCGTTCGCGCTGGTCGATACCTCGCTCTATGCGACCCCCAGTCACTCAAGCCAATGGGCGACGCGTATCGTCAATGGCGTCGCCGAGCGCGGGCAGTTCTCGGTCCCTTATACCCTGTTCGGCAAAACGAAGTATAAGTACGTGAAGCGCTGAGCGGGCGCTTAGAGACCGTGCTTGCGCATCAGCCGATATAAGTAAGAGCGGTCGACGCCTACGCTGCTCGCTGCGGCCGCCACGTTGCGCGCGTGTCGATCGAGCAGCTTGCGTACGAACTCCTGCTCGCCGAAGTCGATCCACTGCTCGCGGAAGCTGCGAAACGACTGCTCGAAGCTCGGCTCGTGGGGATGTCGCAGCTCAGTCGCATCGGACGCAAGCTCGACGCGCGGCAGTACTTGGCTCACCGGCTCCTTGATCTCTTCGCTCTCAGTCAAGGCGCTGAGCGCTTCGTGCGCACCAAGTGCACGAACGCGCTCCACGAAGTTGCGCAGCTCGCGCACGTTCCCGCGCCAGGGCCGCGACTTCAACTGCGCGAGTAGAGCTGGCTCAAATGCCGCCATCTCATCTCCTGCAAACGTGCGAACCAACAGCTCGACGTCGTCCAAGCGCTCACGCAGCGCGGGGACGCGCACGGGGAACACAGCCAGTCGAAAGTACAGGTCCTCGCGAAACACGCCGCGACTCACCATGGCAGGGAGATCGCGGTGCGTTGCGCACACGAAGCGCACGTCGATGCGGCGATGGGCGGACTCACCCACGCGACGGATCGTGCCGGATTCCAGCACTCGCAACAGCTTGGGCTGCATCGAAAGGGGAAGCTCACCTATCTCATCGAGGAACACCGTGCCGCCGTGGGCCGCTTCGAGCGCGCCGATGCGTTGTTGATGGGCACCGGTGAAAGCACCTTTGGTATGGCCGAACAGCTCCGCGTCCATCAGTGTCTCGGATACTGCGCCGCAGTCCACCACGATGAAAGGCTTTCGTGCGCGTCCGGATGCTTCGTGTACGGCGCGCGCCACGAGCTCCTTGCCGCTGCCGGTCTCACCATGGATCAATATGGACGCGTCCGATGGGGCCACGCGCGCAAGCTTCGAGAACAGCTCACGCATGGCTAGACTCTGCCCCAACAGCGGACCAAAGCGTCGAGTAGGTAAACCGAATTGACCCTTGTCGGGGCCGCGTGGCACGGAGAGCGACAGCGTGCGGTCGCCCGCTGACCAAGGCTGACCGTTGTGCGGAACGCTGGGGGGTGGCACCGGAGGCTCCTTCAAAAGTGGACCGTCGCGCCCATGCCGCGCGGTGAGATCGCAATGTCGGGGGAACGGTCACGCTCACGTTGGCTACGAACCTTACGTAAGGATAAGTAGACGGAGACGCCCGTGGTGACCAACGCAAGACCCGTGAGCACGTCGGTGCTCATGGCCGCGACGTTCGCGCGCTGGGCTGTATCACTGCGAGCTTGGCCGCCAGAGCCAGGTTTGTCCTTCAGGCTCTCCAGGTCCGAACGGGCGTCGAGCATGATGATGCCACTGGCGACAGCGCCCGCGCTGAGCACGCCGGCCGCCACAAACCCTGGCCAGAATACCGTGCGTGTGGGTGTGGCAATGCGTAGGGGCTCCGTGCGCGGCAGCGGATCGAGCACGACATGGATGGTCTCTTCGTCTTGGCCGGCGAGGGAAAAGGTATAGGTCTTCGGCGCAAAGCCAATGGCCGATGCGCGCAGCGTGTGCTCGCCAGCATCGATCAGCAGGGGCTCGCGAAAGGGTGTGGCGCCGAGCACTTTTCCGTCGAAGACGACCTCGATACCCACACCCTTGCTCAAGAGAGTCAGGGTCGCCGTACGCAGCTTGAGGTCGTTGAGCAGCCCTTGCACCTCTTCGCGACGTGCCTTTGCGACCTCGGCCGTACCATCTTGCAAATAACGTTCGAGAGAGTGCGTGGCATTCGCATAGCGCCCGAGCTGAATGTTGACGAGGCCGATGTTGTAAAGAGCACGAAAGTTGGGAGCGAGTTGGTAGGCGCGCTCGAGCTCGATCAGGGCGAGCGCATACTCGCTCTCGTTGAATAACGAAAGCCCGCGACGAAAGCGCTCGGCCGCTTCCTTCTCCGCTGTGGAGCTTTGCCGGCTGTGCACGGTAGGCTCGTTCGACTTTGCATCCTGCGCGTAGCTGATCCGGGTAGACAGCAGGCACGAAAGCAGGCAGAGGCACAAGATACTCAGGTGGATCGGTCGTTCCGGTCTCATCGCTCTTGTCTCCTTCGTTGACTGCGGCTGAACAGACCCAGCGTCGCCATGGCGAGGCATAGGGTGGAAAGTCGATCCGCGCGTGCGGCCGTCGGGGCGTACACGGTGCAGCCAGGCGTGGGGTGAGAGTCGCGCTCTCTCGTCTGCTCCACGCCTGCATCTTCGAGTGCTGCCATCGGAGCAAGCTCCAAGGCCGGGACTTCGTCGACGGCTTCGAACGCACGTTGCACGAGGGCAGGGTAGGCTGCGATGCGCGGACCACTGGCTGCGCCGCGCTCCTCGGCCACACAGGGACCGTAAGGGTCGTCCGCCTGATTGTTATCCCAGGTGCCGATCGACACCACCGCCACGATGGCGTGCGTGGTATCCGATACGATGGGTCCGCCGCTGTCGCCTGCGCACGTCACCGAGGCGATGCGGACGGAGCGCACGGGCGCAAGCCCTGCGAACGGGCTCGGTACGGCAGCGCCCACGCCCAGCACTTCGACATCGTTCCGGAAGTGCAACGTGGGGGGTTCGACCGCGCCGGTCAAACCGTAACCCAAGACGCCTACACGTTCGCCAAGTGTGGTTTCGGTGTCGAGCCGCAGGCGAGCGGGCGCGACGTCTACAATGTCACGGTCAAGCAAGACGAAGGCTAAGTCATCCCGACACGCGGTGCGCGTCTCGGTCGAGAAGATGCGTGCGCCGACGGCATCGGGCACAGGGTCTTTCTTGAGCGACGACGATGCATGATGTGCAAGAAAGAAAGTAAGGTCTGGGGCGGGCCAATCTTCGCCCATGCGGCCGCCACTGGTGCCATTTTGCTTGGTTTCACCCTCGGGCGTGCAACTGAACGGGCCGCTTGCGAGCTGGGCTACGCAGTGTCGGGCCGTGACGACCAGACGTTTGGCCACGAGCGTCGCCGAGCAAAGACCCGTGGGCCCACGCATCAGCATGACCGGTGAAGGCTCTTGCACGGCCTGTCCCCCCACGATGGCTTGATGGTGTACAGCCAGGGATTGCGCCCGTGCGCTGCACGGGATCGTGGCCACGCACGCCACGCTGACGCAGGCAAAGCCTACCAACCTGACTGTCCGGCTCGGCGTGGCTGGGCGAGAACTCATGGCGACAGACCTTCGTAACAAGGGAAGCTGCCTACAAGCTTCGCGGGCACAGGTGCGCCAGCGTCACTCGCGAGCGGGCTCGACTCGGTGTCTAGACGCAAGACGTCATACTTGTAAACGGGATTCTTCACACCTTCGAGGGCGATGCAGTAGACGCTGCCTTCGCTGCGACGGGCTCCACTGCCCAAGTTGAAAGTGGGGGAACCTAAGGTGCCAAAGAGCGAGATCGATCCGCGCGGCGCACCGAGTGCACCCAAAACGTTCCCCACATCTTTGGGTCCCATGTCGTAGCTTGTGCCCGAGAGCAGCCTCCCCATTCCTTCGCGCAGATTGTCGCCGCTCAGCGTTGGCACCTTCCCTGCGCCCACGGCTGCATAAACGAGGAAGTACATGGCATCGTAGTAGTTCTCCTGTCCCAAGGCAGTCTCTGCCATGGGAAAACGGCCGAGAAAGCGTCGCTCGTAGGCTTCGAGTACGCGCGCTTCGGCAGTGGCGGCGACGTTGACGCCCGCGACGCGTGAGAGGCGTAGAAGGGCCTCATCGTTCGAGCCGCCGCCAACCCATGAAAGGAAGGCCTTATCCGTCGTGTTGTAGGGGCTCAGTACGTAGAAGGGGCGCGGGCCGGCCGAGGCGGGCCAGAGGATTTCGAGCACTTGCACAAGCTTCGTGAACTGTTCGCTCGCAAAAGATACGACCACGTCGGGTTTGAACGCGAGCAGCGCTTGCACGGCAGGGTCCACATCGATGTCATCGAGCTTGTTGCCGGATAGGGTCGAAGGTAGGGCGACGTTGAGGTAGTGGCCTTGGGCGGTATTGTCCGCGATCGACTGATCGTTCCAGGTGAGTCCGGCGACCACCGATTCAGCGAGGTCGGTTTCCACTGTGGAATCGCCGCTGATGGTCGCGACCCGCAAGGGCGAGCTTCCCACCTCTAGCTTATTGCGCGCGTAGGGTTCCACGAGCTTGATCAGGGAGGTATAGGTGGGAACCAGGTCGCTCGGCTCCCCTAACATGTGCCAAAGCAGTCCATCGTCTTGTAGGGAAGTTAGGGTCGAGTCCGCACCGTAAGGGCTGATGGTTAAGGTGCGACTAACTTGCAGCTTCTTGCTGAACTCAGTGCGTAAGGTTTTCGAATCAAACGTGGCGACAAGCCCCGGCACCTTGAGCTCATCGACCAGATGGGCAAGGCCGGGCTCGATGGCGGTCGAGTCACAGACGACGACCACGGGCGTGCGCAGGGTTCCCGACCCTACGGGTAGGCCACCGGACGCGCCGAGCTCTTCGACCGCCAAGGTATAGTTAAGCGTCGAGGGATGATTCTGCGCAGACGTGGTGGGAATGAATGCAAACGCACCGAGCACGAGTGGATTGTCGGTTTGCCAATCGCCCACCACGAACGGGCAGGCGTCGGTCGTGAGCTGCAAACAGGTCCTCGTCTCGGTCTCGCATACAACTTCGATGTGTTGGGCGCTTGCGATCGGACAATCCGCATTGGAGCTGCAACCCGCAAGCCCTGCGTCGGGTGTGCGCACGACGGGGCCCGCATCATCGTCTGAGGCTTCGCAGCGACCCGCTTGGCAGAGATAGCCTTCGAAGGCGGCACCCCTTGCGGCGCAGTCCGCATCTTGGGTGCACTGTGCTGGTTCCGAGCGAAACAGCAACGAACAGCCAGTGGCCATGAGGCACAGCCCCATGCGCCCCATGTGAGCGAGCCACGCCGTGCGTCCAGATCTCATACGTCCCCCTTGGTTGGTCTTGATCGCGGACTAGTTCTGGCTGCACGTGTCGCGAGTGTAGACATCGCTCTTGACTACACCTGGTTTCAACTCGGCGAGTGTCACCAGTTGTGCGCGCAGTAAGCTGAGCTTGTCCTCAGGGAGCGGCTCCCCCGCTACATCGACGATGGCCTGCTCAACCGCGCCGACATAAAGCGTGCTCAACAGTTCGAGATCAGCCGTGGTGAACACGCTGGCGATGCCGGTCTCGGTGAGTCCATAGGTCATCGCTGCGAGGTCGCCCATCGTGGAAGGACACCCGAACAACTGCAGCGTCCAGGCGACAAGTGTATTGAGGTATCCCGCCTGCTCTTCTTCAGAAAGCGAGATCGCCATCGCACTGATGCGACACTCCTCGCCCAGGGCGATCGCATAGGCGAACGAGATGTCGTTGGCCCAGGTGGCGGCGCGATCACCGTCCGCAGCTAGGCCCCAGCGTGCATCCAAGTCGGCGCACATCATCAGAGGTACGAAGGTGGGGCCCGGATCGATCTCGACTTCGGCGTCGTTGCCTCCGTCTTGAGGTGTTCCAGCATCCAGTTCCACGATGACGTCTGCATCGAGTCCGTCCATAGCTGCGCCATCCTGGGGCCCGCCATCTTGCGAACGCCCTTGCTCGTCATCCGTGTCTGGTGTGGACGATGTCGAATCCTGAACCGTGTCCTCGAGGGGGCAGCCACTAGCGGATAGCAGCAACACACCACAGCAGATCAGCCGTCGACCACATGACTTGACGCTTACGAGACTCGATCGCATCGGGTCCTCCGTGGGGAAGTAGGGGGGAATGAATCACAACGCGGTCTCGCGGCGTTGAACGAGAAGACTCGCGTTGACCTGCAGCGATGGTGCCGTGGACTCAGCACACGCGAATAGTGTCCACACATGACCCTCAGAAGCCACGACCCGTGCGAGAGCGGATTTTCGTGGGCCGTTGTACAGAGTCCTGACTATCGTTTGGCGCCAGCGCAGCTTCGCGCTGGCTGCGCGCAGCGTCGCGCCGCTAAGCTGACTTACCCCCCAGCCACGGCATCGCATCGTGCGAATCGCCGGACGATGGGCGGTCGAGTGGGTCATGAATCTCGATGGGAAGTACCACCTGATCACCGAGCTCGGACAGGGCGGCATGGCGGTCGTGCACCTTGCGGTCGTGCAAGGCAGCATGGGCTTTCGCAAGCTCGCGGTCGTCAAGCTGCTGCGGTCGATGTACGCGCGCGATGCGGACTTCGTGGAGATGTTTCTGCAAGAGGCGCGCCTCTGCGCACGGCTCAGCCACCCCAACATCGTGCACACGTACGAGGTTGGCGTCGATGCGGGACAACACTACCTCGCCATGGAGTTTCTCGATGGCGTCTCGCTCTATCAGGCCTCGACGCTAGCGCGCAAGGGCGGCCCATTCACCTTGCCGATGCAAGCGCGCGTGCTGCTCGATGTGCTCGATGGCCTCAAGTACGCCCATGAGCTGCGCGACTTCGATGGTAAGGAGCTCAAGATCGTCCATCGCGACGTGTCACCGCACAACGTGATCATCACGTTTGACGGTCAAGTCAAAGTGCTGGATTTCGGGATCGCCAAGGCGACCACCTCGTCGATCGAGACGGCGACGGGTGTGATTAAAGGTAAGCTTACTTATATGGCGCCCGAGCAGGCCCGCGGCGATCTCATCGACGGCCGAGCGGACTTGCACGCAGTGGGTGTCATGTTGTGGGAGGCGGTGGCGGGCCGTCGCCGTTGGCCTGCCGATCTACCCCAGCCAGCGCTGTTCACGAAGCTTGCGTCGCACGAGATGCCAGCTGATCCAGGTGCGGTCGCCAAGGGTTTCCCCGCGGACTTCGATCGCATCGCGCTGCGCGGCTGCGATCCACGTCAAGGGGAACGTTATCAGAGTGCGTCCGATTTTCATCGCGATCTCGAGCTTGCGCTACGGCAGATCGAGCCCGTGTCGTTGCGCGAAGTGGGCGCGATGCTGCGCGAAGCATTCACCGAAGAACGCTCTCGGCTGCACACCGTGATCGAGCAACAGGTGCAAGAGATCGCGGGTGATGGAGCTGCCCACGAGGTTTCCACCATGCGCCCTCCGCGCAGGCGCGGTGAGCAGAGCGATCCCTCGCTTGCCGCGGCATCGACTACGGCCATCGCCGCCACGGCGATTCGCACGGACAGCCACGACGAGCTGCGTGCCGAGGGTGCGACCGACCCTTCCCATGATCGCGTGCCTCGCCACGGGCCTCGTTCGGCCTTGCGCGTCGGCATCATCGTCGCAGCGATGTTGGCAGGTGTCGGTCTCGCCATGCACCAGAGCGGCGAACGCGTCCCCGGCGCTTCGTTGGGTTCGCATGTTGCGCCCACGACGACGAACCTGCCCGTTCCGTTCGAAGTACCCACGGCGAAAGCCGATGCCGCGCGCCCAGGCGGCAGCCTGGCGCTGGAGACGCCCGTGCTCGCGAAGGAGGCCCAGCCAGGGGGCGTCGTCGCGTCCTCAGTGGAAGCCAAGCCCCCTGCCGCGAGTGAGCGTAGTGGACGCGCGCGCGAACGACTTCGGCCCGCGCTGATACCACCAAGCTCAGACAGCCTGGCGCCAATACCCCGCGAAACCACGCCGATCGCGCCCGCGCTCGCAGCCGATGCCGCGAAGGCCCAGCTCAGCGAGCAGCCTGCGCTGCGACGGCCCACGCGCAAAGCCAAGGTGCAGCTCGACGAAGAAAATCCGTGGCTGTGATCTTACTCCGCTGAGCCCCCACCTGCTGCCGCGTCGCCCCGCGCACGTGGCGGCCGTGCAAGGATGGAAGCAAAAAGTAAGGTACGAGGGCAGAAGAGCGCCGATGCGACTTGGACACTGCCGCTGCAGCCGTGGTCGGTTCGCGAGCATTCTTTGTTGCTAAGATTAGCATCGCACGCTGATAATCAGACTGCGCCTCAGTGTGTTCGCAAGAGGCATGTCGACCGTTTAGATGAACCTCGCAAAGCGTCCCACATTCATCTTACTCTTGGTGCTGCTGTGCGCCGAAAGTTTGAGCTTTCGCGTGGAGTATGCACTTGCGCAAGGCGTGGAGGCGGGATCACCGCCGCCCACCGCCTCAGCTCCAGAAGAAACGCCAGCGAGCAGCCCTCCGGCTTCAGACGCTGACCCGCTGGCTCGGGTCCAAGCCCAGGTTCAGGCCTTATCTGACCAAGTCGCGACGCACCGTGCGGAGCTTGACGCGCAGAAGATCGCGCTCGACAACCAGCGCGCGGAGCTAACGGCACAGAAAGCGCTCGCGGAGCTTGAGGCCGCCAGCGCGCCGGTCGATGAGATAGCCTTCGAGGATAAGCTTTCGCTTTACGGATTCATGGATGTGGGGCTCCAGCGCCAGTGGTCCGACGACGAGAAGTACAACGCGTCGCGCAATCTAAGTGGGTCGATGGAGAGCACGTTCGCGGTCGGTAACCTGAATGTTTACTTCGATGCGCGACCCTGGAAAAACTGGCGAACACTCTTCGAAGTGCGCTTCTCGGCATATCCTCACGGCGAGCAGGAGTCGCTGGCTACGCCTTTGGGCGACAAGTACGAGCGTACCGACACGACCATCTTCGACGTCAACAGCAGCAACGGTGGTTGGGCCCAGAAGCGTTGGGGCGCCATATTCCTGGAACGCGCCCACGTGGACTGGAGCGGGCTCGACTGGCTAAACGTTCGCGTCGGACAGTTTCTCACGCCATACGGCATTTGGAACGTGGACCACGGCACCCCGACACTCATTTCGCTCATGCAGCCTCAGTTTCTGGTGGCGGGCTTCTTTCCCGAATCACAGACGGGCCTGCAGCTGCTCGGAACCTTTCACGGTGGGCCGTGGGAGCTGGGCTACCATGCGTATGTCTCCAATGGCCGGGTATTCGGCCTTCAAGATTGGACCGACGACAAGATGATTGGCGGGCGCGTGTTCGTCACCAGGCGACGTCCTGTGCCTTTCACTCTCGGAACCTCTGGCTTTTGGGGGCGCGCCACGGACATTGAGCGCGCTGTGGTCAGCTTCGAGCCCTTTCAAACGCAAGAGACCACCGTCATCGACTTCACCGAGAGCGGCTGGGGCGCAGATCTGGCGGTCGACCTTGGCGACCTGCGCTTGCGCGCCGAGTCATCCATCAACCGCACCGAATACGAGACGGGCAAACGTGACCTCTCGTGGGGTGTCCCCGGTTCGTATTGGCCCGATCGCACACGCTGGGCTGCCTACATGCTTGCCGCATATCGACTGCCGTGGCTGGGTCTAGAGCCGTTCGCATATGCCGAGCTGTCGCGTAATCCGACGCTCTTGTCGGAAGCGCAGGGCCTGTGGTCGGGCGGACTAAACATACACTTTTCGCCCGTCACGCAGCTGAAGACTCAGTATATGCGCACCGCATTTTTCGACTTTAGCGGCAATACGAACCGTGGTCGGAGCAATCGGCACGACGCGGTCGCACGACTGGTCGTGGCATTCTAGTGCGAATATCTAGACGCACGCTGCTGGCTTCCGCGACGGGTCTGGTCTTGTCCAGAGCGCTTCCGGTCAGCGCGCTTGCGGCCGAGGAGCTCGTTGTCATTGTCCACCCCAGTAACGCTGTGAAGACCTTGGACGTGTATGAGCTGGAGACCATCTTCACTACTTCACGAGCCCATTGGAGTGGCAGTAGCCGGATCACACCGTTCAATCTTCCACCTCATTCACCCACCCGGGTCGCGTTCGACCGCATGGTCCTGCGCCTATTACCTGACGCTGTAGGCCGCTTCTGGGTGGATCAGCGCGTACGCGGCCGAGGCATGCCACCACGTCAGCTGTCCGATCCGCAGCTGGTGCGCCGAGTGGTCGCGGCGATGCCGGGAGCTATCGCCTATGTGCCCGCTTCCTTCGTCGATGAGAACGTGAAAGTGGTTGCCCGCATCAGGAACGGAGCGGTGATTCCGCCATGAAAAGCCGCCTACATCAAGCGGGAGGCCGTATAGCTTGGCTTTCGCTATGGCTCCTCAGCGCCGGTGTCTCCGGCTGCGCCAAGGACGCCTGCGACCCCGGTCAGGAGCTACGCAATCACGTATGCATCGCGCTGGCCGCGCCCGCGACCGACGCCGGCAGCTCCGACAAGCCGGAACAAGACGCCGGTACGGATGCAGGACCTCAGGGCATGTTCGGCGCCGCGTGCACGAAAGATGCTGACTGCGCCCGCCCAACCAATTTTTGTTCTATCCCTCCACCCCAGTTCAACGTCCCGCCTTTCTGCACGCTCAAGGATTGCGACAAGGAAGATCCGCTGTCCTGCCCGAGCGCTTGGACGTGCATCGATTTCTCCATGACAGACGACGTGCCACCATTCTGCTTGCCCCCCTCGTGATAGGTGCCTGAGGAGGCACCTGCCAAACAAACCGCCGCGAGGCCGAAACGCTCCTCATTTCTCCTGCGGTAGCTCCGGGGGCCGCGGGGACCCCGGTGGGAAGCCCCCGACGGTCTCGCGTCTGCGAACGCACGGTGCGCCATACGGTGCGAGCCGAAGCCGAGCGTCCAACGCTCCCCGCCGTCGAACCGAACTTTTTCGTCGCCCACCACGTCGACCACCGTACGTTCTCCGGGCTCGGTTTCGACGTCGAGGCCTGTCACTACCAGGCAACCGCGCTCCGCGTGCGATCCGCTCAGGAAAAGTGCACCCGACCTGAGTCTCGTTCGATCGTCAGGTCAGTGGGCCGCGGACCCGTAAGGCGACCTCCCCAACTGGAAGGCACGGGGACAGCACCGTCTGGGTAGGACTGGAGTCGGCGAGGTCTCGGGGTGTGTGGTCACTTCGGAGCGGCCACGGCCGCGCACATACGATCAACGTTGCCTACAGAGGCGCAAAGCGGATATGGTCCAGCCGCTTCTGCTTAGTACTCGGCAACCGCTGGCCTACGGCATGGAGCATTCGACCTTACTAAATGGTGGGGGGCCGCCATTGGGAGATGCAATGAAAGACATGATCTTGAACAGTGGCGCACGCTTAGCGCACGCGGCGTTCTTGGTGCTTTTGAGCTCGGTGAGCGGCGGTCTTGCTGGCTGCGCTGGTGACGACGACCAAAACGACCAGGTTGAGACCGTGGACCCCGTCGGGTCGGGCGACGATGGCGGACTTGG
>JBBSJC010000203.1:0-12866 GCA_038257655.1 Polyangiales bacterium | reverse complement strand
GATAGTCGAGCTTGTCGCGATTGCGCGCCTGGTACTGCTCGGGGAAGTGCTGCTTGATTTCGCCGTACGTCATCCCGTCGCACGCTCCGGCCTCGATCTCGTTGAGCGCATACCAGGAAAGGCCCTGCGTGCCGACGATCTCGGCCGTTTCGAGCGTGCGCGCCAGGGTGCTCGTCCACACTTCCACCCGCCCGTGGGGTGCGATGCGTTCGCGATAGAACTGCTTGAGCGCCGCACCGTACTGTTTGCCCAGGGGACTCAAGCTCGTATTGCCGCCGATCCGTTCCTGCACGTTGAATTCAGCCTGCCCGTGGCGCGTGAGCCAGATCGGGCGCGGCACCGTATGCAAGTTCACGAGGAACGACACGAGTCGTGACGGTAAGTGGCCGTTGATGCGATTTACGATCACCTGTCGGCCGACGTCGATAAGCTTGATGTAGCTGCCCTCGGCATCATCAACGGGTTGGTAGACGCGCGCGTAGTGTTCGATCCGCGCACGGAAATCTTGGACCGCCAGATCCGGGTCGACGCCAACATAGTCGGGCGAGTCGAGCTTCGTTGCGCGTACGTTCGCCTCGACCGTGGCCTCATCGCAGATCGACTCGATAAAGATCACGCGTACGCCCTGGGCTCGGCATCGTTCCAAGATCAGACGCCTTCGTTCGCGCGTTGTGTTGGTGGCATCGTAAATGCCGACTTCGCCGCCCGTGGCAAACCAGTGGACCATGTCGTCCAAGGCCATCAACGCCATGCCCGTGCGCTGACGTACGCCCTCGTCGTTGTCGGGATCGAAAAATGGGTTCATCTGCTGGCTGCCGAAGTGCTCGCGTCGGTAGTTACCCACGTTAAACAGCCGCGTCGGATGTCCGAGCCAGTTGAGGTAACGCAGGATTTTGCGCGCCACGTAGGTCTTGCCCCGCGCCGGCAGGCCCACCATCACCAACGCATGGGTCGGGTTGTCACCATGAAGAACCGCCATAGGGCCCTAAGCATACGCCGCGCTTTCCGTGCGCGCCGTTCACGGAGACCCGCGCCCGCAACGCGCGTGCGACCCTAAACGCTGGCGTGGGGGCGCTCGAGCGCGGACAGGTGCTCGATGACGAGCTCGCCCATGCTGGTGCAGCGCGAAAAGCCGCTAAAGCCATAGTGCTCAGACAGCTCTGCACCGAGTTGCTCCACGTGCTTACGCGGGGCGATCTCATCGGCCGCCATGATGCTGAGCAGATCTTCGAGCCTGCCGCCTGAGGATTTCACGCGCCTGCGAATCAGCGACCGCTCTTCGATCTGGTACTGCCGCACCGTCTCGCGCGACATACATTTGACGCCCAAAAAGATGATTGGATTGTTCTGCTTGAAGTACTGCGGCATGTAGACCTGACGCTTGCTCTCGTAACTCTGCTGATCGAAATCGATCGCGCGGATGCGATAGGATGTCTCCTCGAAGTCGGGCGTGATGTCGATGACGAAATTTGCCGAATGCATGTCGCCCAAAAGGCGCACGAAACAGCGTTCGTTGAACTTCACGAACTCCTTCGCCAAGCGCACTTCGTCGAGATGTCGGTCGCTCAAGTAGCTGCGGATGAACATGTTGCCGGGGATGCCGGCGATATGTTCCTCGACCAGCGTGTCGCGATCGTAAAGAAAGCTCAGCACGTTGGGTGAGAGCATATGTTCAAGCTCAAGCCCGTACAGTCGTGATGCATCTGCACGCTTGATGTAGAAGTAGTCGAAGTTGTCGTTGAGCGTATTGACGATACGTATGCGAAAGGGCTGGGTATTGCCGTACGTGCACAGGTCGACGCGATCGACAATCAGATGGTCCATGGCTTCCATCTCGCCGCCGGCCTTCATCTGCGCGTAGATCTGCATCAAGCCCTCGCGCACCTCGAGCTGGTCGTGCGCGGAATACAGAACGCTGACCCAAAGCGTGTCGCGGCCAGCCTTGTCGTAGAGCGGCAACGCCTGCTCGTAGCGCATCAGGTCGTCGTAACGAACGGGTAGTTTGACGCTGCGATCGTACTGGGCGAGGTACTCTGCGAAAGCTGGGCGAACGGAATAGATCAGCTTCTTGCGGGATATCAGGTGAGGCATGGAGCACGTCCAGTGTAGATGCTCGGCTGGCTACGTGTCGCGTTCTCAGGCTGCCCTGCTGGGGGCGGCGGGTTGGTGGCGCCGAACAGCTCGGCTGTAGGCGTTACCAGCTCGTGTAGGGCAAGCGCTGCTTCACAGCCTCAACCTGCGGCAAGCCCTCGAGCAGCTGCGCTATCGGATCCCACTCGCCGCGCAGGAGGGCGTCTTGGGCGCTGGGCTTGATCTCGCATGCGTAGGTTTTGCCAGCCGCGCGCACTTGAAGATGTTCGATGTCGACCGTGATCTCGGTCTTGGGATCCTCGTCCATGGCAGCGCTGATTTCCGCAATCTCTGCCTGCTTCAGGTTCACGCAGGGAATGCCCAGCGTGGTGCTGTTGCCGAAGAAAATCTCCGCAAAACTCTCCGCCACCACCGCCCGAAAGCCCGCTTTGTGAATCGCCTGCGGAGCGTGCTCCCGTGAGCTGCCACAACCGAAGTTTTTGCCGCTGAGGAGAATCTTCGCGCCGGTAAAGCGGGGATCGTTCAATCCGTGCTGCTTCGGTGAACCATCCTGCTCAAACCGCGCATCGTAAAAGAGCTGCCCCCCCAAGGCATCGAAGGTCACGCACAACAGAAAGCGCGCCGGAATGATTTGGTCGGTGTCGATGTCATCACCCGCCACCAACACACCGCCGCCGCTCACATTCTTGATCTGTTCAAGTGCCATGATCAGTTCCCCCCGATCTGAAAGACTTGGCGAGCGTCACTCAGCTCACCGGTGATCGCGGCCGCCGCCACCATCACTGGGCTCATCAAGATCGTCCGCCCCGTCGGACTCCCCATTCTGCCCTTGAAATTGCGATTGGACGAGGAGGCACAGAGCTGGTCTCCCACTAATTTGTCCGGGTTCATGCCCAAGCACATCGAGCAGCCGGCCTCGCGCCATTCAAAGCCCGCGGCCTTGAACACTTCATGCAAGCCCTCGGCTTCGGCCTGCTTCTGGACCAGTTGCGATCCGGGTACCACCAGCGCTTTGACGTGGGCTGCAACGCGCTTGCCCTTCACGTGCTTGGCAACTTCGCGCAAATCAGAAATGCGACTATTTGTGCAGCTGCCAATGAAGGTCACGTCCACCTTCGTGCCCGCAATCGGCTCGCCCGCACGCAGCTGCATATAACTGAGCGCGTCTTTGATCGCCGTGCCTTCTGCAGCCGGCAGCCCAGCGGGCGAAGGCAAACGTTCGTCGATCGTGATCACCTGCCCCGGGTTGACGCCCCAGGTCAGACTTGGCGCGATATCACCGGCTGCAAAGCGCACCACATCGTCGTACACCGCGTCCGCGTCTGATACGAGCGACTTCCAGTATGCGATGGCGCGCGTCCAGTCTTGATCTTTAGGGGCGTACGGCCGCCCCTTGAGATAGGCAAACGTCGTCTCGTCAGGATTGACGTAACCCACACGTGCGCCGCCTTCGATCGACATGTTGCAGAGCGTCATACGCTCTTCCATCGTCATGTTCGCAACGGTGCTGCCTCCGTACTCATACGCGTAGCCCGTGCCGCCGTTGACGCCGAGCTTGCGAATAATGTGCAAGATCACGTCTTTTGCGTACACGCCCGGCCCCAAGGCGCCATCGACTTGAATGCGTCGCACCTTGAGCTGCGCCATCGCTAACGTTTGCGTCGACAACACATCGCGCACCTGGCTTGTACCGATGCCAAAAGCGACCGCGCCTAACGCGCCATGGGTCGAGGTGTGCGAATCACCGCAACAGATCGTCATGCCCGGCTGCGTCAAGCCGAGCTCGGGGCCGACCACGTGCACGATGCCCTGTTTACCGCTGTTTTCATCGAAGTACTGAATGCCGAACTGCTTGCAGCTATTCGCGAGAGCCACCGTCATCTGCTCGGCCAACGTATCGCGAAACGGACGCAACCGCGTGTCCGTGGGGATGATGTGATCGACCGTTGCAAACGTGCGCTCGGGGTAGGCCACCTTCAGCCCGAGGTCGCGCATCATGCCGAAGGCTTGGGGCGTGGTGACCTCGTGGATGAGGTGCAGCCCCACAAAGAGCTGCGACCTTCCGTCTGGCAAAGCTCGCACCGTGTGCGCTTCCCAAACCTTCTCAAACAAGCTCTTTCCCATCGCCTCATCCTCCTGCGCGCTGACGATTCAAAGCTATCTGCTTGCTCGCTATCGATCCAATGAATCCTTTTCGTCTGCTTCATTCACTGCAATCATGAATGCATGCCCGTCGACCTGCGCGACCTGCGCTACTTCGCAGCGGTAGTCGAACATGCGTCTCTCACGCGAGCTTCCGAGGCGCTCCACGTATCGCAGCCCACGCTGACCCATGCCATTGCACGCCTCGAAACGCAGCTAGGTGGATCCATCTGGCGCAGGCTGCCGAATCGTCGCTCAGGCGTAGTCCCAACGGAACTGGGGAGACGCGCGCTCGAACGGGGAGGGCGGGCCATGGGCGAGCTGGAGGCGCTCACGCAAGACGCAGCGCTGCTCAAGGGGCTGCACGCAGGGGCCTTACGCGTAGGCACGATTCAGTCGCTCGCGGGAACGCTGCTGCCGCGATGGGTGTCGCGTTTTTCCGAACAGCACAGCGCCATCGTGCTCGATCTACCGCTCGTGACTTCGGAGTCCGCGGCCGACCTTGTGCGCGAAGGAAAGCTCGATGCAGCGCTTGTCGTGGCCGCGAGCAGCGAATCCGGTCTCAAGCGCTTGCGCTGCGGCGAGCAAGAGTTGGTCGCCGTCATGCGCGGTGACTCCGCCCACGCGCGGCGTCGAACGCTTTCGTTATCGGCGCTTGCGAACGAATCGTTCGTGCTCGTCCCAAGCGGCACCTTCGCGGCGATCGCGATCGAAGACATCTGCGCACGTGCCGGCTTCACACCTCGCATACGCTGTCGTTTAGCCTCGATCAGCGGCTTATGTGCGCTGGTGCGTGCTGGCGTGGGGGTAACGATTCTGCCCGAGGGCTCGGTGCCGCAAGGTGATCCCGAGCTCGTCGAACGACGCTTCGGCAAAGAGTTCGCGCGGCGCACCGTGCATCTGCTCTACCGCGCCGAAGCCCAGCCGAGCCCAGCGCTTGCCGCGTGGCTGGAGGTTGGCCGCGAGATTACGCCAGCGACACGACTCGAGCGGCCCTAATGGGCTTTTTGCGGAGGCTTACCCGCAGGCTCTGCTCGCAGGCTCTGCTCGCACGCTCTGCTCGCACGCTGAGAAGCCTCCATTGCGCGCTACCCCCGGTCGGCCTATCGCGAGCGCATCGCGCCTTGGTTTACGTCCGCGAAGGCGCCCGAGCCCCCGGACACAACCACCCGCCTCCCTTGACGCGACCGGGGCCAGCGGCTAGCTTCCCGCACCTCGTTCGAGCCTTGCTTCACGCACTTCGTCCGAGCCTCGCACCCGTTCGGGCCTCAATCCAGGCCCCTTTTTCCGAGAGAGCAGCATGGTCATCCTTCGTCTGGCCCGCCGTGGCACCAAGCAGCGCCCCTTTTACCACGTCGTTGCGACCGATAACGCCGAGGCCCGCGACGGCCGTTTCATTGAGCAGGTGGGCACGTACGACCCCTCCAAGCCCGACACGGACGCCTTCATCGAGCAAGCGCGCGTGGACTACTGGCTCAGCGTTGGAGCACAGGTCTCCGATCGCGTGAGTCACATCCTGCGCGCCAAGAAGAAGGTCGCCAGCGCCTGATATGGAGCAGATCGAAGAGCTCATCGAGTACATCGCCCGCTCGTTGGTCGATGACCCGGACGCCGTCGAAGTCGAAGCGATCGATGGCGACAACACAATCGTCGTTGAGCTGACGGTCGCCAAGAGTGATCTCGGCAAAGTAATCGGTCGCGAAGGTCGTACGGCACGCGCAATCCGCACGCTTTTGGCGGCGGCATCAGCACGTCGTCAACGTCGCGCCGTGCTCGAAATCCTCGAGTAGTCAGCGCCCCCAGGCCGATTTTTTTTGAACGCCCGCAGGGCGACTTTTCATCCAGCGCCCGGGAGGGCACTATGGCAACGCCTCGTCCGGCAGACGAGCTCGTCGAGCTTGCCGCCATCATCCGAGCGCACGGCCTAGGCGGCATGTTGCTGCTGAAACCGTTCAATCCGGATAGCGCGCTCTTGTACGAGCTCAAGCAAGTGATTGTGCGATCGCCCGACGGCACGCAAAGGCCGATGCAGGTGCTCGCGGCCCGTGAGCATTCAGGCCAAATCTTGTGCTCACTCGAGGGCGTTGTCGGTCGCACCGCGGCGGAGGCCCTGCGCGGCTCAACGATCTGCATCACGCGTGCGGAGCTGCCTGAGCCGGATGAAGGCGAACACTATCTGATGGACCTGGTCGGCCTCGACGTGCAGGACGAAGCGGGCACCTCAGTCGGCGTGGTCGAGGAAGTGATCGAGTACCCGAGTGTCGTGTGTCTGAAGGTCGTTTCGGCCGAAGCGATCTGGGAAGTGCCGCACCTCGAGCGTTATTTTTCGAGCGTCGACTTCGAGACCCGCGTGATTCGCGTCATGCATCTCGACGAGCTCGAGCTTCTGCGCACCGAAAAGGGCAAGCCCTGATGCGCTTCGAGGTGGTCACGCTCTTTCCAGAGCTCTTCGCCTCGTTCTTGGCTAAGGGGCTCGTCGGTAAAGCCCATGAAAGCGGGGTCGTGCAGATTACGTGCACAAGCCCGCGCGATTTCGCGAAGAACAAGCACAAGAGTGTCGATGATGCACCTTACGGTGGCGGCAGCGGCATGGTGATGATGCCTGGGCCTATCCTCGACGCCATCGAATCGCGGGAAACTGCGGGACGCCTGCATCGCATTCTGCTCACGCCCCAGGGCAAGCCCTTCAATCAGGCCACCGCCCGTCGTCTCTCGACTTTACCGGGCATCGCGCTCGTGTGCGGTCGCTACGAAGGCGTCGACGAACGCGTGCGCGAAGAAATGGACGAAGAGATTTCGCTCGGCGATTTCGTGATGACAGGGGGTGAGGTCGCCGCCATGGCCGTGATCGAAGCGACCGCGCGACTTTTGCCCGGTGTGCTCGGCAACGAAGACTCCGTTCGCGATGAGAGCCACGCACAAGGCACGCTCGAGTATCCGCAGTACACGCGTCCACCTGAGTTTCGCGGCAAAATCGTGCCTGATATCTTACTGTCTGGCGATCACGCCGCGGTCGAACGCTATCGCCGTAAGCTCTCGCTCGCGCGCACGCGTGCCCGGCGTCCGGATCTGTTTGCTCAGCTTTCGCTCGACGAAAACGCACGAGGCATGCTGCGCGAGATCGAGGCCGAGGCCGGACGAGCGCGCGCGCCCGTCTACGTCGGCCTTGTGCATTACCCCGTGCGCGATCGCGATGGTAAGGTCGTCACCACGGCGGTCACGAACCTGGACGTCCACGACATCGCCCGGGCCAGTCGCACCTACGGCCTTGCTGGCTACTTCGTGATCACACCGATCGAGGCGCAACGCGAGCTCGTGGGGGCCATCCTTGAGCACTGGGTGCGAGGCAGCGGCAAAAAGCGCGTGCCCCAGCGCGCTGAAGCACTGTCCCTCTGCCAAACCATCGCGTCGATTGAGGATGCCAAGCAAGCGATCGAAGCGGCTCACGGCAAGCCTCCGCGCGTGGTGGTCACGGCGGCCCGTTTGCCCAGTGGCGCGAGCGCCACGCCCTGTCATCAGGTGCAAAAAGCGATGAGCGAAGGGGACACCCCATGGCTCATTCTGCTTGGCACAGGTCACGGCCTTGAAGCCACAGTGCTTGAGCAAGCCGAGTTGGCCTTGCCCCCCATCCGCCCTGGCACCTACAATCACCTGTCCGTGCGCGCAGCCTGCGCCATCATTCTGGATCGCCTGTTCGGCGATGCAGGTGCATGAGGACCCCAGTTTTCGCCGCGTATTGACCTATGCGCCCTCGCATGCCAAATACCGGCCCCGCTTCGGAGATTTGAAGTCATGGCTAGCACCATTCCGCAGATCCGCGCCATCGAGCAGGCTCAGAGCCGCGAGCTCCCTGACTTTCGCGTTGGAGATACCATCAAGGTCCACTACCGCATCAGCGAAGGCGAGAAGGACCGTATCCAGATCTTCCAGGGTACGGTCATCCGCAAGAGCCGCGGTGGCGCCGGCGCCACTTTCTGCGTGCGCAAGACGTCCTACGGCGTCGGCGTGGAGCGCATCTTTCCCGTGCACTCACCACGCGTCGAGAAGGTCGAAATCGGCTTCCGTGGTCGCGTCCGCCAGTCGCGCCTGTACTACATGCGCGGCCTCGAGGGCAAGAAGGCCCGCCTGCGCGAGAGCACGCGCGCCCGCATCAAAGAATCTGCCGGCAAGGCCGCAGCAGGTTCCACGGCGGGTATCGCTGCCGCCGCCGCTGCTGCTGCCAAAGCAGAAGGCTGAGATTCGCGGCCTGGCCGGCTTCTGTTTCAAGAAGCCCAGCGTCAGGCCCGCGAGTCGCGTGCATAGTCGCCTGCTAGAGCACCGAGCACTCAGGCGGTTTACGCGCACGCTGTTGCGAGCTCTAGAGCGATGGATTGAACGGGGCGCTTCCCGTGGCAGGCGTCTCGTAACTTCGTTCCGTCCCGTCGCGTAGCTTCATCTTCCACGTGGTCTTGTGTTTGATCGCGCGTCCCTTGAGGCGCACGCCGCGCACGATGACCGAGCTTGGAAGCTGCATCGCGATCGCCTGGGTCGGGCACACCTTCACGCAGGCCGCGCAATCCCAGCAGTCGCGGTTGTCGCGAATCACAGCCTTTCGATTCTCTTTCAGGATCATGAGATCGCCGGGACAGTCGCGAACGCACATGGGCTCCACGGCGATGCCGCAGCCATTGCACACGTTCTCATCGACAAACACACCCATGGCTACTCTCCTGCGCTGTGCCGAATGACGGCACCGTCTGCTAGCGGCGGAAGCACGACCTCGATCTCTGCACGCAGCACCGGTCGCTCCACCATCGTGATCTCTTCGCCTTTGCGTACTGAGTTGACAAATACGGTCCAGCGCTCGTCATTGCGCTCCGGATAGTCCAGGCGCTCCTGGTAGCAGTGCCATCGCGTCTCTTGGCGATGAAGCATGTGCGCGACCAAGGTCTGCGCGACTGTCACGCGATCCATCAACTCATGGGCGTGCAACAGCTCGTGCAGGCTCGATGCGCTGATCGCATTGAACTCCTGCTCCAAACGCTTGAGATGAAGCTCCGCGATCTTGAGCTCGCCCTCGGAGTAGCCGTACATTTGACTTATCCCGCCAGCGTACTCGTCCATCACTTTCTGTAGTCGTTCTTCAAGCTCGCGCGGCGGCGTACCTGGCTTGTCTTCAAACGGCGCAAACACGCGATCGCGTTCGGCGAGTACTTGCTCTTCGTCAAGCTCGACATGTTTTCGCGCTTTGGCTTCGACGATCATGCTGCGCACCGCGAGCACGGCCTCAGCCCAAGCACCGGGCGCATACTTTTTGGGCGAGCCTCCCGCAACATCGCCCGCAGCCCACAGGCCCGGTAAGGTGGTCTTACGCTCTACGTCGATCCAAAAGCCTGAAAGACCATGGCCGCCGACCACGTGCGGCTCCCCGCCACTTATCTCCACGGGCGCCATTTTGCCGCCACCGCGACCGTAGTAAGCCTCGTCCTGCAGCAGCATCGCAGCAGGTGGTGCCATTGAGAGATAGGCGCGCGTCGTGCCCTCGAGCCTGCGCGCATCCACGTTGCTGATGTCGAGGTAACAGGGACCGCGTCCTGCGAGCTTCTCTTGCAAGGTCGCGTACAGCCGATCCTGGGTCGTCATGCGACTGCCACCGAGGTGGGCGTAATACTTGTCGAGGTACGCTTCGCCGCGCGCGTTGATCTGCTTGGCGCCGAGCCATTGCGCGATCTCGCCAGTTGGCGCCACGGCATCCTTGATGCGCAGCGGGATGAAGCGAAATTCAAAGCTCGTCATCTCCGCGCCCGCACGGATGCCCATGGATAAGCCCGCGCCGGTGTTGAACGGCGAGTACCACATGCGGTGCGAGGCCAGGCCCGGGTTGTTCGGTCGATACAAACCTGCGGTCCCGCCCGTGCAAACCAAGGTGGCCTTGGCGCGAATTGCGACGAACTGGCCAGTGCGCACGTTGAAACCGAATGCGCCGACCACGCGTCCGCGGTGCGTCGCAAGGCCCGTGATGTTCACGCGATTGATGATGCGTGCACCTGAGGCTTCTGCCGCCTTGCCCAAAATCGGCTTGATGCGCTCACCCAAGATCTTGATCGAGGCGCGGCCGCGCTTGAGCGGCTGTCCGTTTTCGTCGCGCGGGATCGGTAAACCGAGCTTCTCGACGCGCCCCACTTGTTCGTTGAGCTCGTGGGCCATGCTGAGCACGAGGTCGTCGCGTACGATGCCGTGGGTATCGCGCAGCGTGTAACGTAAGAACGACTCGGCCGTTTCGCCCTGGGTCAGATAGGCATTGAGCGCACTGATCCCGGCGGCAAGACAGCCGCTGCGATAGATGTGACCTTTTTCGACCATCAACACATCGAGATCTGGCGCCTTCTCGCGGGCTTCGAGCGCAGCCATACAACCCGCGGCGCCACCGCCGATGATCAAGAGATCGCAACTCAGCTCTTCGATATCACTCATCGGTTCACTCACACGACCGTCAGATTGGACTCGTGGAAGTCGTTGGTGGAAGGCGTGTGCACCCAGAGTTTGCGATCAACTAGCTTACCGTTTTGCACACTCACCACGATGAATGCGCAGGGCCACATCAGTTGCTGATCCGAGGCAAAGGTGTCCGCATCTTCCTTCGAGAAATACGCGCCCGCGTCGCAGTGCGAGTGGTAGATCACCTTGATAGGCTTGCCATTCTTCTCGCCCGCGTCGAAGGCCTTGGCTGCCCGCAGCTCGTTGATTTTAAAGTAGGTGGTCGAAGTACGCGGGAACGTCTCCGGATCAAGCTTGTGATACTTGTCCGCTTCGTTCTCTTCGCGCTGCGCCGCATCGACTTTGCGCGCGTCGCTGGCAGGGCCGCTGGCAAAGCCGCAGCACTCGCTCGGATAACAGGCAAGAGCATGCGCGTCGATCTCGGCGAGCACGTCGCGCGCGATCAGCAGATCGCCGGCAATCCATGAGCGTTCACCAGTCATAGTGCTTCTCCCAACGCATCGGGGCGAAGTATCGGTCCCCGCGGTCGCAGGCGATGGTCACCACGCAACCTTGCTTGATGCGCTTGGCTATCTGCGTGGCTGCCCATACGTTCGCACCTGTCGAGTGCCCAACGTGCATGCCCTCTGCCTGCGCGAGTCGGTCGGCCATATCCCAGCCACCCTCGGTCGGCACGGGTAAGATTTCGTCGGGAAGTTTGGGGTCGTAAATAGGCGGTATGATCGAGCTTTCCATGTGCTTCAAGCCCTCGAGCCCGTGCAGTGCTTCTGCGGGCTCGGCGGCGATGCAGGTGATCTTGCGTGAGTGCTCGCGCAACCTGCGCGTCGTGCCCATCATCGTGCCGCTCGTGCCGAGGCCAGCCACGAAGTGGGTGATTTCGTCGCCCATCTGCTCGAGTATTTCGCGGCCCGTGCCCAGATAGTGAGCGCGCGGATTGCTCGGATTCGAATACTGGTCGGAGTAAAAGTATTTGTCCGGATTCTCCTCGACCAGCTTGCGCACATGGCGAATCGCACCATCTGAGCCTTCCATCGGATCGCTGTAGATGAGCTCCGTACCGTAAGCTTTGGTGATGTGCTTGCGCGCCTGAGACACGTTGGACGGCATGACCAGCGCAACCTTGTAGCCAAGACACGCGCCGAACAGCGAGTACGCCACGCCCGTGTTGCCACTCGTGGCATCCACAAGCGTTTTGTCTTTGGTCAGACGACCGTCAGCAATCGCATCCGTCATCATCTGCAGGGCAGGCCGATCCTTCACCGAACCGCCGGGATTGGTGTACTCGAGCTTTAGATAGATCTTTACGCCGGGAGTGTCCCGCTCGATGTTACGCAGGCGCACGAGCGGCGTATTGCCGACGGCCTCCACGATCGAGTCGATGCGTCTTGAGCGATTCACGCGTCCTCCGATAAAAAACTAAGCTGCGCAGGGAAGGTTGCCGGGGTGCCGCACCCGGTCACTCGCTTGATCATTTCTGTCGCAACAAACGCGCCTAGCAGGGCTTCCGCCGCATGCCGAAGCTCAGGCGCGCCGGCTAGCGCGTCGACAGCGGACGCATCTGCAACAGGTAGTGCGACCAACCGTAAGCTCGGTTCGGGCGGCACGAGTACGTCCGTGCCAGCGATATGATGCTCGTGCAAGCCCGGTGAGCCTGCGTCAGATCTTACTGTTACGCCTGCGCGCGCCAGGTAGTCCAATGCGACGGCCACGGTTTCAGGGTCGGCGTGAGCAGGTACTTCGACCTGTGTAGCGCACAACTGCTCCTGCCCCGTGCTGCCGATCTCGGCCAGCAGGAGGTGCCGCGCGTACAACACGCGATCGCGAGAGCTGAGCGCCATACAGTCTTAGCGACCGCCCGCTATCGCGGGCACGATGCTGAGGGAATCGCCCTCTTTCAACGTTGTCTTGAGGTTATCGAGAAAGCGAATGTCTTCTTCGTTGGCATAGATATTCACGAAGCGACGCACACCTTTTTCGTCACACAAACGATCCTTGATGCCTGGGTACTTCTTCTCCAGGTTTTCGATGATCTCGCCGACCGTGGCGCCTTCGATCGGCACCTCGTCAGCGCCTCCGGTGAGGGAGCGAAGCGGAGTAGGAATGCGAACGGTGATTGCCATGGGGTGTCGTCCTTTGTCTCAAGCAGCAGAGCAGCT
>JBBSJC010000202.1:0-12949 GCA_038257655.1 Polyangiales bacterium | reverse complement strand
TCGGCCAAGGCCGACCGAAGTTGCTCCCGTCGCCGTCGCCGTCGCCGTCAAGGCTCACGACCAGGACAACGCTCACGCCCACGTGGAGAAAACGTCCTGGCAGCCCTAGTGATCACCTACTTCTGGGGACCTGTACTAAGCTACGCCCTGACTCAGATCAACATCTGAGGCACCCGCCCCTTGGCCAGGGTCGAGTCGCCAAAGTCGTCCAGGGGCTCGCCTGCCGCGTTCTTGCAGCCCACGGCGGCTGCCAGGGTGTTCAAGAACTTGTTGTGCGTCACGTACTTGTTGTTCGCGACGTCCGCAGCGTCCACATAGACACCCGTCTTCAGCACGCCACCGCAACTGCCCGCACAGACGTAGGGCATGTTGCGCGTGCTGTGGGGTGGTCCGTTGGACAGATCGTTCAGCCACACCGATACACCCTCGTCGAGTAAGGTTCCCGTCGGCGTCGTGAAGCCATCGAGCGCGATCAGTAGCTCCTTGTACATGCTCGCAAACAACTTATCGATCTTATGGTGCTTGATGTCCGCGCCCTCGATCGCTGTGCCCTCAGCACCGTCGGAATTGACCCGGTGCGAGATATGATGGAAGCTCTCAAGCTTCTCGTTGCCGATCGTGTACTGCGAGCCGTCGTTGCCGTTTCCGATCTGTAAGGTTCCTGCGCGCCTCTGCCCGCAGGCCACGGCCAAGGCCATTACGCGCGCCTGCAGCTTCGCTATCTGGACGACGTTGGCGTCGGACTCGGATTGGGCAGTCGTGACGCCTGACAGGTCGTTATAGAGCTCCGCTGGCAGGTCGCAGCTCATGTTGACTTCGAGGTCGGCTATCGCTTGCTGGTGTTGCTCGATACGATAGCGATCGTTGGTAGAAAGCCGTTTGTTACCGAGCAGCGCGTTCATCTCGTTGCGCACCAGGTCGTTGACGCTCTTTCTGCGTTTGGTCTGGCGCTCTTCTTCGCTCGGCGCGGTCGGCACGCCAAACAGGGCCTTGTAGGCATTGAGCGGGTTTGACTCCGCCACGCGCCGGTCGCCTGCGGCACGGTACGACAAGACGTCGTCGAGGTATCCGCTGCGCTTACCAACGCGCAGGGTCAAAGGCTCAAAGGTACCGCCCTGTAGCTCTCGTACGATGCGGTTATCAATCGACTCACTGGTAGCGAGACTATCTTCGATATGCTTACCGTTGGCCTTCGATGCCGTCAGACACAGCAGACCACCAGAGGAGTGACCGCAACCGGCATCCTGCAAGGACTTCATCTCGCAGCCACGCACCAGCAATAACTTGGCCGCGAAATCGGCAAGCACATTGACGGCCTGGTCGCCATCGGCCTGCATGCCTGCGCTAGTCAGGGCGCCAAGCTTGGTAGGCCAGAAGCGATCGGGCTCGTCCATGCCCAGGCCCTGCTGGCAGCCGTTTCCCTGGCGCACGAACAGGGCGTAACGGAAGATCGTGTCTTCGCCCTTAACCCGGCGCGGCATGAAACTTTCGAGCAAAGGTAAGCCGACTACGACCCCCGCTGCCCCTTGCAGGAACAGGCGTCGACCTAACTTCACGATTCCACGTCGTTGATTTGTCATACTGCCTTACTCCGATACGCGAGCGCGGAAGGTATCGAGCTTCACGAGCTCTACAAGTAAATCGCGGGTAGCACTTCTATCGAGCGAGCTGTCTCGTAGGACGCGAAAGGCACCCCGCTCGATCGGGTCAACCTCACGGGCCAGTACGTAGGCCCCCCAGTTGCGTGCATAACACTCATGGACGCGCGGCAAATCAGCCAGCTTATTGAGCAGATCCACGGGCCCGTCGAACGCGATGGTGGTGGTGGGGTTAGCCTTTTTCGCAGCAGAGGTATACCCCTCGCGAATCGTCATCTCGGCCTTGGCGTTGATCGGTTTGCCCGCGTCTTCGGTTTGAACGCGGCCGAGCGTGTCGAAGGTCTCGAAAGCAAATCCGGGCGGATTGATCAGCGTATCGTGGCAGCCCACGCCGCAGGCGGTGGCCTTTTCGTACACCTCACGGGTCGACAGCCCCGGCTCCGATGTAGGCAGCTCGAACATCATCGGTGGTGGATCGGGTTCGTCGCACAGGATTTGCCGCACCACGAAGAGCCCGCGATGAACTGGATCGGAGGTCTTGCGCGTTGCGTTCTTGCTCAAGAAGCCCACTTGCGTCAATAGACCCGCCCGCTGCTTGGGGTCGAGGTCCACTTTCTGTAGCGCATCGCCGGTAATGCCCGACACGCCGTAAAGCGGCGCGGTCTGTTCGTTTACAAAGGCGACAGGCTCGGTGAGCAGCTGGGTGATGCCACCCTTACCGTCAACGACCACGTGCTCGACGAAGCGACGCGCCTCGTCTTGCAAGTACGGCGTCAGCGCGAGCATGTCGACACCGAGCGCAGCGTCTTTGTCTTGGCTGCCGTAGTTTTTGACCGAGAACGTCTGCTCGTGGAACGACAGTAAGGTCGAAGCCGCGCGCTTATCCGCCAACATGCGGCGGGCCCAGCCTGCGACGCCCTCTGCACTCTTGAGCTCGCCCGCGTCAACCGCGGCAAACAACTCATCGCTCGGCATCGAGCCCCACAGCGCATAGGCAAGGCGGGTTGCGATCTCATCGCCAGATAACCAGGCCTTACGGTCTCCATCTTCATCCGGTACGGCCGAGGCTTCGATGCGATACAGAAAGTGGGGCGACTGCAGCATCGCTTCGAAGACGACGCGCATGCCCGCATGAAAGCTGTCGCTGCCGACGTCGCCGCTGAGCTCGGGCCCTTGCTTGAACAGGCTCAGATACGCCGCGACCTCTGTCTCACTCAGTGGACGACGGTAAGCTCGGCGACCGAAGCTTTTGATAAACGCCGTGGCTCGCTCGTCCCCCGCGCCGGACGTACCGGCCGGAGTAAGCTTGGTTAGGGCGGCGGAATCAGCCATTAGCTTAGTGACCGCCTCTTCGGCGGCGGCTTGGTAGCGCGCCCAGGCGTCGCCCGCGACCGTCAGCTCGGCGGCAGCCTGCGTTGAATATCCTTCGCTCCCTGACAGCGGCGGAAGCTCCTGCGTCAGCCCTTGAGTCAGGGTTGGCAGATAGAAAAGATCATTGACCGTTTGCTGCCATTGATCGTTCGAGAGCCGGGGAAAGCGCGTCGACCAGCCGACTCCATCGGGACTGTCAGGCTCGCCTACCCCGACGGGCCGATTGGGATCGCTCGGCTCTTCCGCTAGCGAGCCATCGCCACCGCCACCTGGATCGGGGTCGCAATAGTCACAGGGAGCCGCGCTGCCGAGGGGCGATTCGAGGAGGCCAGAGCACGCGCCAAGCGCGCAGCTCGCCAGCAGCGAAAGGAAAAGGTTGTGCGCGAGACGCTGCGGCCAAGGATGCATCAGGCCTCCTGATCTCAGTAAAGGGGGAACATCAACATCGTCTCATTCCTCCCGCACGGTCAACGCAAAATCTCCCAGCAATGCGGCCTTTGTGACGCCAAATGACAGCGCATGGCTGGCAGAGTCCAAGATGCTGAAACTTTTCTACTCAACAGGGATTTGCGTGGACCAGCACGCATCTGCGAGCAGGTGGGTGAATGGGGCATGTGAAGGCCGACCGGGGGGTGGTGTTGAACAGTAAGATCGGCTCGGTTGCATGTGACGATCTCGTCAGCACCACCTCAGACGCCGTTGACGACGGATCCGACCGACATCGGGCGCGATAACGATATCGGCATCGTCGAGTCTGTACCGGAAGTCACGCAGGTCACTCCCCTCGCCTGTGCGCTTGGTGTTTTCGACGCGGGATTGCGCGTTGGTTGGTCGATTGTGCGCTGCTCCGAGTGGCCCACGGAGACCGCCGAGATCACGTCGGGTCTCCGTGCGCCCGATGCCTCGACCTATACCGGAGTAGCCGCATTTCCAGGCCGGCGCGGCGCGGTAGTGGTGACTAAGCTTAGCCCGCCCGTGTAACGAGCCCATTGAGCATTCGGTCTACCAACCCCATGTCCATGGGTTTGGTCATATGCGTGTTGAAGCCCGCTGACAACGCCTGCAAGCGCGCGCTTTCGCTTTCATATCCGCTCATCGTCACCAGCCACGTGGCGTGTCTGCCCGCCGCGCGCACTTGCCGCGCTACTTCGTAGCCGTCCATGTCGGGCATGCTGAGGTCTACGATCGCGACGTCTGGACTTTCAGCGAGGATGAGCGCAAGTCCATCGACCCCATTGCCCGCCTCGTAGACGTGGTGTCCGTGCTGCTCGAGTAGCTCGCGAAACAATTCGCGCGTGTCGTCGTCATCATCGATCAGCACGATGGTGCGCGCGATGCTGCACGTCGACGTGTCCTCGCTGCGCATCGTGCCGTCGCGGGGTTCGGAAGGCGGATGCCTAAGCAGGAGCCTGGCACCGCAGTCGAGGCCTTCGTTGGGCGCCTGCGAAACACTATCCAGATAGGTCGACAATTCATCTACGCACGTGCGGGATGCGTCGAGGTCGCCGTCTCTAGCGTGCTGCTCGAGCGCGGCCCCGATCCGCGTTAAGCCGTGGAATCCGAAGCTTGCGCCGGAGCCATGCATCGAGTGCCCAAGGGTCTTGAGCGTCTCCAGCTCGCCCCGCGCCAAAGCTAGGCGCAAATTGACCACATCCTTCCGGCGGTTCTGCAGATACGTGGGAACTCGCGCAGCAATCGCCGGATGCGCAAGCAGCAGGCTCGGAGCCTTACGCTTGATCTCCTCTTTCGGGGCGGTCGGCCCGACCAACCAACGCTCCTTGATCGCACGCAGCAGGACTTCCTGCTTAATGGGCTTTGTCAGAAACGCCGTGCAGCCCGCCGCCATACACTTTTCTCGATCGCCCTTCAGCGCCGAGGCCGTGAGCGCAATGATCGGCGTAGGCGCTCGATCGTTCGCCTGTTCCCAAGCACGGATCTTACGCGTTGCCGTCAAGCCATCCATCACGGGCATTTGCCGGTCCATGAGCACTACGTCGTAGCGTCCGGCTGCAAACATTTCACAGGCGATTGCCCCTGTCTCTGCGATCTCAACTTGGTAGGGCGTGTCCTCGAGGTAGGCCATCGCGATCGTGCAGTTGTCAGGGGAGTCCTCCGCCAAAAGGATACGGAGCGGCGGCAGGGGCTGCGCTAGGTCCGAGCCAGGCGGCAGCGTCGCGCGCCGCGGGGCGGAAGTCCAGATTTCAAACGGAACCACCAACGAGAACACACTGCCTTTTGCGAGGATGCTTTCGACCCAGATCCGTCCGCCCATCGCCTCCACCAAGCGTTTCGAGATAGTAAGGCCAAGCCCGGAGCCCCCGAAGCGACGCGTCGTAGAAGAGTCAGCTTGCGAGAATCGCTCAAACACCCGGCCTAGATTTGCGGTGGCGATGCCGATGCCCGTGTCCGAGATGGTAAAGCGCAACCCGGTCGGACTGGACGAGTCCCCAGCCGAGGTGACGCGCACGGATACTTCACCCGATTCGGTGAATTTGATCGCGTTCCCCACCAGGTTCAGCAGCACTTGCTGCAGCCGCGTCGGGTCCCCAATCAGCTCGTTGGGGACATCGGACGCAATTTCAAATACGAGGGCGAGCCCTTTTTCCTCGGCTCGGGTGACGACCATCTCGGTCACCTTTCCAAGCAGGTCGCTCAACGAGAATCCGGTCCTTTCCAGCTCGAGCTGGGAGGATTCCACTTTGGAGAGATCGAGAATGTCATTGATCAGGTTCAGCAGGTTGTCGCCGGCTCGGCGAAAGATTTGCACATACCTGTTTTGTTCGGCGGAAAGCGGTGTCTTGGCGAGCAGATCCGCGATCCCCATGATGGCATTCATCGGTGTTCGGATTTCATGACTCATGCTCGCGAGGAAGTCGGACTTAGTCCGGCTCGCGCTCTCGGCGTCGGCCTTGGCCTGCTTGAGCTCTAGCTCGACTCGCTTACGCTCCGTGACGTCGCGCGCCGCGGCAAACACTCCCTGTAACGTGCGGTCGCGGTCGTAAAAGGTGGTGGCATTGTAGGATACGACGGTCTTTTTCCCGTCGCGGGCGCGCGCGGTCAGCTCGTAGTCGGTTACCTTCTTTTCGCTGAGCACGAGCTTGATCCCAGCTTCCGCGCGTTCCGGATCGGTGAAGTAACCTTTGAACGGTGCACCGATCAGTTCATCTCGTGTGCAGCCGGTCAGCGCCTCCATCTGCTTGTTGACGTCGGTGATGATGCCGGAGGGGTCGGTGGTCATCAGCGCGTCGATGTTCGATTCGATCAGTGAGCGCGTATAGAACTGCTGGTCACGCAGGCGCTGGTCGAGCTTCTTCTGCTCGGCTTCGGCGAGCTTGCGTGTGGTGTTGTCTGTGCCGATCAACAAGTAACCTATGATCGTGTCCTGTGCGTCGCGCAGCGCTGTGACGGATACCAACGCGGGAAAGCGGCTGCCATCCTTACGGATATAAGTGAGCTCATAGATATCCTCGATCCCGCGCGAGGCCTTGAACACCAGTGCGTCAAAGCCCGGCGTGATCGGTGTGCCGAGTTCGGAGCTCAGCGTTTTGGCGCGCGCGATAAGCTCCGTCGGGTCGGAAATGTCGGCGGGCGTGATCTTGTTCATCACCTCCGCAGCCGCATATCCGAGCATCCGCTCGGCGCCGACGTTGAAGATCTGGATGACGCCCTTTGCGTCCGTGGCGATACTCGAGAAATTCGCGCTATTGAAGATCGCGCTCTGCAGAGCGCCCGGCTTGAGCAACGCCTCTTTGGCTTGCTTGCGAGCGGTGATGTCGAAGCGTACGGCGATGTATTTGACGGGCTTGCCGTGCTCGTCGACCACGGGAGCTATCGTGGTGTCTACCCAGTAAAGGGAACCGTCTTTGGCGCGGTTGTGCAGGTCATTGCGCCATACCTTACCATCTGCAATGGTGCGCCATAGGTCCCGGATAAACTCCTTGGTGTGCAGTCCGGAGTTAAGCAAGCGGTGGTCCTGGCCGATTAGCTCCTCGCGCGAGTACTTGGAGATGCGTACGAAGTTGTCGTTGACGTGTTCGATCTTTCCGGTCACGTCGGTCACGGCGATGATGGCGGCTTCGGAGACCGCACCGTGAATCGCGGCGAGCTCCGCAGCGGCCGCCACCGCCGCTATAATTTGCTCGTCCTCGGCCAACTTGCGCGCCGTGTTGTCCGTGCCGATCAGCAGATAGCCGATGACGGCGGCCTGGGCGTCGCGCAGTGCCGTGACGGACACCACCGCGGGAAATCGCGTCCCGTCCTTGCGGACATAGGTCAGCTCGTAGATGTCTTCGATGCCGCGCGATGCCTTGAAGCCCAGCGCCTCGAAACCCGGCATGATCAGGATTCCGAGCTCCGCGCTCAGCGCTTTAGCGTGCGCGATGACTTCCTGCGGATCGGACATGTCTGCCGGGGTGATCTTATTGACGACCTCGGCGGCTGTGTAGCCAAGCATCCGCTCGGCACCGACGTTGAAGATCTGAATGACACCATTCAGGTCCGTCGCAATGCTCGAGAAGCTCGCGCTGCTCGAGATCGCGCTTTGGAGCGCTCGCGTCCTAAGCCGCGCTGCTTCTTCATAGCCCGTCTTAGTTAACATGATGCGAGCCCAAGCGCCCCGAGATACGAACCGCCAGTTGGCGGATCCTGCTGCAGCCGGTACCTTACTATTGGCCGACAAGCATCCGGTCCATCGCTTCGGCTGGAGCATAGCTCCGGTACGCCACGCGGAATCCCGCATGACCGCGCGACCCACGACTTGATGATTCTAGAACTACACATTTAAGTAGAACTATCATGGTTCCTCCTCCGCAGGATGTGAACATACCGTCCGCTCAAGTGGAACTGTGGGCCCCTCGGGCCTAAGTAGGCAACGGATGTGAGTGCGGCTTGATACGCACGTTGTCCGGTGATCGCTAAGCTCAGGCAAGCGGAGTAATTCCCGAGCAGCTCCTGCACCAACGGCAGCAGGCAATCGAGATCAAACGGTCTATTGATGAGGACGAGCCCACTCGCACCTGCGTAGGCGTCGCAGCGACCCGCATTTGGACGCCGCTCAACTGGGTTGCAGCAGGGCTTGACCCATGCGGATCGTGTCGCCCGGCCGAATGTGTCCGCAAAGCTGCAAGCCCTTTGGCGCGAACACGATGATGGTGGATCCATGCTGAAACCAACCCATCTCTTCACCTTTGCTGAGGCGCGCACAGCATGAGATCACGTTCGGACCTTGGTGGCGCAAGTGCAAGAGCACATCGAGGAAGTGCAGGCGGATGCTCGCGATCAGGATGGCGGCGACCGGCACCATCGTCAGCATCTGACCGTTTCCGAGGCGGGTGCGGATCACGGCGCGTTCGTTCTTGCAGAACAGCTTCTCGACGCGCTTGAGCGCGATCGGGTGGGTGTTCCATGTGTCGCCTGAGAAATAGGTCACACGTTCGACGACACAATCTGCGGGAGCGTGAAACCGGTGGTACATCGATGACGTGAGTCGCAATGTCACGTACGTGCCGTCGCGGTAGAGGTCCACGAGCTCCTGATCAGCCAACAAGTCATGCAACGTATAGTGAAAACCCTTGGCCTGGATCAGCTCCTCCCCTTCGATTCGACCGGACGCACCCACGATGGAATCACAGGGACTTGTGACCAAAGCGGGGTCTGGGTCGATAGGTCGAGCGCCGGGACGAAGCGCCCGAACGAAGCACTCATGCATGCTCTTGAAATCGGTCGTGGCTGCGTCGTCGAGCTCAAGCTCAGCAAAGGTCTGCCAAGTCCGAAGCGATACATCTCGGATGAGCGGCTGCTCGATGCGACTGAACCAGCCCATGAACTGAGTGACAAAGCGGCGCGGGATACGATTGGTGAGCAGAAAGTGGATATCCTCCTGGGCTGCAACATGCATCAACGTCGATCGAATACTCATGACTCCCCTTTGACGCCCTACCGTCACGCACGAGCTTGCGCTTCTCGCAACACTCAGGTGCCGAGATGTGACCGGACTGTGAAATCTTCGGGTCGAGAACGGGACTGGACGCGCATGGGCAAGCCCCGTTTGGGAGCGAGCGTGAGCGCCATGTCGAGCTCCACGACCGTACCGGGCATAGCGCGCAGCAAAAAGCGCTGGGCTGTGCTCGCCAGAATCAACAAAGCCTCGAGCATGGCAAAGCTCTTACCCACGCACAGTCGAGTGCCCGCGCCGAATGGCAAGTAGGCGCAAGCAGGAATGCTCGCTCGTCGCGCAGGCGAGAAGCGCTCGGGGTCGAAGCGTTCAGGATCCGGAAACCAACGTGGATCGTGGTGGGTATGATAGACACGCACGATCACATCCGACCCGCGCCGGATGTGGTAGCCGCCCACGAGCGCGTCCTCTACGCAGACGCGAGGCAGAACGTACGCGGGTGGATAGAGGCGCATGGCCTCGCATAACACCTGCTCCGCGTAGACGAGCTGCAGAAGATCGCTTGCGCTCGGATCGCGTCCGGAAAGGACACGCTCGAGCTCCGCGTGCAGCTTCGCTTCGATCTCGGGATGTTGAGAGAGGAGGTGAAACGTCCAAGTGAGAGCGTAAGCCGTCGTCTCGTGCCCTGCGATGAAGAGCGTTACGAGCTCGTCGCGCAACTGCTTACGGTCGCGGCCCGAGGGCGCTCCCGTGGCATCGGTGGATCCGACCAATGCACTCAATAGATGATGCCCGTGAGTCACCTGCGGATTGTCGATCAACCCGTAGATGAGCTCGTCCACTTCAGCCAAGGCCAACAGGGCACGGCGCTGCGCAGGGCTCGGCAACCAATTCGGCAAGGCTGCGCCTAGCCGCGAGAACGCCCCACGGAACGCGTACATGGCCCGACCAAAACGTTCGATCTCCCCGTCGAGTTCGAGCGCGAACAGAGCCTTACTGACGATGCGTAAGGTTAGTTGCATCATGGTTTGGGCGATGTCGACCGTCTCCCCATGGCGCAAACCGTCCAGTAGCTCGCGTGTCTGTGCGACGATCACCGGCGCGTAGGCGTGCACAGTTTCCTTGCGGAACGCGGGCTGGATCAAGCGGCGTTGCCTTCGCCACAACTCGCCGTTGCTGTTGAGCAAGCCCTGTCCCAGCAGCCGACGCAGTTGTCGCGCCATCAGGCCTGAGCTCGGCTTCTCAAAACGCTGCGCTTGGTTCAGCAGCACCTCTTGGATGTGCGCAGGATGGCGCAAGACATAGACGTCGCGTCCCAAAAACGGTGCGCAGTATAGGTCACCGTATTGTTCGAAGCGCTCCGCGATCCGGCCCACGACGTCACTGCGCATGCGCCTTCCGTATCGAAGCAAGGACAGTGGATGGTACGTGACGGGCGCGGGCCCTTTGGGTCGCAGTGGGTCGGTGTTCGGCACTGGGCCCTATCCTACTGCGACAAGAGCGCCTGCACGAGCCTGACACGCGATGCGTGCGCGGGTTCGATTGTGAACTCTGCTCGAACAAATTCTTACCTGCTTGTTACCTTGCAGACGCGCTCCCGATCCACAACCACCTTACGGTAGGACAACCACGAGGTGCCGATGTTGCAGCGGGTACGCACCGAGTCCAAGGCTCCGCGCCCAGCGCGAAATCCGAGCGCATGTGAAACAATCTGTAACTACCTCCTGTTGTCGGACGTCCACCTTGGCTCCGATATCGTGCCGCACCTCAGGCCATGGGCCACGAGCTCGTGGTTGACCCGCGAGGCGGAGGTCGACCAGCAGCTCGTCAGCATGCTCGAGCACTACAGGCAGGACGCGGATGAGGGACGCCCCTGGCGTCTCGTGATCGCGGGTGACTTTCTCGACCTGGTCGGGGTATCGATCACTCCGCAACCGAGCATCCTTCGCACCGTGCCCACGCGTGAGGAGCGCCTCCACGGGCTGGGCAGCGCATCGGACCATGTCGTGCGCAAAGTGGAAGCCATCGCCGCGCGGCATCCACGGGTGTTCCGCGCACTGATGGAGTTCGTCGCGGACGGCCACTCACTCGTGATAGTGCGAGGCAATCACGACGTAGAGCTCCATTGGCGGGCAGCGCAGCAGGCCTTCATCGCGGCCGTGGTGGTTCATGCCCCGTCTGCGCAGCGAAATGCTCTCGCCTCGCGGATCGAAATCTGCCCCTGGTTTTTTGCGGTCGAAGGCTTGCTCTATGTGGAACACGGGCATGAGTTCGACGGGATGTGCAGCTATGGCGATCCGTTGTTGCCCACTTGCTTGCGGGACCCACGGCGTATTCGCTCGACTCCGTTTTCGGTCCTCTTGCGGCACGTCGCTCGACCCACCCGCGGCTTGAGCACGACCGCCTATGGTTACGTCGGCATGGGTGCCTATGCAGCGCTTGCCATGAAGCTTGGTCTGCGCAACAGCGCCTCGATCGGACTGCGTTTCGCGCGGGCCTCGTATCGCTTGATCAGTGAGTGTTTTGCACGAACCTCACGCACGGGAAGTATGCGCACGCTGGCAGCACGAGCGAGGCACCGACGCTTCATCGCTCGCATGGGCGTCCACCCCGAGCGCTTGGCAGCGCTCGCCGCACTCTACGTGAGACCTGCTGCGCGCAGCTTGAGCTTTGTGCTGCGCAGCCTCTACCTCGATCGTGTGCTGTGCCTCCTGCTCGCTAGCATGTGTGTGACGAGTGGCGCGGTCCTTGCGCACTACCAAGGATGGTTCGCAGGTCTGGAGTACCTGCTTGCCTCCGTGTTCCTGGGCGCCTACGCAGCGCTTGGAAGCGGTAGCAACGAGTCTCCCTCCCGGCGCATGCGCGAGGGGGCGGAACGCATCGCTCAGCTATTTGATGCGCGCTGGGTTGTGATGGGTCATACCCATGAGCCGCGCGTAGATGCACTGCCCGCAGGCCGCAGCTACGTCAACCTCGGCTCATGGGGCGAAGATGAGCTGCCGGATGAGCGTGTCGTGGCGAACATGAGTCCGTGCTCTTACCTCGTGCTGCGTCACAACGGCGAAGACTATTCAGCCAAGCTGCTTTGTTGGGATGCCGAGCGCGGTCCGCGTCCTTTCTATCTCGAAGCCGAAGACCGCTCGACGGGAGAAACATTACCCGTCGGTTCGATGCAGCCTACTTAGCTTCCTCAAGTCGGGGACACGCACGAGCGAGATGCTCAACCAGACCGCGACACTAAAGTACATGGTCATCCACGCCATCTCCTCCTTCCAGTCTTGGAAGGCGTAGGTCACGACCCAGCGTGTGGCGACGTCATGGAGTCCCTCGCGCAATGAAAAATAGGCTTTGTTCGCTTGCTCGTCCGCAAGCCAACGCGTGGCGTACATGGGCACGTCGACAGTGCTCACGAAGAGCACGAATACCGCTCCCACGCCCGTCCACATGCGAAGCATGCCGCGCACGGGAAGGGGAAACTTGGGCGTCAGGATAAGCAAGCTCACCGTGAGCAGCGCGACGCACAGTGTCCACAACGACTGCTCGATCGTGTTCCCCAGGTAGTTGGTCGTGATGACGGCATACCAGGAGCATATTTCCGCCACCACGATCACCGGCACCACCACCCGTGCGGTCATGCTCGCAAGCTTACTGCCGCGGCCTTCTGAGGCCTCTCGCATCATCATTGCCCACTGGATGACAAAACAGAGCTCGGCGATCGTGGCGATCGAGCGCCCCAACATCACACTCGAGATCCAGGAGTCGTACAGGCAGATCCGCTGAACATCCGCGCGTGGAAAGACGGCGCGAAAGGCGCAGCCAAACGCATACACTCCGGACAGGCGCAACTGCCACCTTCGCGCCACCAGCGTGCTCGGATCGAGTAAGGATTGTCTGCGCGTAAGCTCGCGCGCGACGTACGCCCAGCGCGCCATGCCGGCAAGCCCGATGCTCCCCAGCGTGACCCACCAAATCAGAACGAATATCGACGTGCTTGTGTCCAACGAGGCACTCTCCTGCGGGTTTCCGAACGCACAGTAAACGGATCTACACGGTGTACTTTGTGAACTCGTGCGATCGATATCGACAC
>JBBSJC010000201.1:0-12972 GCA_038257655.1 Polyangiales bacterium | reverse complement strand
TTTGCAAGCGGACGCTGAGCGGCTGCACGCCTTGCGCAAAGAGCTGAAGCAGCTGCGTTACCGCTCTGAGATCTTTGCTCCGCTCTTCAAACGCCGTGAAGTGCGTGTCTACGCCTCCGTGCTCTCGCGCCTGCAAGACGTGCTCGGAGAGCTGAACGACAGCGCCTCGGCCCACGACGTCCTGCGCGCAAGCGGCGGCATGCGACGCCACGGTGCAGGTAAGCGCGCACGTAAGATCATCCACGCCGCGCTGACCGCACGAGAAGACGACGCGCGCTCCAAGCTATCGCACCGACTCGAGAAGCTGCTGCGCGCAGCGCCGTTTTGGCGCTGACCTGGCTAGTGCGGACCTACGAAGCCCGCGCTGACTGTTTCCTGTTCGGCCCCGCGAGCGTTACTCTCGTCACGTGAGAACGGTGTTTGGTTTGGCGTCGCTGCTGGCGGCCGCTCTGTTGTTCGCAGTTCAACCGATGGCGGCCAAAATGCTGTTGCCGCGCTTGGGAGGCGTGCCCGCCGTATGGACCACCTGCCTGCTGTTCTTTCAGTCGGTGCTGCTCGTGGGCTACGCGTATGCGCATGCCGTGGCCCGGTTGCCCATGCGTGCGCAGTTCGGCGCTCATCTGACGCTGCTCGCCATGGGGGCAGGTGTTCTACCCCTGACGCTGCTCGACATCCCCACTCAGCCGGATGCTGACCCACTCTGGGTGTTATGGGTACTCGCTCGTTTGCTGCTGTTACCCACGGTACTGTTGGCGGCAAGCGCGCCGCTCCTGCAGAGCTGGTTCACTCGAGTAGCTAAAGGTCGCTCGCCCTATCCGCTCTATGCAGCCAGCAATGCCGGCAGTCTGATCGCATTACTCGGCTACCCGCTCTGGCTTGAGCCACAACTCTCACTGGCCGCGCAGGCGCGGGTTTGGCAGCTCGGGTATTACTCTGGCGCGGCTCTGATCGTCTTATGTGGCGCGCTCGCATTGCGGCCGGTCGGCGCTGAGCCGCAACCGGCAGAGCAGGTGGGCAATACTCAGGTCGCTGCGGCTGGGCAGTTGGCACCGGCGCTCTGGCGCTGGACGATCCATGCCTTCATTCCGGCCAGCTTATTGATGGGTGCGACCAGCTACGCGTCGACCGACCTTGCTGCCGTACCACTACTATGGGTGGTTCCGCTTGCGCTCTATTTGCTAACCTACATCGTGGCTTTTGCGCGGCCGAAGGCGGAGCCAAGCTCGCGCTTGAACGGCGTGTTCGTGCTGTTGACTGCGATCTTAGTATTTATGTTTTTGCCACAGACCTCGGCCAGCGTGCCGCTCGTGCTCGTACACTGGTTCTATCTTACGCTCGGTGCTCTGATCTTTCATCAGCGGCTCGCCGCACTGCAGCCGCCCACGGCGCAGCTCACTTGGTTTTACCTGTCGATTGCGCTCGGCGGCGTGCTTGCAGGGTTCGTGCATGCTCTGATCGCGCCGCTGCTCTTCTCACGCGTGCTCGAGTACCCGCTTACGATGGCGCTAGCGTGTGCGTGTCTACCCTCCCGCGTGCGGCCCTCGGAGCGTGCGCGACAGGAGCGCTTTGTCAGTGGGCTCGGCCTTGCACCCGAACAAGCGCTCGGCGCCAGCACGCCCTCGCCCTGGCCGCGTCGCCTCGATCTGCTCGTGCCCCTGTGCGTGGCGCTTGCGGCCGCTGCGCTCACGCGGCTCGAGCTCGGACGAGCCGCCAGGATAAGTGTCGCTCTCGGGCTGCCGCTGATTGTCGGCGGTTTACTGTCTCTCGGACGGCGCGGTCGTTTTGCCCTTACCATCGTTGCACTGGTCGCAGCGACGCAGTTTGATCCCCGCGTCATCGCACGCGAACGCTCGTTTCTTGGCACCTTACGGGTCGAAACCATGGATGGCTACCGCGTGCTGTTTCACGGCACGATCATCCACGGTCGCCAACCAACCGACCCCGCGCGACGCCATGAAGCGACCACCTACTACGCGCCTGGCTCCCCGCTCGAACGGGTGTTCGCCGCCCGCCGCCGCGCCTGGGCCAAAGCTCGCATCGCGGTGATTGGCCTCGGCGTAGGAACGTTGGCGGCCTACGCTCAACCCGAGCAGCGCTTTCGCTTTTATGAGCTCGACCCGGCAGTGCTCAAGCTCGCCCGACGCCACTTTACCTACCTACAAGACAGCCTAGCACCGATACAAGTGATCTTAGGTGATGGCAGGCTCAGCCTCGCACGCGAGCCGCCTTATATCCATGACGTGCTGATCGCCGATGCGTTCTCCTCGGATGCGGTCCCTTTGCACCTTTTAACCCGTGAAGCGCTCGCCATTTACATGCGTGCGCTTTCGCCGGGCGGCGTGCTGATCGTGAATGCCACCAATCGCTACCTACGGATCGACAACGCAACGCTGGCGCTGGCACAGGACGCTTCACTGTTTGCCATGGTCGCCCGTGATCGGGTCTTCAATGCCGCCGGACGCGTAGCATCTACCTGGGTCCTTATCGCACGCCGTGAGAGCGACGTTGCCGATCTGCGCGCAGACAAACGCTGGCAGCCTGCCCCGTCCATGTCTCATCTGAGGGTCTGGACCGACGACTACTCGAGCATTCTGCCCGCGCTACGCACGCAGCGCTGAGCTCCAAGCGCCTGAAAGCAAGAGCGCACGAAGGTCAACCGCGACGCAGGGCGTCGACCACCCAGTTGACATGGCGCCCCTTGGCCAGTCCGGTCGCGTGGGCGCGCAGCAGCTCAGACTCGAGCACACGGATGTGATCGCTCAGGTTTGTCATAAAGCGTGAGCCGCGAATCACCTTCCCTGTCGGCGCAAGCTGCCGGCCCTCGACGCGCATGCGTCCAAGCACCTCGATCGAAGCCAAGCGCAATAGCTCGTAACGCTCGGCACTGTGGTCCGCATCGCTTGCGACAGAGACGATGAGCTTACCAAAGGTCGGGTCTTTGTTAACAAGCTTGTCACCCGCTTCAAAGCCGCAGTCAAAGCGCACCTCGAGCTTGTCGATGCCGCGCACCCCACGCTCAGTCAGGGCGCTGAGCACGTCGTCCGCTTCGGGGACCTCGATGCAATCGAAGACGCCAGCGTTGGGTAAAAATAGACCGAGCTTACCGTCGCGCGAGTCTTTGATCTCGCCCCTCCAAGATTCGGCGTTGATGCGAAACTCGCGCGCCGCATGCGTGTTGACCACATCGTCCTGGGAAAATGCAAGCGGTGAGCCCTTGGCCACGGCGAGCTGCAACGCGACTAGGTTGAGCGGCAAGAGGTTACCTTGGCTGCGAATGCGATGACTCGCCTCGGTGACCGGATGCTCCACCTGAATGCGCGTGTTCATTTCTAACAGGTAGAAATGCCCGTCCTTGAACATCAGCTCGACCGTGCAAGCACCGACATAACCGACCTCGTCGGCGATGCGTACGGCGAGCGTGCAAATGCGCGCCTCTAAGCCTGGAAACAGCCGCATCAGGGCGGGCGGCGCTTCTTCTTGGATCTTCTGGCTTGCGCGCTGCTCGGTGCAGTCCCGCATGCCGAAATGGCGCGTGTTGCCGTAACGGTCGCGTAGCACCTGTACTTCGAGGTGGATGGTTTCAGGGATGTTCTGTTCGAACATGACGCCGGGATCCCAACCGTTGGTCTGAATCTCGCCGAGCACCTTTTGTACCGCGGCCTGCACGAGCTCGGGTGAGGCGATTACCATCTGACCCCGACCGCCACCACCGTTGGCGGCCTTGAGCCGACCGGGGAAGCTAAAGCGCCCCTCGTGATAGCCGCGTTGTATGGCAGCTAAGATCAGCGCCGGGTCGTTCTCGTCGATCACGATGCCGGGTACTACGGCCTTTTCGTCGATTGCCTGCGACAGCAGTCTGAACTTACGCTTGTCCCCTGCGCGCTCGACGACATCTTGCATCGGACCGACAAACACGATGCCGTTGCGCCGAAAGTGCTCGATCGCGGCCGTGTTTTCGGCAAGCGGACCGTAGCCGGGGTAGAGCGCGGAGCGCGCGAGCTCGCGCTCGGCATCGTCTGCAAAGCGAGATCGATAGACCTCGTGGATGCGCTTGGCAATTTGTACGTAGCTTGCGTAGCTCTCGCGAAAGCTGCCCTCAAGCGAGATGCTAAAGCCGCCGTTCTTCTCCGCGAGCCGTACCTGCAGCGAGCCTGCGTCGTCGAGCGCGCTGTACAACACGACCGGTATGGCTGCGAATGCGAGCGTCTCGCGGACTGCTCGCACGCCCATTTCGCCCTTGTCGGCGACAATCACATACTTAAGGTCCCCCTCACCCACGGTGGTCGCAGGAAAACGCGATAGATCGTGACAAGCGAGATAGATAAGATCGCACAAGCGCGGGGTCTCTAACCACAATCCGTGCACCTCACGGGCCAAGCGGGCCGCTAGCGACGCTGACAGCGCAGGCATGTGGCCAAGCGCGAGCAACAGTCTGATTGCGCCATCGGTCTGAGTGAGAGCGCCCTCGAGCTCGGCGGCGATCTCGTGCAGCGAGCGCGACGCAAGCTCGCGTGTAAGGTCGGCCTCGCACGGTAAAGCAGCCCCGGCCTGCTCGATTCGCGACCAGAGCGCTTTGATCTGGGCGGGGCCCTCGGGCAGCACCCGCGAAAGGGGGGGCTCCCAGGCGAAGTAGCGCAGCCAGGTAGCGCCATTGACGTTGAAGTAACGCAGCGCCATCAGTCGCTGGCCCAGCGTGCCAAGCGGCAGGGAGCTGAGCTCGCCAAGCTTGGCAGCGGGCTTGGCATCAGGCGCAAAAGCCAAGGTGGCCAGTACGTCGTTGCAGCCCACGTAGCCGCGCCCTGGTGTGATGAGAGCCTTGGCCGCAGAGGTAAGCGCAGGTTCGGTCGTTTGACGGTAGGGAAGAGGTTGGCTCACAGGCCCGAATCTAGCCCAGCAACGTCCCGTCGTGTAGGACTGGCAGGCGAAGGCACGCGCTTAGGTCCGTGACAGCCGATATAGGGCCAGCTGGTGACGCCGAGTCACCAAGCGGCGATAGCTCGAGAGACAAGCGAGTAAGGCGCCCAGACCGGTACCGCTTGTGACCATGAACATCACCACGATCTGATACTTGACCGCCTCGACGGGCGACGCGCCCGCCAGGATCTGACCGGTCATCATCCCGGGTAGGCTGACGATGCCAGCGACGGACATCGCGTTGAGCATCGGTACCATGCCCATGCGCAGGGCATCCGCGAGCAGCGGACGCGTCGCCTCCCAAGCCGTAGCGCCCAGGGCAAGGCGTGCTTCCACCTCTGCGCTGCGGGTTCTCAGATCGTTCAACAGACGGTCCAGGGCGAGCGAAATACCTGTCAGACTATTGCCGAGCACCATGCCGAGCAGCGGAATCACGTAACGTGGCGCATACCAGGGAGAGACGCCCACCACGAGCTCGGTCACCACCGCGGTGACGAGCACGGAGCTGACACTGACCGCGAGCAGGCCCGAGCTGTAAATGCCGGCAAAGCGGCTCTCCACGCGCTGGACCGCTGCGATGCCCGCGTTGATGATCATGCTTGTTGCCACCGCCAGCACCATCCACCAACAATCCAGCGCAAACACCCAATGCAGGACGAGGCCGATCAGTGTCAGCTGCAGCACCGTGCGCGCCGCCGCAATCGCCAGTCTGCGGCCGAGACCGAGCGACAGGCCCACCGAGATCGCGCCTGTCACCACGAGCAGCAGCGAAGAGAGCACCAGGTCCCAGGTGCTAAGTGGCAGCGGGCCGTTCACGTGAGCACCTCGCTGGGCGCGAGCTGACGCTCTGCATCGAAGCGACGGCGATGGCTACAAAGGCGCGCCAACTGTTGCTGATCGTGCGTGACGAGCATGATCGCGCGTGCCGCATCGCCCGCAAGCCAGTCCTGCAACACCTTCTCGAGCGCGGCGCGTGAGCCCTCGTCGAGTGCGGAGGAAGGCTCGTCCAGCAGGAGCACGTTAGGCTCGGTGAGCAGTGTGCGGATCAGCGAAATGCGCGAAAGCTCGCCGCCCGATAGGCTTTGAAGCTCTCGCTCGAGCACGCCCGGGGGCAATAGCAGCTGCTCGCACAGCTCCGCTGCACGGGTGGCATCAAACCGGGCGCTGCCGGCTGATTTGAGGGCGAAAGAGAACGAAAGGCTTGCCGCCACCTGGCCTGTGAAGCGTACCGGCGCCTGCGGGAGGTACTGCACCTTGCGGCGGTAGGCTGGCACGTCTGCATCGCTTATCGGTTGACTCAGAAACCTTACTTCTCCGCGCGCGAGCGGCTCGAGTAACGCAAGCGCTCTCAGTAAGGTCGTCTTGCCGCAGCCTGAAGGCCCTTCGATGCCGAGCACCGAACCTCCATGCAGCGCAAGCTCAACTGGCCCACGCAGCGCCGGTCTCGCCTGACTGGGCGGGCTGACTTGTAAAGCATGCGCTTCTAGCAGCACCATCCGGGGGCTTTTCTATGGAACGACGGCGCATGCAAGCTGCCGGCTGCTGTGCACCCGACCCCCACGCGCCCAGCGCGGACTGACCCGGACGGCCGAGGGCAGCTACGCCTTCAAGAACGGCACGACCTTGCTCGCGTCCGGAAACAACCGGTCAGGCCAGGCCTTGCTGCCACCACTGTCGAAGTAGTCGTCGCGGTATGGGGAGCCGTAGCCCTTTTCACCGCTGCGTTCGAACTCGCTCGGGGGCACGTTCATCGCTTGCAGCACCGTGGCAAGCCAGCCCGTATATAAGATCCCGGGTCGCTGGTCGCGCTGGGGCTCGCTATCTCCGTTTGCAAAGACCGTGTTGTCTCGATTGCGATAGTCAATGTAGTTGCCCGTTTGCAAGTAGCCGGCCGCGCTGCCCGCGGTCACCACAGGCACGGCGATCGCGTCGTGGGTCATCATCCCGGATTCTTGACTCCACATGAGCAAGGTGTTGTCGAGGTAGGTCTTACCGTCCGCCTCTTCGACGTCGAGCTTTGTCATCAGATCCACGAACACGCCCTCGAAGAAGCGTTGGTGGGCATCGGCGAGAATCTGTTGCTGCATGCCCGAAGGCAGGTTTGCCTGATGCGCGATATCTTGATGCCAGTCACCGGCGAAGCTCGACCAGGTCTCGAGCGACTGGATGGTTGCGATACGCGACGTGCCGCAGATCATCGCAGCCACGATCACGTCGTTGAACGTCTGGTGAACCTCGCGCATGCGATCCACATCGAGCGATCCATATTCGATCGAGTGCTTCGTCACCTCTTCGCTCGGCTCGCTCACGTCCTGACAACTGGTGCCCGATACGTTGAGCTTGCGCTGCAACTCGGCTACCCGGTCCATATGATCATCAAGACGTTGTTGATCGGCCCGCGAGAGCCTGCGCGCCTGACTGCCCGTGCCCTGACGTAGACGTCGGTAACTCTCGAGCACGCGATCGACCACGGGTACGCGCGGGTCGACCTCGGTAGTGGGCGGCACGAAGATGCTCTGAAACAGCGCGCGCGAGCTGAAAGCAGTCGGGATGGCTTGGATATCCCCCGAGCGATTGCCCGGGTTCGCGTAGCCCCAGGAGATCGAGCGCCCACCATCGCCGCCGATGTGGATTGAGCGTTCTTTGATGCTGCTAAGGTCGGGATAGAACGACGGCGACCAAGCCATGACTTGATCGATCGTGGGACGCGGGTCGCTTTGCACCGTTTGACCCGAACCACCGTTGCCGTCGTTGCGCGCGTAGTTACCGAGGTGACCTCCCGTGTGATGGGCGATGTAAAAGGGCACATCGAGGCCGCGGATCACATTCATTTTCGCAGCAAGGCTTGCTGTCAAAGTACTGCTGCTGGCACTGAGCACCGGGCACAGTGCAGCCCGCGTGCCGTCCAGATTCAGCGCCAGAGCACCGCGCCGGATGTCATGATCCGCGTACAAGTCGACGCGCTCGGTAAGCGTCAGATCACGCGGATACATGTTGGAGCCCCACACGCCCCCATGTTGCGTTGCTAACGCGACAAAGCGAGGTGTACGCGCGGCACTCGCCTGCGCCTCCGCCTGCGACAACAGGGAGGGCATGAACGGTAAGGCAAGCGTGCAGGCTCCCATGCCGCGCAGCCATTGCCGACGACCTAAACGCATCACGGGGCTCATGTTCCCTCCGGCACGTAGCGCCGCCGAAAGTCCGGCGAGAGCGCAATCGCTGTAAAGACTTCCAGCAGGGGCGCTCCCTTAGCCAGCCCCTCACGCACTGTCTCGAGCGCACAGCCATCGGCGCTGCGATCGTCGACGCGACCGAACGTAAAGCGCAGGTACTGGCGAGCAAAGCAAGCTTCGACCTTACCGCTCTCGACAATGCGCTGCGTCAGCTCGTTGGCATCGCGCACTGGCCGCTGGTCGCTGAGCCACACGCGCGGCACCGCGCTGGTGTCGACGTCCCGGGCGGTGATCAAGCTACCATCTGCGGCATACAAGGATTGCTTGTCTCGTACGCGACCGAGCGCATCAAAGCTCTCGCTCGGAAAGCCAAGGCCGTTGATCTGGGTACTATGACAACCCGCGCAGCTGCCGCCGTTCGCTTCGGTGAGCGCTTCCACCACTTCGCGCGTGGTCTGCTCGGGGCTGAGTTGCGGTGGATTGTTCGCGGCATTGTTCGGCGGCGGCGCGATCTCGTCGCACAGCAGCTTCTCGCGAATGAACACGCCCTTCATAATTGGTCGCGTGTTCGCGCTGCCCGTCGCGAGTAAAGCGGCCCGCGTGAGAAGCCCCGCCCGCTCCCCGTTTGGAAAGGGCGGAGGTGTCCCCTGACCGTTCCACACGGGAACGTTATAAATCGCGGCAAGCTCGGCACTGCGCGCAAACGACAGCTGACTTGTCAGCCAGGCACTCAGGTCATCCGCTTGTTCGAAGGTGTGATACCGCAATGACTCGCTGAGCTCTTCGATCATGTCGTCGCGCAAGTCGGGCGAGGGCACCGCATCAGCCACAAACGCGTCAAACACGGGGTCACCGACCAGACTGTCGAGCGGGCGTAGCTCATCGAGCGCAAACCACTCGCGCACGAACGTCTGCATCGTGCGCTGACTTCGCGCATCCCTGAGCATGCGCTCCACCGCGGCGCGGTAACCATCATCGCTTGACAGCTCGCCTGCTTGCGCCGCCGCCAGCAACCCTGCGTCAGGCGTGCTTTGCCAGAAGTGCAGGGCCAGACGCGCTGCAAGCTCATGGGGCGTCAGCGCGAACAGTCCGGGCGTCGCCTGCTGCTCGCCTGCACCTTCCACCACGTAGAGAAACTCAGGCGCACTCAGCATGACGGTCAGCACGTCTGCAAGAGCGCGTGCATCAAACCGTCCCTGCACAGCGTACACGCTGCGATAAAAGCCGCGGTCCTCCTCCGAGACCGGCTTACGCAGCGCGCGGGTGCCGAAGCGCACGATGAAATCGTCAATGCACTTGTCAATGCCGGCGGCTGCCGTGGCGCTGCTGCACGCTCCAAGCAGGGCGGCCAGGCTTGAGCTCGCAGCGGTCAGCGAGCGCGCGACGGTGCTGGCGACGCCAAACTGCGCATCGACGTGCTCTTGCGCGACCGACTGATCCATCCCCGTAAAAGCCGAGTGCTTGCTCGTACTGTCGGAGGGCACGCGGGCAAGGCTCGCTGCGGCTTGCGTCAGCACCGCATTGGTGAGCTCAGGGCCCACGTTGTCGTTCAGTAAGTCACGCAATACGTTCTCGTATTGGCTGCGCGACAGTCTGCGCAGGGGTACAGCCGGCGCATGACGGGCTGCGTCACATACGAACTGAACCGAGCCCGTGGCACTGGGGTCCCCAGCACCGTCAACGCCGCTTTCGGAACCCGAGATCGACCCTGCCGGGGACAACAGCTGACCAACGCTGCAGCCTGCGACGAGGCTTGCAAGCAAGCCGGCGAAGATAAACTGCTGTGGGGGCATTGCTAGTCGGTACCCGAAGGGCGCCAAAGCGGTTCAGAACTTTGTTTTCCAAGTACGGTATCTGACCTAGTCGGAGTGGGGCTTACGCTCTGACCCGATGCTTACGCGTCCGGGTACCCAACGGTCCTCAACGAGGATAGCGGCGCGCACGGGCGCGGGCGCGCGCAAAGAGCAGCGCACCAAAACCCACGAAAAGCAGCGTCATGCGTACGGGCGGCGCTTCCTGAGTGTTGGCCACCCGGCAGCTGCATCCACCTCCACCACCCGTTAGGACAAGATCGGCCTCCGCACCGTTTTGGCCGCTGCTAGCGCCTCCCGCTGAAGACTCGCCGCCGTTATCTCCCCCGGCGCCCGCCCCTGCGTCGTTGTCGGTGGCATTGCAGCCTGAGATCGCGTCATGGCTACAGATCTGGCCTATGCAGGTGTCCACCGTGCAGGAGTCCCCATCGCGGCAATCGGCGGCGCTCAGGCAGCAGTCCGCCTGACTCGTGTTTGCGCACTCCCCGCTTGCGATGTCACAAACGTCGGTCGTACACGCATTACCATCGCTACAGTCCGCATTACTGCGGCAACAGCCGGCAATCGGCGCGTGCTCGCATAGGCTGTTGGCGATGTCACAAGCATCGACCGTGCATGACGACGCATCTGCACAATCGGAGCTGGTCTTGCAGCAGTCGCTGACCACCGAGCTTGAGCAGCTGTGGTCGGCCGTGTTGCAGACCTCCACGGTGCACTCGTTACCATCATTGCAGTCACTGTCTTGATCACAGCAAGTGGGGATGGCCGGGTTTAGGCAAACTCCCGTACTAACATCACAGAGGTCGCTCGTGCAGGGCTCACCGTCGGCACAATCACCGTCAGACACACAGCAGCCCGCAACGACCGTGCGCGTACACGTCAGCGCGTTGAGGTCGCAGCTTTCGCCCGTACAAACCTGTGCGTCGTCACAGTTTGCGTCCGACAGGCAGCAGCTAGCAGTTGGCCGGTTCGAACAGGCGTGGGTATTTAGATCGCAGCTATCTTGGGTGCAGCCGTTGGCATCCACGCAGTCGCTGTCATCGACACAACAGTCATCGACAGACGCCACCGTGCATCGGTGCAGGGCAACGTCGCAACCGTCGACCGTACACGCATCACCATCGTTGCAGTCGCCGTCTGCCAGGCAGCAGTCTGCAATTGGAATGATCGCGCAGGTCTTGGTCAACGCGTTGCACGTGTCACTAGTGCATGCGTTTGCGTCGTTGCAGTCCGCATCGCTGTTGCAGCAGGACGGGATAGCGCTGTTCAAGCAGGTGTTGCTGTTTGTATCGCAGCTATCGGCTGTGCAGCTGGAGCCATCGACACAGTCCGAGGCCTCGAGGCAGCAGCCGCTGATGTTGGCGCTTTCACAGGCGTGAGTGCCGAGGTTACAGCGGTCTGCGGTGCAAACCCGTGCATCGTCGCAGTCAGTGTCGAGGTTGCAGCAGCCCAGCACAGCCGCGTTCACGCACGTATTCGTGACGGCATTGCAGTCGTCGCTGGTGCATGGGTTACCGTCTGCACAGTCTGAGGCGCTGCCACAGCAGCCCGCGATCTCAGTGTGTCCGCACGCGCCGGCATCACACGTATCTGCCGTGCATGCGTCGAGGTCGTCGCAATCGTCCGCCTTCTCACAACAACCGGGCACCGACGCAACAGAGCAGCGATTGATCGCTGTGTTGCATGTCGCGGTTTCGCAAGCGCTGTCCGGGTCACATTCGCTGTCCCCCTCGCAGCAGTTGGTAATGGGCGCATTTTCGCAAACGTGCGTCGCAAGATTGCAGACATCCGAGGTGCAAACCTCGCCGTCGACGCAAGCTGCGTCGCTTAAGCAGCAGCCTGCGGCCGTGGTCGACGCACAGGTGTGCGTGCCCGGATCGCAGGCGTCGGTTGTGCACGGATTGCCATCGCTGCACTCGCCGTCGCTCACACAGCAGTCAAAGATGGTGGCATTGGTGCACGCGCCGGTGCCGGCATCGCATGAATCAACGGTGCATGCGTTACCGTCGTTGCAGTCCGCGCCCGTGTTGCAGCAGCCAGCGACCGCAGTGAACTGACAGGTGTTCGTGGCGAGCTGGCAGGTGTCGCTCGTACAAGCCGTAGCATCCGTGCAGTCGGCATCGGTGGTGCAGCAACCGGAGATCGGCTTGAGCTCGCATTTGTTCGTCTGCGTGTTGCAGCTGTCGCTGGTGCAAATGGACCTATCTGCGCAGTCCCCATCTGCTACGCAGCAGTCCGCGACGGGCGCGATCGCGCAGCGGTTGGTCGCGAGGTCGCAGCTGTTACTGGTGCACGCGTTGTTGTCTTGGCAATCGGCGTCCTCGGTGCAGCAGTTGCGGCGTTGCCGGTGCACGCAGACATCAGTCTTGCGAGAGCAGCGGTCTTGCGTGCACTCATCATTGTCATTGCACTCCGAGTTGCGGGTGCAGGCAGTGAGCGCTTGGCTAACAACCCCAACCTTGACTCCCCCCGCGTCGTCGCCGGATCCGCAAGCGAACAACAGACACACCAATAGCGTGTGCGCAAACCAAACAGCCATTTGTCGCCGCATGAATCCCTGCCCTCCGAAATGCCGGCCGAGTCAGCGGGCCAACAGATGTTATCGGGCCAGGGATCTGAACGGGCGCCTTTCTTCCCAAATATCGCGACGAGCCCGGGGCAGGACCTGGGGAGCGGCGAAGGTGCGGTAAGCGCGGCAACGAGCGGCCTGCATGCTGGCTTGCGCCGGAAGCACAGGCGCTTTCCTTAAGCCTGCGGCCGCGTCTTACTATTTCTTAGATGCGCCTGGATTGTCCTCGTCGACCCCGTCGGCGTCGTTGCCATGCCCGCGGTCGTGATCCTTACGCGTATTACTCGCGACCGGCGTCGGGGTGGAAGCGGCCGGTTTTGCCTTCGCTGGCTTCTTTTTTGACTTACCGGGGTTGTCCTCGTCGACGCCGTCCGCGTCGTTGCCGTGACCGCGGTTGCCATCCCCGGAGTCGTTTGGTTTTTGCCCCACGCGGCCAGGCGCCGGGGCGCTTGGGGCCCGCAATGCGGTGGTCTTACCAGTGGGTGGAGGCGCAGGCCGCGCAGAC
>JBBSJC010000200.1:0-13016 GCA_038257655.1 Polyangiales bacterium | reverse complement strand
GCCATGGGCGCTGTGAAAGGTGCGTACGCAGCCTTGGATCACGAGCCAGCTCTCACGAGCCATCTCTCCTGCGGCGAGCAGGATGGTGTCTTTTGGATAGCTTTCGATGCGCGACAGCTTCGTGATAGCTGCCGTTCGCTCTCGCCAAGAGTCACGTACTGCGCAACGAAAGCGATCAAGCGCTCGACTGCAGCAAGACGATCGAGCGGAGGCTCATCCGAGCTTGAGACGTGCTTCATGGTGCACGACAGTAGCATCCGCCCGGTGTGGCGCGGCAGCGAGAGCTCGTTCAGGCGCATGGCGCACTCCCCCGCTGTGGCGCTCAAATGATCGCGCACGGCCAAGAGACAAGGTAAGGTGTCCACCTTCCGCATCACCGAGCTCTTTCGTCCCAGCGCTGCTGATATGCATCGAACACCCATTGAAGGTACTGGCAAATCCCATGATTTTTCGCCGTGTTGTTGATGTGCTCACCCAGGATGGGCTTGCCGGGATACCTCGGCGCATCCGTCGCGAGGTAGCTGCCGGCCTTGACCGGATGCGGCCGTCCGTGCGTCGCTGGCATGCCGCAAAGGCGCAGCGCGATCGTGCCTTCGATGCGGCCTACGGAGTCGATACGGGGGGCGCCGTCGCGCTGAGCTCCCTTTCGATTGCGAGCGAAAATCGCCAGCTCGGCGTGAACTACCTCGCGATCGATCCGGACGAGTTTGATCGCGGCGTCGAGCAACTAGCGCTGCGCTTCGAGGACTTTGTCTTCGTCGATCTCGGGTCGGGCAAGGGCCGCGCGCTCTTGCTTGCCTCTCGTCGCCCGTTCAAAAAGATCGTTGGTGTCGAGTTCTCGGTCGAGTTGCATACCCTCGCTCAGAAAAATATCGCGCGCTACCAGGCCCCAGAGCAGCGCTGCCGCCTTTTCGACGTGCGACTCGAAGACGCGACGAAGTACGAGCTACCCGAGGAGCCACTGGTGGTCTTCCTCTACAACCCGTTCGGGGCTGAGGTGATGCGACAGGTTGCCGAACGCGTCCGCGCGTCGCACCAACTCAACCCGCGTCCGTTGTTCGTGCTCTACGTAAACCCGTTCCAAGAAAGCGTCTGGCTCGACGCTGGATTCACGGCAGTCACGCGCGGTGACCCGTTCGTGATCCTGCAGCCAAGCCGCGTCTGACGCTCAGGCGCCAGCGCTGACAAGCCGAGGGGAAGGATCCACGACCATACAGGGCTGTTTCGCATCGCGATGCCGGTGCTGCGGATGCCGGCGTCAGTCCTCGTAGGTCTCGCGCATCAGGCTCACGGCGCGGCTAAGCTCGGGCTCGTCACAGCGGGTAAAACCGATACGAATGAAGGGTACCTTACGGTTGTTCCATGCCATGACACTGCCCGGGCGAAGCAACAGCGAGCGTGCTGCGGCTCGCTCCGCCCAGGCATCGACCGAGAGACTTCGTGGAGCTTTGACCCACAGCGCCATGCCTCCGACGGGCACCTCGAAGCTAAGATCGTCGGCAAACACACGCCGCAGCTGCTCGACCAAGTGATCTCGTCGCCCATGATAGATGCGGCGCATTTTGCGGATGTGCCGCGTGATCTCACCGTCTTCCATCAGCTCGGCGACGGCGGCTTCACCCACACTATCGCCCTGACGATCGATCATCGTGCGCAGCTCGGCCATCTTAGTTAGCAGCGAGCGCGGCGCCACCGCATAACCAAGGCGCAGGCCTGGCGCGAGCACCTTCGACAGTGCGCCAACATAGACCACGCTGCCTCCTCGATCTGCGCTGGCGATCGGCAAGCGCGGTTGACCCTCATAATGAAATTCGAAGGAGTAATCGTCTTCGATGATAGCGAAGCGATGTTGCGAAGCGAGCGCGAGCAAGCGCATCCGACGCTGGCCACTCATGCATACCGTGGTTGGGTATTGGTGATGCGGCGTGACGTAGATGGCGCGAACCGGGCCCGCTTTCAGCACTCGCTCGAGTGCGTCGATCGAGAGTCCGTCGCGATCCACGGCGATGGGCACCAAGATCGCGCCGGTGCTTTTCAACGCTTCCCACGCTGGCTGATAGCCGTAGCTCTCGACCACCACCCGATCGCCACTAGACAGTAAGGTATGGGCCGCAAGCCAGATCGCTTGCTGACTGCCGCGGGTAATGAGTACGTCATCAGCGGTTGCCGCAAGTCCGCGCATGCTGCTCAGCATGGCAGAAAGCGTCGACCGCAGCCGCGGGTGGCCACGCGCATCGCCGTAGTCGAGTAACACCCCTCTGTCCCGTGACAGCACCCGACGATAGGCCCGTGCGAGGAGCGCACTCGGAAAAAGCCGTGCATCGGGTAGGCCACCGCGCAAATCGAATACTTTGCGAGGCGGCGTCTGTCCGACCCAACCCTTACGCTCTACATGAAGTGGGATGGCCAGCTTGTCGGGCACCCTCTGCCGCAGGCTCGCGCCGCGTGAAAAGGCTCGTGGCATCTCGCCGCGGGACAGCTCGCGAACGAACACGCCGCGCGCGGGCCGCGCCTCGACCCAGCCCTGCGCCACAAGCTCGGAAAGCGCGGCGTTAATGGTATTGCGGTGCACAGACAAGGTGCTGGCGAGAATGCGCGAGCCAGGCAGCTTCTCGCCCGGCACAAGCCGTCCGCGCCTGATGTCATCGGCGATCGCGCTGGCGATCTGCGCATACATCGCGCTCTTTGCGCTGGCCGGGCCGACCTGAGGCACGTATTCGTACTTCATCGATCTGGTCTATCATATATTTACGAACTGGAACTTCTCGTTAGACCAGATACGGAGCAATCTGGAGGCATGCGAAAGCTTGAGCAAGAAAGCGATGTGATCGAGCAGCTCTGGCAACGGGGCCGACCGGAGGATTTACGTGCGATACGCGTACTGTGCGAGCAGCAGCCGGAGGTTCTCGTACCAGAGTGTCTGCGGGGCCCCGGTGAGGCAGTCTTTTGCGCAGCACCCGATAGTAAGGATGCTCAGCAAGTGGCGCTACTCCTTGCAGGGCAATATTGGACGCAGGGCCTAACCGAAGAGGAGCTGGGCGCGGCTCAACTGGGCAGCAACGTGTGGCTCGTCGCGCGCGATGCTAAGTCGCGGCAAGTCTTGGCAAGTGCCCGCGCGCTAAGTGATGGCGCACGTTTAGCCTACGTGCTCGATGTGATCGTGCGCCCCGATCGGCGCGGCTCCGGACTGGGTACGGCCCTGATGCGCACGCTGCTCAGCCATGCCCACGTACGCAATGTCAGGGACCTACGCCTGCGAACCCGCGATGCACACAAGTTTTATGGAGCACTCGGCTTCGTCACGCGTGCGGAGCTAGGAGACGAAATGGTGCGCCTAGGCGCAAGGTAAGACCGCGGCGCCGCTACAGTGCAGAATCCGCACGGAGTTTCGCAATGGGGCCGTGGGGCCAGGGAGGGCTTGGCTCGTACGACGGCTGGAGAACCTCACCCAGGTTGGAGAGCCGCTGAGGATATCGCTGCCAGCGCTGGCCTCCGCCAGGTCCTGGCATTTCCCGCTTTCGCTTGGCCCTTCTGTTCTTCTGAGCGAGAAGACAGCGCAGGTACGCGCGGGTTCCCAATCCGGTCGAGCGCACCGCATAAGAAGGAAGGTTTCCGTGTGCTCACTCGGAGTTGGGGCACTCAGAGTCACCCGCGTCTTCTCCTGGCTGAGCCGGCGCGCTTGCGCTCGAGCCGCATGCGGAAAGTAAGAGCGAGCCAAGAAGTAGTCTGGGCGCAAGCGTGTGGAGCATCATGGCACCCGTACGCGACAGCAATGCCAGGCCGTGCAACAGATTCAGCAAGGATCACGGAGCATCACCCTGTGCCGAGCTGTGCCAGTGCGTTGAGCAGCTGCGACAAGCTCGCACGCACGCGCGCGGCCATGCAGGGGATCGTAGCCGAATCAAACACGTCATGGCCTTCTCCCCGGCGTGAAGGTTCAGAGGTTAGGGCCAGCACTGCCTCCACTTCGACCGGCACCGACCCCGTGCGCACGCGTGCACGAAAGCAGAACCCAAACGCATGTTCGCGCAGCGTAAGGTTCCCCTCTGCAGCCGTCCAGGCGACCGACGCTATGGAGCCTTTGCCTCACGGGGGCGCAAGAATGCCCGGGCTGAAGATCCGTGCCTCAGGAGTGACCGCGAAGGTTCGCCGGGACGGCGGCCCCGACGGAGCCCGCCTGGACGCCGTCGCTAGCCCGCGCCCGCACCGCGGCCGACCGTCTCCACATCTTCGTGTCCGACCGCTGCAACCTCGTCGACGCATCGTACGCCGGTCTGCCCGTAGCCCAGCGCGCTACGATCGCGCGGCTGGTGAAGCGCATGAGCGCGGGGATGCGCATTTTCCGGCGGATTTTCGCGCGACAGGGCGGCCGGCTCGAGACGACGGCGCAGCTCGAGAGCTACAGCGCGTTCGTCCTTGGACATTCGATCGCCTTTGTTCGATCAAGCCGAGACCCGCATGACGGGCAGCCCGCGACGCGCACCGCCTCGGACGCCTCCGCGTCGATCGAAACCAGCTTCGTAAGAAAATGGACATCCATCCCGAACTCGTGAGAATCGGGGACACCTGAGTTTTTCACACAGCCAGGTCAGCGCCCGCCGAAGACTTGATCAAGTTTCTGCGGGCGCTGTGCTTTCGACCAGCTGCAAACCTGATCAGAAACACCCCTGAGCCCAGCAGCCTGCGTGATCAGGGTCAGTCTTACCAAAGTTTAGTGCGTATGCGCTCTGGCTCATTAACGAGTCCTCAACGGACTCGCCGTGAACGGGAAGCTCGATGCAGCTGCCCTCACTGAAGACCGTCAGAGTTCCATCCACGGATTCCGCGTGGTTTGAGGCAAAACCGATGGAAACCTCGAGGGAGTCGCCGGCAAGAGCTCGCGCGGCAACGCCCCGGCGGCCACCGAGAACTGGTCACGAGAAACCTCAAGCCTGTCGACCTTCACCTTGGAGGAGCCGCGGTTGCGGAGCAGGATTATCGGCTTGAGCGCTTCACAGTCAGCCGAGAGGTGATGAAACGCGAACACGTCCTCTGGGACTGCTTCCAGCGCGAGCGCTGGCTGCCCTCGGCACGCGCTCGCCTGCACACCGGCATCCGCTATGGCAGCATCTAGAGGAGGTTTAGTATTGCCGGCATCCCGTTCCGAGTGTCCCGCATCCGCGGGCGTGTGATTCGGAGCAGCGTCACAAGCCAACAGGGTAAGGATTACACCAACGCTGCCCTTGAATACCGAGATTCGCATCGCCCGTTCTCTCCCCGAGTCTGCATACCAATAGTCCTCAATGCAACTTAGCCTAGCCTAGTCTTACCGGGCTGTCCGGGCGGGCATAGGCGGCATTGGCGTAGCCGCTGCCTTCGCGTCTGGAGTGCTGGCGATGTCCGGCGGCCTGAAAGAGGAGGACTTCCGCAATTCGTACGTAGCCGGCGGGATCGCTGCCACGGCCCTCGTCCCGATATTTGCGAGCGCTAGACAATGCTGCGCTATCGCCCCTGGTTTATCCCCCCGCTTTGACGAAGGCTGACACCTTGTCCAGCACCATCTCTTCCACATGACCTGGTTGACTGTACTCGGCCGGGCCTGGCTTTCCGGAGCCTTTGATGAACAGGTGATTGGCCGCTGGAACCGTGACAAATTCTATATTGCTGATTCCGGCTAGCCCTTGTTTCCAAACGGTAAGGTCTTCGGTGGTGATCTGATAGTCCCGCTCGCCGTGCAGGATCAACATGGGTTTGCCGAGCTTTTTTGCCATCGCCACGCCATCGCGCGCGTTCAAGTCGAGCCAATAAGAAGCCGGAGCTCCGAGCAGGTCGCCGTCGCGGCTGCCTGCCTTAAGCCGCGCGACGTTTCCTTCTACCTTCGCCAGTTGCTCGACTGGTAGCTCGAGGTAGCGCATTTGCGCGACCAAGATATCCCAGGGAGGACGTCCTGGTGGCGCAAGCAGAACCACCCCGGCAATCGGTGCAGCCCGCATTGCGATTTCGGGCGCAAGCTGTGCTCCAAGGCTGTGTCCGAGCACATACAGCCGTGTAAGGTCTACCTCGGGGTGGCGACGAAGCACATCGATAGCGGCTGCCGCATCGAGGATGACTTCTTCATCGAGCGAAATGCCGTTGTTTAGTTTCGCACCATGCGAGAACGTGCGTTTATCGTAGCGAAGCACGGCTACCCCGCGCTCTGCTAACCCTTCCGCCAGGTCGCGAAATGGTTTGTTTGGACCGACTGTTGCGTCGCGGTCATGGGGCCCCGACCCGTGGACCAACACGACCGCTGGAAAGCGCCCAGGGCCGCCCAGGGGAAGCGTCAGTGTGCCACTCAAGACGAACGGTGCGGCGCCAAGGGAGATACTTTCCGAGCGCAACCGCGCCGGCTGTGCCGGGGCAGCCGACTGGTCTGCGTCCGCTTCCGCAACTGCCTGGACAAGCTCGGGTGGGGCTGGCCTAAACCATAAGCCACCCATTTCATGCGTGTCCGGATGCACCACGATCACTGCCAGCAGCGATCCGTTCTCAAAGGTGAGAAGTGCAGTGCGAACGTCCATGCCTTGCGCTTCGCTGCGCTGTATAACTGTCCAGGCGCCTGGCACACCAAGTCCCGCTGTCGCTTGCTTCCAGACGTCGGCAAGCTTCGGGGCAGGTAACTCCCGTCTCACGTTGCGAGAAAAATGGCTTGTCGCCCGCACGAAATCATCGGCTCGAAGTGCCTCTAGAAAGGCCGTCGCCGTAGCGTCGCTGTTAACCGGGCGCTGAACCACGTCTGCGCTTGCGTCTGCGCTTGCATTGCCGGCATTGCGTGCGCGACCTGATCCCGCGTTTGTGCAGGCCATGGCGCTCAGCAGCGTCACCGCGCTGACTCCCCATGCGAGAGCAGCTCTGCGTGGGTTACGCGTGACGGGGGTTCCTTCGTAGTAGGGCATAGTGCTGAGCCTTTTGCCTGCGATCCAGGTCGCTTGCAAGCCGCCCTTCAAACGCGTCGGCACGCTCGCAGTCGACGCCCCTCTTTGCGCCACCACCCGCAAGCGATACGTCGTCGAGGCACGGCTAGAGCGCCGCACTATTTCTGATAGTCGGCCTCCGGCACGAGTTCCTTCGTGGGGACGTTACCCCTCAGCGCTCGCGTGCTGCGAGCGGCTCGATCTCATACCCCAGACGCGGGAAGTGAACGAACACCGTGCCTGCGCGTTCGTCTTCACGCCTGAGAGTAAGCTCGTTGGGCGCTGAACCGACCAGCTGTCCCTCGACGGGCTCGCGTCCGTAGTCGAGCGCCCTTACTCTGACGAGCTCTCCATAGGCGAGCTGCATTGGATCAGACCACGTGGCGGGCGGTTCCGTCTGGGTCGTGCTGGCGCGGCAAATACTCAGGGCGTCGCTGCTCGAAAGTGCAGGGCCTTCGCCACTCGGTCCGATCGCCGCGATCCGGCCCATCCATGCGCGCAGGTTGGCATGGGGCGCAAGCGGCTCCGGGGCGACCCGCTCGAGGAACCAGGTGGCGTGGTACGCGGCGAAGTCTGCCACACAGGCAGCGTCACCCAGCAAGAATGCGCGCGTTGCCAGCACGTGATCGAGGCGTTCCAGGTATTGCGCCAGATAGACTCCCGCGAGGGCGCTACGCAGCGGCTTTTTCGGAGCATCCGCGCGCATCGCTTGGCGGTCGTCTCTGAGGGCGCTTAACTCGTCCGGGGTCATCCAGCGCATTAGGTCGTCAAGCCGCGTGGGGCGCATGGCGGTGGGCACGACCAGCTCGAACAGCGCGCTGTCCGCCCATTCGGCGAGGGTTTCCGCCATGGGATCTGCGAACAGGCCGGCCCTGGGCGCGAGCCTACCGAGCACGCGGGCGATAAGCGCCGTGTCGCAGTACACGTGGTTTCCGCGCTGCAGCACGGGGATCTTACGGTAGCCACCGGTCAAGGCGGTGAGATCGGGTTTGGGCATCACCGCCGGGGCGCGTACCGACTGCCAGCCTAGGCCGGTGAAGGCGAGCATGCGACGCACCTTCTCTGAATAGGGTGACATCTCGTAGTGGTGCAGGATTAGGTCGGTCATTGGCGTATTACCTTCTAGAGCAACAGCGTAGAAGGCCAAAGGACGCGACACGAATGAACGCGCCGCATGGCCACGCATCCACGCGGTGCATGGACCAGCGCGAGCTTCAGACCGATCCTGGCACGCCGACCTTAGTGCTCCCCGGCTAGTCCCCAAGGTGTGCGCAGCCAATACTCAGACATGAGGTAGTTCTGTACGGTGGATAGCTGAAGGAACGTTCGACTGTGCAGACCCACGCGAATCATGTTGGGCAGCATGGGCAGCGCGCCACCAAAAAAGCGCTGGGGCAGAAGAACATCGCGCGCATCGCTCACGTGCTCTTCGACGATCCCGTCGAGGGGCAGCGCGGCGTCGCCAAGCCGGTCTTCGACCAGATTACGCTCGTAGTGCACAAGCGGATGAATCGCGATCGCAAGCGGAGTGTGCTCGCCGTGCCAGCGTTCGATGAACGTCTCGCGCGACAAATCGGGCCGCTTGCGAAACAGCGTAAGCAGCAGCACACCTGGCGAGCGCTCCCCGTCCGGCCAACAACGCGCGCGCTTTACCGGTGCAGACTCGCTCACCCGGTAGCCGTGCTGGACCATACCCAGCGCCCCGAGCGTGCTGCGCTGTTGTAAGGTCGGCGGCTCGTCCTGCCAGATACTGATCAGAGCCACAGGACGGCGCAGCAGGATCGGAATGCTGAACCGGGGAGGCATCTGCTTGGTCATCGATAGCTTCAAACCGTCTGGCGCCTCAGACAGGAGCGTCGTCGCGGCATGCCTTACGGTTAGGCAGAAGTCCTCGTGCGTTTGCCCTGGCTGCTGTGGGCTGCAGACGATGATGAACTTGGGCACGCGCAAAGCGTAGACGTTGAGGCTAGCGGGGGCGAGCCCCTTACGCTTCACTCAGGGCTGAGCTCAGTGCTCGCTACGAGCGTGGCGCCGTTCACCTTACCTGCCACGTGCTTGTCCTGGCGATGGCATCTGGGCCCGCGCGCCTTACTTACACAATGGCTCGGTGCCGACGATGGCCCACCTTCTCTTGCCCAGCACCCGTCCGGCGACCTTCACACGCGGCAGCGTAAGCTACGATCAAGCCAAGCTCGGATTCGCTTGGGATGACGCAGCGCTTACGAAGCCCAACACGCACGTGTTCGACACCACCGAAGCGGGCGCTTCGAACGTCGGTCACGCCATTGCGGAGTTCAACGGCATCGACTGGGCCAAGCACCCCAAGAAGCTCGCCGCCCTGCTCGAGTATCTCAAGACGCTCTGAGCTAAGCGCCTGTGGCGGGGGCGACACGCTTCGCGGTGTGAGCACGCGCGCTGGACGCGCCATTTTTCGTGCGTTTCTGCGGACCGCGCGACAGTACGGTGCTAACCCCGGCGATGCTCAGAGATCGAAGTCCCCTGTTTTCCTTGTTTTCTTTGGTCCTTTTCGGCTGTGTCCTCGGCGCGCCTGACCTTACTCAAGCAAGTCCCGGCCGAGAGAGCGCCGCCCGCGCAGTCGTCACGGGCGCCGTGTGCCCCGCGTATCCTGCGCTCAATCGTGCGCCGGGAAGTCAGCGCCGATGTTACGACACACAGAGCGGCAGTCTGGTACAGCTCGCTTGCTGCAGCGAGATCTGCGCGGCAGCCGACTGGATTGAAACGGGCATAGGTCTGCAGTGCGTATTCGTCGAAGACCCGATTCAGACGAGGTGGAAAAAGGGCTGGTATGCGCCCCGCGTCTGTTGCGAGCTTAACGATCGCTCGGCGCCTCCCGCGGCTGGGCCATGCGCACTCGGCGAGCGCTTCGTGGAGCTGTTCGCGCAGCCGAGCATTGTCGTCGACTCAGATCGTCGACTCGTGCGCGCGGACCTGCCTACCCTCGATTCGCAGCAGACCGATCAGATCATCCAAGCCGTACGGCAGTCTGCCTACGACGACGTACAAACGATCGAAGAAGCGTTTCAGGCGGTGGATGCCGGAGAGATTCGCGAGCTGCGCTTCTTTGAGGGAAGTCGCGGACAGTACCTGGTCGCCTACGAGTTTGGCGCGGGCGACAACTCCTACGGGGCGGTGTTCGACAGTCAGAGCGGCGAGCTTGTCGCACGCATCCTCGACGGTGACTTCTACGACGGCAGCGCCCCGCCGCGGCTCGGCTGTGGTCTGCCGCGCGGACCTTACTTTGCCGATTGCGGTTCGGACGCAGACTGCACTGGCGCTGAGCGCTGTAACGGACTGACCGCGCTGCCCGACGGCCGGACAATCGGGCGCTGTGCGCAAGCTCTGGGCGAAGACCTGCCAAGCAGCGGCAGCCGCTGCGAGACCTCCGCGCAGTGCGACCCGAGCGCCGGGCTCTTGTGCCTCGGCCGCGAGCAGTCTGGCTTCTGCCGTCCCGCGTGGATGGCCCGAACATTCAGCAACCCCAGCATCGTCGAGGTAGCTCCGAGCACGAGCGTGCGCAGCACGATCGAGGTGTACGGACTCGCGACGGTGCCCGAAGACCTGGTTCTTTCGCTGCTCGTTCAGCATCGCAATCCTGGGCGGCTGCGCATTCGTCTGCTCGGGCCGGCGGGCGAAGACGGGACCGTGATCACAGTCTTCGATGGCCGCCAAGGCCCCGGCGTCACACGCAATGGAAGCGAGCTGCGCGTCGCCGGACAACAGCCGCACTCAGGCGATGAGAGCGTCAACGGCGTCTGGACACTGATCGTCGAGAACCTCGACCGCACTGCGAGCGCAACGCTCAGCGGCCTCGCCCTGCGCGCCAGCAGTCGCTGGGACTGACACGGGCTGAAGGTCGCGCCGGCCGCGGCGTCGGGGAGGCGCAGCTCTTCAGAAAGCAGCCACCCTGTGCTTGTCCGCCATCTAGGGGTTACCGTGGCCTTCAGAGCTCCGCTTCTTCGCCGGTGGCGCTGCCGCGGTGAACGGCCGAAGGGCGGCGATCATACTGTTACACGCTGCAGCCATCGAATCGGAACACGGGCGCATCGGTCAGGCCTCGCACAGGCTCCAGGGTGTCACTGGCTGAGCACGGACAAGGGCGCGGTCACGTAGAGCGTCGCCAAGCACATCTCGTTTTCTGTGCCCCAACCGGGCAGCACGGGAGTGCTGCGTTGCGAGGTGTAGTGGACTTATCAGGAAGGGCCGAAGGGCGGGGCCTACAGCCCTTGCTCAAGCTGGGCGCCCTTTTCTGATACTCTGCGCAGCATGCGAATCCTCTACGGCGTGGTTGGCGAAGGCATGGGCCACGCCATGCGTTCACGGGTGGTGCTCGAGCACCTGTTTGCGCAAGGGCACGAGGTCGAGATCATGGCGTCGGGTCGCGCCGTCGATTTTCTCGACAAGCGTTTTCGAGCAAAGGGCGACGTGCATCGCATTCACGGCCTGCACATGATTTACGAAGATAACCGCGTGCGCCGCAGCTCCACGTTCTGGTCCAACGTGCTCGGTGGCAGTGCGGCCTTACCCAGTCAGGTCGCCGCGTACTTCGAGCTGATCGCCGACTTTCGTCCACAAGTCGTAATCAGCGACTTTGAATCGTGGACCTACCTGTTCGCCAAGACCCACGGCCTGCCCATCTTCAGCATCGATAACATGCAGATCCTGAACCGCTGCGAGATCGACGACGACGTGATCGAGGGTTATCGGCCCGCTTTTGAAATCGCCAAGGCTTTCGTCAAAAGTAAGCTGCCCTTTTGCGAGCACTACTTGATCACCACGTTCTTTCGCCCGCCCGTGCGCAAACAAGACACCACGCTGTTTCCCCCGATCCTGCGCCCCGAGATCCTCGCCGCCAAACCGACGCAAGGCGAGCATTTGCTCGTCTATCAAACAGCCGAGGGTCACGACAGCTTGGCCGCCACGCTGGCCCAGAGCGGCATGCCCTCTCGCATCTACGGCATGCGCCGTGACCTGCAGCAAGACGAGGTTGAAAAGAACCTTACCTATCGTCCGTTCAGCGAACAGGGTTTCATCGACGACCTGGCGTCCTCGCGTGCCGTGCTCGCAGGTGGGGGCTTTACTTTGATCGGCGAGAGCATAAGCGGCACAAACAGGGGGACGGCCCGGAAAACGACGGTCCGGGCCTGCTCGACCTAGCCGATTTTCTTCGTTGCCGAGCAGGAGCGGCCGAAGGGCGGGCAGCCGGCGTCTTGGTTGCGGGGATCGTGAACCTGATCGCCGGGCCGATCGGCCCATTCCGCGGCTATCGCGCAAGCGAGGCACGCATACGTGAGCGTTCGAAGCCCACTGCGCGCCGCCCCCCTTCGAGCCGCTTTGCATTGCGTACGCCGAGCGCGCAGACCGCCGCGTGGGGTCTGAACTGGACATCGCAGTTTTGATACGACACGCCTCCCGCGACCACTAAGATTGGCCGGTCCACGATCACAGAGCGCGGGCTCGCCCTGAAGACTTTCGACCTCTGGCAGATTCGCGCCGCATCCCAAGGAGAAACTGTCGCCGACCTGTGCAGTCACCGCGGTGGCAGGCTTAAAGCCCGCGGCCTCGAAGGACGTCAGCAACTTCGGGAGTTGATCGCGCAGCTGTTGTCAGCAGAGCTTCTGGGAGACTCATGCGCGCCTGCGCGTTCGCCGTCTCCAGGTCATCTGAAGCTCGGCTTGGCCCAGTGCGCGACGGTCTAGCTCTGCTTCGACGGCCTCCGTTAGAGGCAGGGCCGCGCCCATGCGTAGTCCTTCACGAATGCTCTCGATCGGGTCGAGCGTCTGAGACTCATCCATTCGAGCTTCGTTGTCAGCCGCCATGGCAGCCGCAATGGCTTCGAAGTGGCTCCGATCGCGAGGGCTTGGCACCTGTTCAGAATACCACGAATGGTGGAACGGCACGTCTCATGTGGACCAACGCACGGGCAGGGTCGATTCACTGTGCATCTTACGTGCCGAGCAGATAGCTTGAGCCCGTCGTGTCGCTTCCCCTTTCCACGATGACCTATCGCCATGCGCCCGTGCAGTTAGTGCGCGCGCCGGTGCGTCCGCACGTATCGCTGCTGTT
>JBBSJC010000199.1:0-13083 GCA_038257655.1 Polyangiales bacterium | reverse complement strand
TGCCGGGTCAGGCAGATGCTGCCGTATCGCTGCGCGTCGAGCATCCACGCGCAGGTCTGCATTACTATGTGCGCCGCATCGAAGGCGGGGGAGCCGAGCCTTGAGCTACCGCGGTGACGATAGCGTAGGGCGGGTCATCCTCGGGCGGTACCGGGTAGTGCTGCCGTTGGGGCGTGGCGGCCAAGGCTCGGTGTACTTGGCGCGTGGCGAAGGCGCCGAGGGGTTTGCGCGACCGGTGGTCGTGAAGCGCATTTTGGCGCCGCTCGCCCGCGATCCACTGATGCTCGAGCAGTTCGCACGCGAGGCGCGCATTACCGCCCAGCTGCGCCACCCTGCGATCGTACCCATCATCGATTTCGCGCGCGATCGCGACTCGCACGTGATGGTGCTCGAGTACGTTCACGGCTACGACCTGAGGCGCTGGGAGCGCTACGTGCGCAAGGTGCGGGGCCACTTTCCGCCCGAGCTCGTAGTGTATCCGCTATTGCGTGTGCTCGACGCGCTCAACTATGCACACACCTTGCGCGGCGCGGATGGCACTGCGCGCAGTGTCGTGCATCGCGACATCAGTCCGGCCAACGTGTTGATCGATGTCGAAGGGCACGTGAAGCTCACCGACTTCGGCATCGCGCGCATGGGCGACGAGGAGATCACGCAGGACACATCGACGGTCAAGATCAAAGGTAAGCTTCCCTATCTGGCGCCTGAGATGTTTCGTGGTGAACGCGCCTCGGAGCGTACTGATTTGTATGCGTGCGGCGTGGTGCTGCATGAGCTGCTGAGCGGCAAGAATGAGTTCTTTGCGGGCTCTGCGGTCGAGTCGATGGCACGCGTTACGGGCCACGTGCCCACGCGCCTTGACCAAGTTCGCAGCGATCTGCCCGAAGTATTGGCCGACATTGCAGAGCGTGCCCTCGCCAAGGACCCAAGCGAGCGCTTTCAGTCGGCTTACGAATTTTCGACGGTGCTGCGCGCCGCTTTCGACATCGACGAGAACGAGATCGCGGAACGCTTTCGCACCGTGATTTTCGAAGACTTCCATGATCCGCGGCTGGCTCAGATCACCGGCTCGCGCACGCTCAGCGACCTGGACGGGGCCTGGCGTGACGCACGCAACGTGGCGTCGCTCGCCGAGCACGCGCGCGCAGCGCAGCTCGAGGTCACCCAATCAGAAGGAAACTCGGGCGGCATGCTCACCGTCCCGGACCGCTCGTTCGAAGAGGCGCTGACTACCGGGCCTAACATGGCTCAGGCGGCCGCGCCTGCAGAGCGCACGCGCGCGCGCTCCTGGCGTCTTGCCTTCGCGGCCGCAGCGTCGCTGTCGGTGCTAGCGCTCGGCGCGCTATTTCTATCCCGCACTGAATGGGGGCAAGCTCCGCGTTTCGTCTACGTAGACACTCAGGCCTCGAGCTTGCCCACTGCCATCGAGACGACAGAACAAGAGGAACGCGCCGTCGTGGCAAAAACTGAAGAGCCAGAGCCCGCGTTGACCGCGACCGCGCCGGAGCTTTCGAAGTCGCTGCCCAAACCAGAAGCGCCTCTCGGACAAGCGGAACGGTTGACACAAGCGTTCTCCAAACACCGCGCGGCCGTGGAACAGTGCTTCTCGAAACCGGGCGGCACCGCGCAAGCCACGCTCCACGTGCAGTTCTCGGTGGATGAGCGCGGGCGCGTCCGCTCGGCCTCGCTCGTGCCTGACTCTTTAACGCGCACGGCGTTCGGTCGTTGCGTCACGGGCATCGCCGGAGCCACCAACTTCGGTCCGCAGCCAAAGCCTATCGCCTTTCGCATTCCGATCACCGCGCGCACGGTGGGGACTAAGCCATGAACACGGCCTTTGCTAGAAACTCGCTGCCACCCGGCGGGTTCGGTCCGGTCAACTTGCGCTCGCCCGTCGACGTCGCGGCTTACATCCGCCGTGTCCCGCCCGGCGCGACCGGTAAGGGCATGTTCCTTGCGCGTCTGCTCGAGGAGCTCGACAGGCGCGGAATCGCCCGACCGACGAGTGAGCGTTTCTTACCGTTTCGCGACTACCCACTTCAGCGCTGTCTCGAGCTCAACGTAGAAGCTGCGCGTCTGATGTACCCGACCGTTCCGCTGTCCGATGGTTTGCGTCGCGTCGCCTGGAACAGTTTTGACACCTTTGCAAACTCGCTGATAGGTCAGGTGCTATTCAGCGCCGTGCGTCACGACGTCGGCTCACTCTTGAAGCTGTCCTCGAGTGCGCTTTCTCATTCCACGAACGTGGGCAGCTACGAAATCGAGCTGGTGCGCGAGCGGACAGCGATCTTTCACGTGCACGACGTCTTCTTATTTGCTGAGTATTTCGCGATCGGCATGCTGGAAGGCTTACTGCGCGAGTGCGAGTGCGATGGCGAAGTGTTGTCGCGCATGGATTCGACCACGAGCGGTGCCTTCTACGTGCGCTGGTAGCGACCGCGGCAGCGCGCTGGTAGCAGCTGTGTTACGCGACGGCCGCTGAGGTGCGGCTGTGTGGGCGTGCCACGCTATTTTCTCGATTACTGTGTGAGAAAAAAAGACCCGTGTCGTTGTGCTCAGGGCTCTGCACCCTATCGCCCCCCTTTCTCCCAGATAGGACGACCCATGCGGCATGTCTCGACCCGTGTAGCTCTATTCCTGTGTTTGATCTTTGCAGGCTGCTCTGCCTCGTCTGGCGGCGACACGGCCGCCGGTGCCGGCTCCGATGACCTCACCAGCGATGGTGGCGGCGGCGCAGCCACTGCCCCCGATAGCGGGCCCGCCGTCGTTGCTGCAACCTTCACCTCGATCGCGATCGAGCCTGCCATGGCGGTCCTGGAGTCGGTCGATGGCAGCCGCCCCGAACAGGTCTTCTCGGTGATCGGCACCCTTAGTGACGGTACGACGACTAAGGTTACCAATCCTACCTTCTCCCTTTCCTCGCTGGCCTTCGGGGCGATTAGTGAGAGCTCAGGTAAGTTCATCGCCACCGGTGTCGCAGGGGGTGAGACACAGGTACTCGTGGAGGTGCCCGGCGGCAACGGCAGCGTTCTTCAGGCGGAAGCCACCGTACGCGTGCGACTCGAACGGCTGGTGCTCACGCCGGGCGTGGCCGCCGATGCTCCAGGCAAGTTTACGGCTCCCGCGGTCATGGATGCGGCGCCCAATCTCGTCTATCCGCTCGAAGGCGCCTTGATGCCGCAGAACGTGTTTCCCGCGGACGTGCAGTGGCTCACGGGCAACGCGGGCGACGTGTTTGAGATTCGCTTCGAAAAGCCGAACGCGCTCGTGCGTGCATTCGTCCAACACTCAGGTGCGGATTTTGGCAATCACTACCTGGTTGACATCAATGCTTGGCGCGCGCTTGCGCAGTCCGATGCGGACGCGCCCGCCGTCGTCCGTTTGCGTCGCTGGGACCAGGCGAGCGGCAGCGTAATCGAAAGCCCAACCGTAAGCTTTTCATTTGCGCGCGCGGCGCTGACGGGCAGCGTCTATTACTGGGACATCGCGGCCGGCCGCATCTTGCGCATCGACGATGGCACCAACGTCGCTACCGATTTCATTCCCAATCCATCGCAAGGTTGTGTCGGCTGCCACAGCGTGTCGCCCAGCGGGCGCTACATGGCGGGTCGACTCGGTGGCGGAGAGAACTACGGCAGCGTCTTCGACCTGACCACGGATCTGACGGCCAATCCGGCGCCTGCGAAGTTCAGCACCAACCAGACGAAGTGGTGGTTTTCGTCCTGGTCTCCCGATGAGACGCGCATGGTCGTGGCGCGCGGCAACGGCCGTGGACCTTCCCTTGCGTTCATCGATCCGATGAGCGGCGCGGACATCGCGGTCACAGGTGTACTGCCTTCTAACGCGACCCAGCCGTCATGGTCGCCCGATGGTAAAGAGATCGCCTACGTGGCCGATGGCAACAACTGGGGGGATACGGCCACCGCGGGCGACATCGCGATTTTGCCGGTGACAGGAGTCGACACGGGTGGCGCGAAACAAACGATCCACGCTGCGAGCACGCTCGCGATGCAGACGCCCGGCGGCAACACGGATAGCTATCCCTCGTTCGCGCCGGATTCCCGGACCATCACGTTCACCCATGGCACCGGCGTGCGGAGTGATAACAAAGAGGCTGCGCTCTACTTGATGGGTCGCGACGGCGGTAACGTGGTGCGCCTCGACAAGGCGTGTGGCGGGGCTGCCAGTCGTAATAACTACCAGTCGCGTTTCGCTCCCTTCGACACGGGCGATCACTACTGGATCTCGTTCCTCTCGCGTCGCGAGTACGGCAACGCGCAAGCCGGCACGCAGGGCACCACGCGTCAGCAAATCTGGGTGGCAGCGATCCGCAAAAATGCCAAGCCCGGCGAGGACCCGAGCGAGGTCGGCTACTGGTTGCCCGGTCAACGCACGACATCACAGAACATCTCGGCGTACTGGGCGCCACGTCCGTGTCGTAAGGACGGCGAGGGCTGCTCGGTAGGCAGCGAGTGCTGTGGCGGTGACTGCCGCCCGGACGCCATGGGCGCACTGGTTTGCGCACCGCCGCCGCCCGAGGAGTGCCGCATGCTGGGCCAAACCTGCTCGACCACGGCTGACTGTTGCGACGGGCTTTCGTGCCTGGGCAACGTGTGCGTCGCACCGATCCAGTGAGCGGCGGGTTCGCCGCAGACGCGAACGTTTGCCTGCTTCGGGCGCGTGCCCGCTGTGTTGTTGCGCACGAAGGAGGCTGACGACGGCGCGCCAAGCACGTACCGTCGCCGGCATGCGAACGAAGATCTTGAGGCTGAGCCTTTTACTAGCGCTCGGCTGCGCAGATAAACCGGAAACGCCCGCAGGGCAGGCTGCCGTGCCGGCGCCGAGCGGGCCCACCCCTCAAGACGCCCACGCCTTCGTCAACCAAGTTGACCAGGAGATGCGCAAGGTGATCGTGGCCGCTTCCAAGGCCGAATGGGAGAAGAGCACCAACATCACCGATGCCACCGAACAGGCGGCAGCCAAGGCCAACGAGGCCGTGATGGGCTTCACGAGCAAAGCGATCCGCGACTCTGTGAAGTTCAAGGACGTGGCCGGCCTGGCGGAAGCCGACGCGCGCTCGATCGATCTGTTGCGCCGGAGCGCCACACTGCCTGCGCCCGATGATGCCAAGAAGCGTGAAGAGCTTGCGAACTTGGCTGCCAAGATGGAAGGTCTGTACGGCAAAGGTAAGTCCTGCAAAGGGAAGGTCTGCCGCGACCTTGGCCAACTCAGCGATGTTCTCGCCACCAGCCGTAAAGAGCCCGAGCTACGTGAGGCCTGGGAGGGGTGGCACGAGGTGGGTAAGGACATCCGCCCGCTCTATACACGTTACGTCGAGCTCGCCAACGAAGGCGCGCGCACGATAGGTTACGACGACTTGGGCCAGCTCTGGCGCTCTCGTTACGACATGCCGCCCGAGGCGTTCAAGGCGGAAGCGGATCGTCTGTGGAATCAAGTCAAGCCACTTTACGAGCAGCTGCATTGCCACGTGCGGGCGAAGCTCGTAGAGACCTACGGCAAAGACACGGTGTCTGAAAATGGACCGATGCCGGTGCACTTGCTTGGGAACATGTGGGCTCAGGAGTGGCAGAGCCTCTACCCGATGCTCGAGCCTTATAAGGGGCAACCGAGCCTCGACGTCACGGCCGCACTCAAGGCGCAGAAGTATGACGAGAAGCGCATGGTCAAGCTCGGCGAGGCGTTTTTTACCTCGCTCGGCCTACCTGAGTTGCCGGCCACGTTCTGGGAACGCTCCATGTTCCAAAAGCCCAAGGATCGCGAAGCGGTGTGTCACGCCAGTGCCTGGGACGTGGACTACAACAACGATCTGCGCATCAAGATGTGCATCAAGACCAACATGGAAGATCTGACTACCATCCATCACGAGCTGGGGCATAACTATTACTTCTCTCAGTATTACACCGAGCCCATGCTGTTTCAGGACGGCGCCCACGACGGTTTCCATGAAGCGATTGGCGACGCGATCGCGCTTTCGATTACGCCTTCTTACATGAAGCAGGTCGGACTGCTCAAAGAGGTGGCAGACAACGACAAGGCGATGATCAACCAGCTGATGCAGGATGCACTCGGTAAGGTTGCGTTCTTGCCCTTCGGCAAGCTCATCGACGAATGGCGCTGGCAGGTGTTCGCGGGCGAGATCAAACCCGACCAGTACAACAAGGCCTGGTGGGACATGCGCGAGAAGACCCAGGGCATCGCAGCCCCCAGCGAACGTGGCGAGCAGTACTTCGACCCGGGCGCCAAGTACCATATCCCAGCCAACGTACCTTATACCCGCTACTTCCTGGCGGCCGTGCTGCAGTACCAGTTCCATCGTGCGATGTGTAAGATCTCAGGGCACGAAGGTCCGCTGCATACCTGCTCGATCTACGGCAACAAGGAAGCCGGCGCGAAGCTCAAGCAGATGCTTGCGCTGGGTGCCAAGAAGCCCTGGCCGGACGCGCTCGAAACGCTGACCGGTGAGCGCCAAATGGATGCGAGCGCGATCATCGACTACTACGAGCCGCTGATGGCTTGGCTGTCTGAGCAGAACAAGGACCGTCAGTGCGGCTGGTCCAAGGACAGCTGACCAGAACCGCGCAGCCTAAAGCGTAAATTGCTCGCACACAGGCAGCGCCACACCCCACACGCGCGCTGCCGCCTCGCGCATCGCACCGGGATCCCCTGTGGTCACGAAGCGGTCGGGCGCGTCGCTTTTTGGAAGCTGCCAGTTGCGCGCCACAAAATCGACTAGGGCCGGCACGGGATCGAGCAGCAGCGCCTGACGCGTCAGCGTCTGCAGGTCGGCCGAGATCGCGGCGTAGTGGGTGCACGCGAGCAGTAGCGCATCGACGTTGGCGAGTGGCGCCATGATGCGCTCTAGGTCTTGGCGGTATCGAACGGTGACGGTGGTGCCCGCCTCGATGTGGGCGGAAAGCGGCTGCGCTATCCGGGTCACCATCCTGAGCTGCGGGGAAGAAAGTGCGCGCCGATGCAGGCCTGAGCGAATCGTTCGTGCGCCGCCGATCACGCCCAATTGCCCCCGAAAACCGCAGGGAACCAGCCGGGCTGCGTGTTCGATCACGCCGGTGCACGGCACGGGCAACCGCAAGTGGGGCAGCGCGGTCGACGCGGCGTTGCATGCGAACACAATCTGAGTAGCGCCGCGATCGACAAGGGTGTTGACGACGAGCCCAAGCCGCTGCCCGAGCGCGCCTGCGCTTAACTTGCCGTAGGGAGTAGCGCCGGTGTCTGAGCAGTAAAGCACCGATACCGCTGGCTGGGCTGCTTTGAGCAGCCGATAGCATTGGATGCCACCGATGCCCCAGTCGAGCATCCCTACGCATGGAACCGGCTTCATCGACCTAGTGGGCCGCTATTGAGCGCAATCACGCGGCGTGAGAACGTCACATCAAGCGCGTCGAAGCTGCGTCCAGGACACTCAGATTGGAAGAAGGCTTGATACTCCGCTAGCGCACGGATCGGATGACGCGCGAGCATCGCGTGCCAACCAGGATGGGAGGTCAGTGCTTTCAAGTCGCGCGCAAAGGTCGGGGTGCGCCAAGGGGCGAGAACTTGGCGTAAAGCGGCTCGTGTCAGCTCAGGTCCGTGCCGCAGACGCGCTCGCTCCGAGACCAGATCGACCATCAAAAAGCGTCCGCCCGGTGCCAACACACGCCTTACCTCTGGCAAAATGTGCTGCCAGTCGAGGTAGCGGAACGCCAGAAAGCAAATGACCAGATCAAAGCTGCCCAAAGGAAAAGGTAAGATTCGATCAGGGGTGACCTGGAAGCTTAGATGAGGCGCCTCGCGTGCGCGCGCTTTAGCTTGGGCGATCATCGCCGAGGAGACATCGACGCCGACTCCCGCACGAATCCGAGGTGACAGTGCCCGCAGCAGCGCGCCTGTACCGCAGCCGATATCGAGCACGCGCGGAAAAGGGGGTGCGGCTGCCAGCTGCCTCGTCAGCCAGCGCCACTCCACGCGTCGCACCCGTATGTCGGAAAATGCGCGGTCGTAGAGCTCGGCGACTGCGTCGTAGGCTGGCTGCCCCCGCGGCTGCGTGTAGCGGCTCACTCTGTACTGCCCCCCATTGTCGGCAGATTAGTGTGACCTCGAACGTCTCGCTAGGCGCTGCCTTTGGCGCGAAAGCGATAGCCGACGCCGCGAATCGTTTCCACGTAGGCGCCCGCCTCGCCCAGCTTCTCGCGCAGGCGCTTTACGTGCGTATCGACCGTGCGCGTGGTGACGTCCGCGTGTACGCCCCACACATCTTCGAGGAGCTGCGTACGCGTCTGCACTCTGCCGCGACGACTAAGCAAGGTATGGATCAGGCGAAACTCGAGCGCGGTCAGGGCGATCTCAGCGCCATCCACCCAGACCTGATGCGCATCCTGATCGACTCTCAAACGCTCAAACTGCGCCTCCTGCGTCGGTGCCTGAGTCTTGGTTCCGTTCGAGCGGCGCAGGAGCGCGCGCACGCGCAGTACCAGCTCGCGCACGCTGAACGGCTTACTTACGTAATCGTCCGCTCCGATCTCGAACGCAACCACGCGATCTATCTCAGTGTCCTTTGCGGTCAAGAACAGGATCGGGGTGGAGCGAGTCTGCTCGTGGCGCCGCAGCTCCCTGCACACCTCGGTGCCGGTAATGTCAGGCAGCATCATGTCGAGCAAGATAAGGTTAGGCGTAGGGGAGGAAAGTGCCGCGTCGATCGCTGCCTTACCGGTCTCTGCGAGCCGGCATGCAAAGCCTTCCTGCTCCAGTGCGTAGGATACAGTCGCGGACAGCTCCGCTTCATCGTCAACTACAAGAATAATCGGCTTTGCTTCCATAACTGCTCGCTGTCGCAGGGGGAGCGTGACTACAGCGAGGCTCTTTGGCGCGACGCGCAAGCAACGTTCCCGTGACAAACAATGCTCAAGAAGCGCCCGCTGCCGTGCTCTTCTCGCGTTTCCACGCTCGGTGCACAGAGGTTGGCGCCACGCTGTTACGAACGCGTGGAGACTACGTGAAACAATGGCGGCGCGACCGCAGCGTTTGTTGCGGGCGCCGACGCATCCTGCTGTGCAACCGACCTTGAAATCGTCGCCCTGCATCTGTAGAGTAAGTGGACTAAACAGCGTTTACTTGCCTGCGGCTGCAAAGCTGCGCGCCTTGATCTTGCGCAGGAGAGTCCGTGTCCGACTCCAAGCTATATATCGACGGTGAAGTATGCGAGGCCGCCTCCGGCGAAAGCTACGCAACGTACGATCCTGCAAACGGCGAGAAGATAGGCGACGTCGCCAAACGCGGCGCAGACGACGCCAAGCGCGCGATCGCTGCGGCACGCGCCGCCTTCGATCAAGGCCCTTGGCCGCGCATGAGCGGCAAGGAGCGAGCCGATTGGCTGCGCAAGTTCGCAGCGGGCATTCAAAGGCGTCAAAGCGAGTTTGCGAACATGGAGGTGCGCGATTCGGGCGCCACCTTACGTAAGGCCAACATGGTCGACGTGATGGGGGCCGTCAGCACCTTTTACGGCGAGAAGAAGCTCCTATTCGAGAGCGGCCTGTGAGCTAAATAGGGCCGGGTCGCGGTGCTTTCGTTTAGACTCGCGCCCGTGAAAATTCCTTCGGATTATCAAGTCGCACCGCACTTCGAGCCGGTGGTTCCTGCTGAAGCGCAGGTACGTGAGTTGTCCATTCGCGCGTTGATTCTCGGCACTGTGCTGGGCATGATCTTCGGCGCCTCCTCGCTCTACCTGGTGTTGAAGGTGGGGCTGACGGTGAGCGCGTCGATCCCGGTCGCGGTGATCTCAATCACGCTGTTTCGTCTCGCGGCCAAGCTCGGCTTCAAAGACGCGACCATCCTTGAGAATAACATCGTGCAGACGGCAGGCAGCGCCGGCGAATCGATCGCCTTTGGCGTCGGCGTGACAATGCCCGCGATCATGATTTTGGGTTTCGACCTCGAGTTCACGCGCGTGATGTTGGTGGCGGTGCTCGGTGGCCTGCTCGGGATCCTGATGATGATTCCTCTGCGCCGGGCGCTGATCGTCGCCCAGCACGGTGTGCTCAAGTACCCCGAGGGTACCGCCTGCGCCGAGGTGCTCAAGGCGGGCGCCTCCGGCGATTCGAATGCACGCACCATCTTCACGGGTTTTGGCATCGGTCTCGTTTACAAGACGGCGATGAGCGCTCTCAAGCTCTGGAAGGACACGCCTTCCAAAGTGTTCGGCGCGCCATTCAAGGCCGGCTCGGTAAGCGCGGAGATCTCGCCCGAGCTGCTCGGCGTCGGCTACATCATCGGTCCACGGATCGCAGGCATCATGTGCGCGGGCGGGGTGCTCGCCTACTTGGTGCTGATTCCGCTGATCAAGTTCTTCGGTGATCCCATCCCAGGTGTGCTCGCGCCCGGCACGATGCCGATAAGTCAGATGGGGCCCGGTGAGATCCGTTCGGCCTATGTTTTGTACATCGGTGCAGGCGCTGTGACGGCGGGTGGCCTTATCAGTTTGGCGCGCTCGCTGCCCACGATCTGGCACGGTCTCAAAGCGGGGCTCAAGGATGTGCGCGGTGTCGGCACCGACAAAAGCCTGGTCTTACCGCGCACGGATCAAGACCTGTCGATGAAGCTCGTCGGCATCGGTGCGATCGTGCTGCTGACAGCCATTACGCTCGCCCCCCAGCTGCGCATGAACCTGCTCGGCGCGCTGCTGATTGCAGCCTTCGGCTTTCTCTTCGTCACCGTCTCCTCGCGCCTGACGGGCGAAATTGGCTCCTCGTCCAATCCGATAAGCGGCATGACGGTGGCTACCTTACTGTTGACATGTTTGGTGTTCTTAGTGCTCGGCTGGACGGGCAGGCCTTACTATGTGACTGCGCTGTCCATAGGCGCCATCGTCTGCATCGCAGCCTCGAACGGCGGAACGACCTCCCAGGATCTCAAGACAGGCTACCTTATCGGTGCGACGCCCCGCCTCCAGCAAATAGCGATCCTGATCGGGGCCCTGGCCTCGGCCTTACTATTGGGGCCGATCCTTTTGCGCTTGAACGATGCGGCCACCGTTTATGTGCCGATCGAGCAGGTTGCGCCCTCTGGCCTAGTCGCCCCTATCGCGGAGCTTGGAGAAGAAGAACGCATCACCGGCCCCCAGGCAGCGAGCGACAACCAAAGCTACGCCTCCTGGTACAACACGGACACGTCCGCTGCCCCCGCCGGGCGTTACCTCGTCGATCGCAGCACGGGCCAAGCGGCATGGCTCGTCGATCCCGGCATCAACGGCACCTATAACAAGCGCCCTGACGGCTCTACGGTCCGTAAGTTCGATGCGCCAAAGGCCACCCTGATGAGTTACATCATCAAAGGCATCCTCGATCGCGAGCTGCCGTGGGGCCTGGTGCTGTTTGGCGTGATGATCGCGCTCGTACTCGAGCTGAGTGGTATCGGCTCGCTCGCCTTTGCGGTGGGTGTGTACCTACCGCTTTCTTCGACCTCGCCGATTCTGATCGGTGGCATGATCCGCTACCTCGTCGACAGGGCGCGCAAACGCGAGCTTACGGGCCAAAATGCGCAGCTGTCGGAGGAAGACTTCACGGCCGAGAGCGACAAGAGCCCGGGCGTGCTCATGTCTTCCGGCTACATCGCGGGCGGCGCCATCGCCGGCATCATCATCGCCTTTGTCGCGGGACTGCTCGATAAAGTCGACACCACGCTCACTGACTGGTCGACTGCCAACAACCCATTCTTCGAGGGCCCGCTGTCTGACGTGCTGGCGTTGATTCCGTTCGTGATCATCACGCTCATGCTGTACCTCGTCGGTCGCGGGCGACTGCTGGCCGCCCCCAAGACCTGAGGGTTCAGTGACGGATCAGCTGGCGACCTTTTGCGTGCCAAGCTGTGCGTGATCTTCGATTTTGGCTGGACGCGCGGCTGCGGGCAGGATGAGCGCAAGGCACGCCGCGGCGCTGATTAGTCCCACCCAGAGGATATTGGGGTAGTTATCGTTTCCGCGGATCACTTCGCCCGCGATCAAGGGCCCTATCATCAGCCCGCCTGTCTGCACGACGATGCTCGCCACGGCCGCGCGGCCGGTTTTATCGAGCGCAGCGACGACACCTACGAAGTAAGGTAGCGTGAAGAACCACGCGAAGAAAAACATCATCGACACGATCACGAATGGCACCTGACCGGGCGCAAGCTTCAGCATCAGCTGGCTTGCGATGATCGCGCCCACGCCCAGTGCGAGTGGCAGCACACGTCCCCAGCGATTTCCGAGCACCCCTGAGGCGATGCCGGCCACGATGCCTACGATCATGGCGCCGCCAAGCCCGTCCGAGATTTCCGACTCGCTATAACCGCTTTGGCCGCCAATCAACGTAATGTTGTTCCAGACGGCACCAATGCAGGCCTCGAACAGTAAGGTGGCACCGAGCGCAAGCCCGATAAGCCCGCGTGCGCGATCTTGGGCTGGACTGCGTGCAACCTCCGTTTTCGCCGCTGGCGCTGCTTGTTGCGCAGGCAGAAAAGGTACGCACAGGCCGACCGCGATACTCAGACCGCTCATGCAGTAAAACAGACCCGGCAGACCCGTCGACTGGAGCACGCCGGGGATCACCAGCTGAAATGCCGCATAGGAAATACCGAGGGTGACCGCCAGATACCACCCGAACACGCGATCGGCGATGCCTAGGGCAGCCGCCGAGGCCGCCATGATCGAAATCACACCGCCCTCCGCCACGCCGCATAAAAAACGCATGATGGCGTACGGTGTGAAGGTCGTGAGGCCGGCGCAGGCCGCATTTGCGCCCGCCAGCAGCACGAGAAAAGCCAGCGCCAATCCGCGGCGCGGTAGCTTACTAATCACAAAACTCAGGCCCAGCGACGCAGCCATCATCCCGAACTTTTCGGCGCCTACGATCTGATTGGCTTGGGTGCCTGTAAAACCGACGTTTTGCACCAATTGTTGCACGATTGTGGGCAGTACGACGGTGATGTATGCGCCCGCTGCGCCCAGCACCACCATCGCAACAAACTGTGGAAGCGAAGCCGTTCGGCCTTCCTTGCGGAAGCCATTGGAGTCTGCGGTTGCCATGAAAAGCCTCT
>JBBSJC010000198.1:0-13084 GCA_038257655.1 Polyangiales bacterium | reverse complement strand
GTTTCGATGCTGCGCTGGATGTTCTCAATCTCTAGCGCTGCCACCGAAGTGAGCGGATCGGCATCGGGCGTACGTCTCAAAGCCTGGGCCTTGCGCGGCGCGCCAGGGACGACTTCTTCGCGCATCGCGGAGGCGAGATCGTTCTTTAGACCTGTGAAGCCATCGTAACCAAGGCTTTGCGCAAAACGGACGATGGTCGCATCGGAGGTGTGTGTTTCGATCGCAAGCTCGGGCACCGATGAGAACGCGACCTCGCGCAAATGCTCGAGCATGTAGTCGGCCACTTGCCTCTGCTGCGGAGACAACTGTTCGTACACCTTGACGATGCGCTCTCGAAAGCCCCGTTCATGGGCGAAGGGCTCCCGTTCGTTGCTCGTTCGATCTGCCCGGTCCGTACGCTTCATTCAATCACCGTCCTCGTCGCCAGCTGATAGCGCTGGCCTGCGGTCAGCACGTGAAAGGTGACGCCTTTTGCGCTCAGGCGCCCCTCGGCATCGTGAGTGATGATCGCCTGGGCGGGATCATAGATCTCGATCCAGCCCTCTCCCAGCACCTCGAGTGAGCGATCGGGGCGCACCCAGATGGCCGTGCCCTCGTCGACGCCGATGCCGAGACGATCGGGGTGCTCGAGCACTACGCTAAGCAGGCGGTTCTGTCGTTGGCGCGCGACAAAGTGCTGGTCGAGGATCACGCCCTCGATAAAACCGAGCCCGCGCGCGGTCACCACGTTGCCAGCGCGTATCACGTCCTCGGCGCCACTACCGGTCAACATCGGGTCAGACTGACAGGCAGTGCCCGCGCTCGTGCCCGCGATCACGCCGCCTCGGGCGCGCATCGCGACGAGCGCACCAAAGATTGGCGTATCGAGGATCCGGTCCACGATGCGTTTCTGATCGCCGCCGGTGAGAAACACACCGCCCGCCTCGCGGATCGCCGCGGCGTATTCGGCGCGCAGAGCGTCGCGTCGATCGTCAATGTGGATGACACGTACGTTGCTCGCGCCGCGTGCGCCAAACAGCGACACATAGTCGGCGCCGGCCTCCCGGGAGTCCTCGCTGGCCAAGGGTAACACTATAATCGGAGCCTCTGCTCCACCGGCCAGGCGAATGAAGAGGTCGACGACGGGGGTCGGCTTGGCGCCGCCTCCGATCAGCAGCAGATGTCCTCCCACCTCATTTGGTAGGGCCGTCAGAGGGGGGCTTACGTTGGGTGCGGCACTGCAGCCGAGCCAAGTGCATACCAGCGCAGCGAGAATCGTTCGTCTAGAGATCATAGGTAAGCCTCACATGCGCTTCAAAGGGTGCTTCTAACGCCCGCACGCTGCGAAAGCTGCTGGCCGTTTCGCGAAAGCCGGTGATGTAGCGAGCGTTCAACAAGTTATAGATCTGCAGCCGCGCCCGCATGCGCGCAGCCGCCCACGGCAACCGCATCTCCGCACCTAGGTGAATGAGATGGCGCGCAGAGTATTGGTAGCCGCCACGCCCACGCTCATCGTATACAAAAGCGCGGGGCCCGCGCGTGGGCGACACCTGGACGATGCGCGAATAGTAAGTGCCTGAGCGGTAGTCGTAGCTCGGCTGCAGCGAGAGATCGTAAGGTAAATAGACGATGGGCGACAGCGTGACACGCACGCGATCCACGCCCGGCATGTTGCCATAGCTGTGGATCGCACTACTGGGCTGAAACCATTCCAGCGACAGGGCGCGCGGTGCATAGAAATTACCGCGATCGACTGTGTAAATCGCGGTCGCCAAAAAAGACAACCAGGACAGACCATCCCATGCCACCTGACCACGCACGAGGTGCATGGTGCGCCGGGCGCCGGGGGCATTGCCTATCACGTAACGGGCCTGACCGGTGGTTTGCAGGTTGTAGTAGGGCACGGTGACGTCATCGGTCGTACGGCTAGCCGTCACGTAGTTGTCACCACGCGCAGCTCCGAAGCCATTGGCATCGAATAAGCCCAGCTGCTTGCGGAACATGGAGAGCTCGTAGCGGCCGACAAAGCTAAGCCGAGCGCCCGCGACGTAGTGCGATAGACCGAGCAGCAAACGATCGATGTAGGGGTGTACGATCTTAGGGTCGATCTGCCCCATGGCGGCGGGAATCCCCGAGGCCCTCGGCTGCCAACGCGGGTCGGCCACGTTGGGCAGTACCTCACTGTCAGCCGATCCGGTCCAATCCCAATAGCTGAGCGGGGATACCGCGCGGCCCTCGCTTGCGCGCACATACATCGATGGGTCGAGCCGCTGATAGTGTCGTCCGCCTTGAGCAAACAACAGCGTCGAACCATCTCCAAGCAGATCGAGGCGCAGGGCAAGCCGGGGCGCGAGCGTCTGCGTATCCCAAACCCGAGGTCCGTCCGTGAATCCGCCCAGAAACTTCTCAAAGCGCAGGCCTGGCGTGACCGAGAGCCGCGAGCCGATATCTATCGCATCCTCCGCGTAGCCCGCCCAGGACCATTGCTCGGGTGCGCCGTGCAGCTCGTCGCCGCGGTCACTTGAGTATAAGTCCCAGAGCTCCCGTTGCTGCTCAAGCTGGCGCGGCGACACGCTCTTCAGCGGTGCATCCAGATCGGCCTCATCAACCCGCAGCGTATCTACAAAGGTAAAACCACCCGTGCGCGTTTCGTCTTGCTCATAGGAGATGCGTTCGAGCTGACCACCCACAGTGATGGTATGCGCGTCTGGGCCGCCGAGCAGTCCATCGAAAAAGAGACTTATCTGCGCATCCGCAAAATGCCCGAGCTCGCGGCGTCGAATGCGCCAACTATCGTTGCCCCAACCTGCCGCGATGCGAGATGCACCGGTGGCGCCCGTGTCAGAAGGGCCCGCAAATGCGTCGAGGTTGTAGTGGCCGGGTCTGCGCAGTCCGCTTTCAGGCCAGGCGTCGTCTCGCAGAAAGCGCCCTTCGTAGAGGGCAGAAATCTCGCTTCGCGGCGAGAGCTGCCTGCGCAGTCTCGCAACCAGCGTAGTCTCATCGATCTGGGTAGAGCGGGCGGCGCTCGGAGCGGTAAATGCGTTCAGGCCAGCGTTATCGATCTGAATACGGTCGTAGCGCATACCAACAGTAAGATAGGTATAAGCATCGGGTGTGAAGGTCGTATTAAGCGTATACCGCGGTCGCCATTCGTCTTGATCGACAACTGTCCCCAAGGCTCGTCGCGACACACGTTCATCGAGCGCTTCGGCGTAAACTCCAAAGCCGCGCGACAGCGGAGCAGAGACCCAGAGCCTGACCACATTTCGGTAGCGTAGCTGCCCACCATCGAGATCCTGCGCCAGCGTACCGGGATAGCGAGACAACAGCGCCTTGGTCTCTACATTGCGCAGGCCTGTGCCAAGCTGCTCAGACAGCGACAACTCAAACACGTGTTGGTGCTCGGGCAGCGCGCGAGGCAGCGTCTCGTAACCAGTAGGAGAAACATCCAGACCAGGGCGCAGTTGAAAGCCATCGTTGATGCCGCGCAACTCGACCGATGCGATAGGCTCGATCGGCGCAAGCTTTCGCTGTCGCCACAGACGCGAGCGGTCGTCATCGCGCACGGCACTGCAGCCAAAGGCACTCGCGCCGCGTAGGTCGAGACAGCGCAACGGATTCTGCGCGTCGCTGGCAGCGCTCTGTGCTTGCACGCGCACCGCGCCCATGCGTGTCAGGCCTAGGACGAAGACCAAGAGCACGAACGAGCCCGCGAGTCGCGCGCAGTGGCGTTTACCCATGGTCGACGGCGACGGGAGCAGACAATCGAGGACGTACCAAACGTGGCTGTCCTATGAGGTCGAGGCAGGTCTGGGCCGCAGCCGCAGCGCGTACCGGGATGCTGTCAATCTCGAGATACTCGCGCTCCGTGTGAAAGCCTCCGCCGCACGGCCCGACGCCATCCAAACACGCGGAGCCGGCGGCAGCCACAAGGTTGATATCGCCCACACCAGCGGTGCTGACCCCGTCCACCTGCAGATCCACCGTGGCAGCGGCTGCACGATAACATGCAAGGAGAACCTTACCCTGTGCAGTCAGGTCAAAGGGAGGTGTCGATATCTGCGCGCGGATACGTAGCTGTCCTCCCGGCGCGTTTTGGCCATGCGCGTTTGGGCCGTGCGCGTTTGGGCCGTGCGGGCTTTGCGCGACGAGCGAACGCTCGATCTCAGCCAGCTTACTTATTACTTGTCGCGCGTCTGCTTCATTGACGAAGCGAAACTCGAACTCTGCGCTGGCGAGCTGTGGAATACGTGTCACCGCCGCAGGCTCCACCGTGACGCGCCCCCCTGGCGAGACACTCAGCCCCGGGATCTCGCGCTCGATCGCCTCAGCGCGTTCAATCGCGCGCGCCAGCAAGGTCAGGGCGTTTGCCGCCTTGTCGTGCGCCATACCAGCGTGTCCGCCGGGGCCCCGCGCTTCAATGCTGGCCATGCCGTACCCTTTGCGGGCGACGACGACATTGCCATCCTCGCGCGCCGCTTCAAAACACAGCGTGACGTCTGCCCAGGCGCCAGCTTCGAGCAGAAGCTCCCTGGCACTGGCTGAGCCTTGTTCTTCATCACCGACGAACAGGATGCGAATCTCCAAGGGGTCGAGCGCACGCTTGAGGTGCAGCAACTCGAGCGCGAGCAGCGCCGTACACAGTCCTCCCTTCATGTCCGCGATACCAGGGCCGCGCCACACGTTTCCCTCGCGGCTGATCGTTGAAAAGGGATGCTGTGCTTCGAAGACCGTATCGAGATGGCCAAGCAAGAGTAGTCTCGGAGCATCGTGTGCGCGCGCAGGACGCTGGGCACTCAGGTGGCGGCGCTCCTGCTTGGCTTCGGGACATTCAATACGCAGAATGTTCGCTGTGAACCCTAAGGTCGTGAGCTTTTCCTGCAGCAACTCCGCGCAGCGGCCTACCCCGGCAAAGTTGTGCGCATGGGAGCTTGTTTCCACGAGAGCGCCTAGCAGCGAGAGCGTAGGTTCGAGCCGCTCGCGAGCGAGCTCGAGCAGGGTGCTTCCGCCTTTCATCATCGCGCCACATCCTGGGCGTCCCGGGGCCAGATCTCAAGTCCACTAGCGCCGAGGTAGACAATGCCCGTCACGCGAGCGAGCACGTCGCTCGTCGCGAGCGTAAGCTCGGGATAGAGCGCGTTCCCGATGAAACCTAAGGTCGCATTGCTGCCGTGTTTGACTGTGAAGCCGTATCCGCCGACATCGACCTCCGTCACACTCAGATCCGTAATCTCTACCAGAGCTCCCCAGTAACGCCGACCCGCCGTCGCATCGACAAGCTCGGCGAGCGATACTTGGTCAACCGTCACCTTACTATTCGACGCCCTCTCTTCGACCGAGGCATAGCTCACCAGAGGGTAACCCGCGCGTAGGGCGGTGATGCCCTCGACATGAACAACGCTTCCCACACTCAGCGCGAGCGGGGCCGGGGTCGGGCGCGCGTCCCGAAAGAACAAGCCCGACGACCGACCGCCACCGGCTGCTTGCGCCCAGAAATCCAAACTATCTCCATCGGGCCACAGCGCCGTAACGACGAGCTCGTCCAAGATCACCGCGGCCCCTTCGGCCACGACACCCGTCTGAATGTCTTCGATGCGTGTCATCATGGGTGTGGCTGGCGGACCGGCGGGTGGTGCTGGCGCGACGTTTTCGCATGCCTCGCACAAGGCGAGATCTGAGTCATCACGAGGCGCCACGGCACATCCATCCGTAGTACAGAACACGATCCCCGTGAGCGCGTCGAGCACGCTGCCCTGCGCGGTCGTCGGCTCGAAGAAATAGGTATCAAGCTCCACTTCAAGGGATGCATTCTCAGCGTCGGAGAGCAGCCACGTGTAGCTGGTGTACGCAATGTCTCGCACGGCCACGTCGGTCACGCGAACCAGAGCGCTTTCGTAGTCAGCAAGGTCGAGGTCTTTCAGTGCCAGCTCCGTTACGCGCGGCGCTGCGCGGCCGGTCTTTTCGATTACGTCCGCTTCGATAGTAGAGCGACCTGCTTTTTCTACGTAGGTGCCAGTCACGTCGATCACGTCCCCGACGACGAGTGCGGGGTCAGCGCTGGCGCGTAAGTCCACAACGAACAGACCCGTGTCCGCTCGACCCTTTTCGGGCTGCACAAAGATGTCCACGGCCCCACTGCTTGTGGCCGGCGCGAGCGCCGTGACGACCACGCCGATAAGCTTGAGGCTCGCCCCCTCTGTCACCTTCCCTGTTTGAACGGCTTCGATGCTCGAATCCCCCAGGACGGGCCCGCGCACGGTAAGCACCAAGGTGCCGCTCGCCTGCTCGTATCCGCAGGCAATCACCGATTCGCCAGCCACCGTAGCCATGAACAGAGATCCGTCGAGCGTGCCCGTGGCGTCGCCAGTCAGCATGCAGTTGGCACTGGAGGTTACTTCCTCGGAGGAGCCATCGCTTTTTACGGCCCGGACGCTGAATGTCAGCGCGTCACCTACCATCAGCTCGGTGTCTCGGTTGGCTGCAATCGAGAGGGATACAGCTCCACCTTTACCGCCCTGCGCGCAACCCAGCAGGGGCATCAAGACAAAGACTGCGAGCCCTATCCACTTATCCATCGTTCGCGACTTTCGCATGACTGACCCCTTTTGCTGCTGTGCCTAAGCACGGAATGCGTACTTCAAACGCGACGCGGCTTCGGCGAGCTCGCTGTCGTTGAGCGTAAGAGCGGGGGCAAGCCTTAGAACGCGCTCGCCCAGGGCGTTTACGAGCACCCCCGCTTCGAGCGCGCGCGCTGCGAGCAGGCCTGCCGGTTGGCTGACCTCGAGCCCGATCAAGAGCCCTCTACCGCGAACCTGAGTAACGAGTCCCGCAGGTAGCGCTTCGGCCAGCGCCAGGTGCAGCTTGCGGGTCAGTGCCGGTACAGCGGCCAAGACGCCGTCATCGAGCAACACATCGAGCGCAGCTTTGGCCACACTCGTCGCAAGCGGGTTGCCGCCGAAGGTGCTGCCATGGCTGCCCGGCACGAAGCTCGCTGCCACTTCCTCACGCGCCAATACGGCACCTATGGGAAAGCCGCCGCCGAGGGCCTTGGCGCTCGTGAGCACGTCCGGCGTCACACCTTCCTGTTGGTGCGCCCAAAGCGTGCCCGTGCGCCCCATACCCGTCTGAACTTCGTCGAGCACGAGCAAGGCCCCGACCCGATCGCACAGCACGCGGGCTTCCCGAAGAAAACCCTCAGGTGGCACAATCACTCCACCTTCACCCTGAATCGGCTCGATCAAGAGCGCAGCGGTGCGCTCGGACAGGTTGGCGCGCAAGGCTTCGATATCCCCGTAGGGCAAGACACGAAAACCTGGCACAAGCGGCGCGAAACCAAGGTGGTACTTGGGTTGCGCAGTCGCGCTGAGGGCCCCTAGCGTGCGTCCGTGAAACCCGCCCTCACAGACTAAGATCTCCGCGCGTGGCGTGCCGCGATCATGATGAAAACGTCGCACGAGCTTGATCGCGGCTTCATTCGCCTCGGTGCCAGAATTGCAAAAGAACACGCGATCCGCGAACGACGTCTCACAAAGACGTGCCGCAAGCAAAGAGGCCGGCTGCGTGTCGTACAGGTTCGACACGTGCCACAGCGCGCTGGCTTGGGCCGTGAGTGCCGCAACTAGTTTGGGATGACAATGGCCAAGCCCACAGGTGGCGATGCCAGCCACGAGGTCCACGTAGTCCTTGCCGCGCGCATCATAAAGAACGCTGCGCTCGCCTCGCACAAAGGTCGGCGCGGGCGGACGGTAGTTTCCGAATAGATGCGCACGCGGCGCAGATGCACATGTCCGTTCAACAGGCGTCTGAACGGCGGCGTGGAAGTTGTGAAACTGCATGTTCCTCTGTCTACACGCTTGAAACTCGGATTTCAACATGCAAGAGTGACGAAAGTGGAGTTTCCGATGCGGCTACGCAATGCGACTCACGACGACCTCTCGCAGCTGCTCGCCGTCGCACGGTCCCTCGACAGCGTGAACCTGCCCGCCAACGAAGTGGCACTGTCCGCCTTGCTTGAGCGCTCCGAACAGTCGTTCTCCGGCGCGCAGTCCGACCCCGCCCAACGGACCTACGTATTCGTGCTCGAAGCAGACGATGGTAACCTGCTCGGTTGTTCGATGGCGATTGCGCGCCACGGCACAGTGGATGAGCCCCACTACTTCTTTCAGGTCGAAGAGCGCTGGATGCGCAGCGCTTCCCTTGACCGGGACGTCTCGCATCGTGTCCTAACCTTACGCTCTGACACCCAAGGCTTGACCGAGCTCGGAGGCTTAGTGGTAAGACCGGAAGCGCGAGGTTTCGCAAGCCCCGGTAAGCAGCTTTCCCTGGTGCGCTTGCTGTACGTGGCGATGCATCGTGAGCTCTTCTGCGATCGACTGCTCGCAGAGCTGATGCCGCCGCTTTCGGCAGACGGATCGAGCGCGCTGTGGGAAGCCCTAGGGAGTCGACTTACCGGACTAAGTTACCGCGAAGCCGATCAGCGGTCGCGTGGCGACAAGCGCTTCATCGCCGAGCTGTTTCCCACGGACACGATCCTCGCCTCGTTCTTGCCTTTAGAGGCGCAGCAGCAGATCGGTCGGGTTGGCCCGGCGACGTTTGCAGCGCAACGCATGCTGGAAAATCAGGGATTTCGCTACGCCGCGGCGGTAGATCCCTTCGACGGCGGCCCCCACTTCGTCGCGAGCACCGATACGGTCGCTGTCGTACGGACCACACAGAAGCTCATAGCCGCTCAGGCCGAACCGGAAACATTGGGGGAGGCGCGCTTTCTTATCGCGACCGAGCGGGCGAGCGAGCCGCGCTTTATGGCGATGGTAGCTTCCGCTCGCATAGCTCATTCCACGTTGCACCTTAGCTCCCATGCCTGGTCGACCCTTGGCCTCATCGCGGGCGATCATGTGCACGCCACTCCCTTTGATCTGCGTGGGCAACCCCCCGCTTCCAATTAGCCCACGCCGTCACAGGTCACATTCAGGAGACAGAGTATGCATCTGCACGTCCCAGATCGCGTTTCCGCTGAGGAACGCGCAGCGAGCGGAGAGATCGTCTCCCGCAGCCCCATCGACCCAGCGCACGTGCTGGGCCGCTTCGCGTGGAGCTTGCGAGCGGTGGATCAAGCGGTCGCGCTCGCCGAGCATGCACAGCCGATTTGGGATGACACGCCCATGGAGCAACGCCTGCTGGCAATGAGCCGATTGCGGGCGGCGTTGTCAGCCCGCAAAGCGGAGCTTGCCGCATTGCTGACAGAAGAAATCGGTAAGCCCAGCTGGGAAGCACGGGCCGAAGTCGAAGCGTGCCTACAAAAGATCGACATTACTACCCAGGCTGGGCTTGCGCTGGTGCGTACGATCCAGGTCGACCCACTCACGTCCTATACCTTTCGTCCCCACGGGGTCGTAGCGGTGATAGGCCCCTTCAACTTCCCCCTGCACCTCGTGCACGGGCACGTGATACCAGCGCTGCTCACGGGCAACGTGGTGATCGTGAAACCGAGCGAGCTCGCACCCGCAGTCAGCGCGCTGTATGCCGACATCCTCGCCTCGATTGGCCTGCCGCCGGGGGTCTTCCAAGTAGTGCAGGGCGAGGCCGCCGTCGGGGAACGATTGGCTGCCCACCGTCAGGTCAACGCAGTGCTCTTCACCGGCAGCTACAGCGTCGGTCGCGCGATCGAACGCGCCTGCTTGGACACGCCAGGTAAGCTTGTCGCACTCGAGATGGGCGGTCGTAATCCCGCGCTCGTGCTCAGTGACGCCCCCTTGGAAAAAGCGGCCCACGACGTGCTGTGGGGGGCTTTTGTCACGAGCGGTCAGCGCTGTTCAGGCACCGCGCTGTGCTTAGTCGACGAAACCATTCGTGATCGATTCGTTGCGTTGCTGCGAGAGAAAGCGGCCCGAATCGTGATTGGTGATCCGCGCCGCGAAGATGTGTTCATGGGTCCCCTCGTCAGCCACAGAGCACGTGAGCGCGCGCGCAATGCGCTCGAGGAGGCCAGAGCTGCAGGAGCGAAGCTGCTGTGGGAAGGTAACCTCGCACAAGCACCTGCACAGGGTGCGTTCCTGGCGCCGACCTTACACGATGCGGACCTTTGTGCGCGCGAGTCCAGTTACCATCGTGACGAGCTGTTCGCGCCCGACTTAGCCGTCCAAACGACATCGGGGCTCGAGCATGCGCTGTCGCTTGCCAACAGCTTAGATTATGGCCTGTCTGCAAGCGTGTTCACCGAGCGCATCGCGCGCTTCGAGCTGGCGAAGAGACGTCTTGGCTACGGCAACGTGAACTGGAATGCGCCCACCTGCGGTGCTTCGCCGCGCCTGCCCTTTGGTGGCTTGAAAAAGAGCGGTAACCATCGTCCCGCCGCCCTGTTCTCCACGCTTTACTGCACGTACCCGACAGCATCGCTACTAGGGGCGCCGACCCTTGATCCCGAGCGCCTCTCGCCGGGCATGAACTTTCTTAGCCAAGGAGCGTCACGATGAATCAAGCTTCCTATCCGTTTTTCCGTGTCATTCAGAATCATGTGGCCGAGGCGGCACGTCGCATGGACCTTGCACCTGATATCGGTGCGCTATTGTCCCAGCCGCGTACCGAGCTTGTCGTGCATTTCCCAGTGCGCAACGACGCCGGTGAGCTGTGTATGTTCACCGGCTACCGCGTGCAGCACAACAACCTCCTGGGTCCATTCAAGGGCGGCATTCGCTACCACCCCGATGTCAATGTGGACGAGATCAAAGCCTTGGCTGCATTGATGACCTGGAAGTGCGCGCTGCTCGATATTCCATTCGGCGGCGCCAAAGGCGCAGTCAAGTGCGATCCGAGACAACTCTCTGCCAACGAGCGCATGCGGGTCACACGACGTTTTACCCACGCGTTGGGACGCAATATCGGACCCGATCACGACATCCCTGCGCCCGACGTCGGCACGGGCCCCTCCGAAATGGCATGGATGATGGATACTTATATGAACTCCGTCGGCGTTCTCGAGAAGAACGCTCAACGTGGCGTCGTCACCGGTAAGCCTCTCGCCTGTGGCGGTTCGCACGGCCGCGCCAAGGCGACAGGTCAGGGGGTCGCCCATTGTGTCGAAGAGTGGGCGCGCGAGCACCGTCTTGCGCTCAAGGGTACGCGCGTGATCATCCAAGGCTTCGGCAATGTGGGCGGCCATGCCGCCATCTTACTGTCCGCCCTCGGCGTCAGTGTGGTCGCGGTTGGTGATCATACAGGTTACCTCGTGCAGCCAAAAGGTCTCGACGTACACGCCCTGTCCGAGCACGTGCGTGTGCACGGTGGCGTCCGCAACTACGGTGGTGCAGAGCTATGTTCTCGCGACCAGTTTTTCGCCGCCGAGGCGGAGTTCTTCGTGCCGGCTGCCCTCGAGAATCAGGTCAGTTCCCACGAGGCAGGTCTGCTCAGGGTACGCGCAGTGGTGGAAGGCGCCAATGGCCCGATAAGCCCCGAAGGCGAAGCCGAGTTGACGGCGCGCGGCGTCGACGTCGTGCCTGACATCCTTGCCAATGCGGGTGGCGTGACCGTGAGCTACTACGAGTGGCTCCAGAACAAACGCAGCGAACGCTGGACCTTGGAAGAGGTAGACGCGAAGCTGGAATGGGCGATGCTGCGTGCTTACAGGCGCGTGAGTGAGCAAGCCAAGCAAATGGGCACTAATCGACGCATCGCCGCTTACAGCCTGGCGCTCGCGGCCTTACGCGAGGGCTACGAAGCCCGCGGAATCTTCCCATGAGCAACCTCGAATTCCGGCCGCTCGCCACCCGTAAGGTTCCGCGCTTTGCCGGCGTCCCTACCTTCCTACGTCTTCCCGCCCACGCCGATCCACAGGACGTTGACGTGCTGATCATCGGCGCTCCCTTTGACGGCGGCACTACCTTTCGACCGGGTGCACGCTTTGGCCCGCGCGCCGTACGACTTGCCAGCGCCCTTACGCGGGGCTTTCATCCCGAACCCGGCCTTGACCTTTTTGCACAGTTGCGCTGCGCGGACGGCGGCGACGTCGCCACCATCCCGATGTCGGTCTCCAGGTCGCTCGATCTTATCCAGCAACGCGTCGACGAGATCCTGCAGGCTCACGCGCTCCCCGCGATGGTAGGCGGCGACCACTCAGTGACGCTCGGAGCCTTGCGCAGCGTGGCTGCAAAACATGGTCCGGTAGGCCTTGTACATTTTGACGCGCACAGCGACACCTACGGCCCCGCCTGGGACGAACCGATTCATCACGGCACGGTATTTCGCAACGCGGTAGAGGAGGGCCTACTACGCGCGGGCGACGTCATACAGATAGGCATTCGCGGTCCATTGACGGAAGCGTGCGATCTTGACTTCGCCGAACAGCACGGCTTTCGCGTGGTGGCCCCGCGCGAGGTCAAACGCGATTTAGACGGGGTGTGCGCAGCGATCGCAGCCTTCGCCGGCACGGGCCCTGTCTATGTATCTTTCGATATGGACGCGCTCGATCCTGCCTATGCACCGGGCACAGGTACCCCGGTGCCCGGCGGTCTAACAAGTTTCGAGGCACTTGAGTTATTGCGAGCCCTGCCCGGAGTCGATGTCGTGGGACTCGACGTCGTCGAGATATCTCCAGACCACGATCCGAGCGGAAACTCGGCGCTTTTGGCCGCTACGCTACTCGCACAAATGCTCGCGTCCATCGCGGGCACGAAGCGGAAAATGACTACCTGACACTTGACGCTTGCGCTCGCTTTGAAGTTTCATTTACGTATCTTTATGACCATGAAGTCTCGTTTTCAGACGACGGCAAGTGTGTGGGATGGCGGCAGATGACACGGCGGTGTCGGTGGATGCGCATGCGCTCCCGCGCAGATCAGTCGCTCTGTGCAGAATCGAGCGGTGCTAGCACCACAATCGTCAGAAATCCGGGACGTACCGGCGCGTTGGTCCTAGCGACCACCTTACTGTCCAGCATGGCGGTCACTTCGTTCAATCCATCGCCCACGTTGATGATCCCGCCGTTACCAAAGGTCGTGGTCTTCGTCAGCCCAAACTGTACTGTCTGCCCGTCGTAGTACCAGGTGCGCGATTTATCATCCGCTTTGCTGGCGTTGAACGTGACGTCCCGCATCGGCACGCTGGCGCAGCC
>JBBSJC010000197.1:0-13116 GCA_038257655.1 Polyangiales bacterium | reverse complement strand
ATGGCGTTGCCCAATAGATTGGCAAGTACCTGCAATATTCGACCCGGGTCGAAATCGGCTGGTATGGATGGAGCTTCTGCTTCCAGCACGAGTCGGCTGCCGTTTGCCTCTGCCTGCAGCTGAAAAGTAGCAACGGCCTCTCGCGCTGCCTGTACCGCATTTCCCCGTTTACGTATGACCTTGAAGGCGCCCGCTCGGATACTGGTCACGTCCAGGAGATCTCCAACTAAGCGAGCCATGCGCGCGGCAGCACGCTCGATATGACCTGCATAGTTTAAAATCAGTTGGGGAGGCTTCCCGACCCGTGTTGCGGTCGCGATGAGCCCGCCGTACCCTCCAACCGCGGCCACGAGATTCCGGAGGTCGTGACTGACCATGCCCAGGAAATCATCCCGCGTGGCCACCTCATCGTCGGACCTCTCCCTTTCTGCTTGCAGACCTTCATTGGTGTGGCCGCGCATCGCTGCCAATGACTGCCGCTCCTCGCTCCGCTCCGTTTGCGAAACCGCATCAGCCATCGATCGTTCGACCCGCACGCTCTGGTCTTCGTGCGCCCGTGACACGGCTAAGGCAGCTGGGGGTTCTTGGGTGCGCAGGGCCGCCGACTGCTGGTCGGACTTGGCGCGGGAGGCCGCAAGTAACTGGTCGGCGCGAGCGCGCGCGAGATTGATCACAGCGTCGGCTCGGTCGTGGACAGCCGCGAGCCCCGGGCCCAGCGTCAGATCCACCTCGGACCGCTCTGCGCAAAGACTGTCGTCGGTGTGCTCTCGATCGACGCTGCGTGAACCGTCGATAGCCATGGAAGAACACTTACCACATTTGCGCTTCAAGTCAGGGAACGACTGCGGGATTTCTTCGCACAGTCGCATCAGGTCTAAGCGCAGCTGAGCTTCGCTCCAATGGGAACGACTTATGGTTTACCTCCGATCAGCCTGCCTTACTATCTTGATGGCTGGGCAAATCAGATGACTAGGCCGCAGTCTTCATCTTTGCCATCGGTCAGGCCGTCGCAGTCATCATCCAGACCATTGTCGCAATCTTCCGTGCTTTGGCAAGCGCAGCCGTCATCGATCGTGCCGTCGCAGTCATCGTCGATCCCGTTGCCGCATACTTCTGGCTGCGGAACGCAGCACATCTCGTCGACGACACCGTCGCAATCATTGTCCAGGTTGTCGCAGATTTCGATGCCAATCGGACACGTTTGATCCGGGTCGAGGGCCCAAAACGCGCGATGATTGCCTTCTTCAAGCTGCTGAAACGGCAGCCAAAAAGCGGCATAGCTGGGATCTGCGCCGCTACCGATGCGAGCGGGCTCGATCGCGGCTCCCCAGATCTGATCGCGCGCTTGACCGATCAGTACGTTTCCGTAGTCGCGGATCGACGAGAAGGCGAGAAAGAAGATGGAATCACTGGTGCTCGGTGCCCACGTCGGCATCGTGTTACCGATCTGCAGTACTCCTTCCTGAGCTTTCACGCGCCGGTTCATACGCGTGAGAGCGATGGGCTCACCGCTGCCGTCTGCCGCGAGCAGGAATACCTCAGCGGAGGCATTGTCTTTGGATCTGCCGACGGCGCGCACGAATGCGATGGTTTGACTATCAGGTGCGAACATCGGGAAGTACAGCGTGTCCGACGCACCTGAGCTTTGTAGAATGGTCTCAGGCGCTCCAAAGGTGTCGTCCGCTTTCACCGCCATGCGGGCAAGGCTCGTGCCTGTGACTTCCTTGTTGCCAAACCTACCCGTACCGACGGATAGCACGATCCACTTCCCGTCAGGTGACCAGTCTGGATAGGTTCCGAGTAGCTTGCCCGGAAGCGCGACTTTACTCAGCTCGCTCCCCGTCTCGGCGTCGAGAAGAGTCAGGCTACCTTTGCTTGCATAGAGAAGACGCGTCGCGCCCGGGTTGTAAGTACCCCAGCCGTAGGCAGGACCGTCTTCTACCGCGGCAGCCGGGATCTGCAGCTCGCCATCAGGAGCGCCGACCTGGCGCAGTTTTTCGCCGTCGTAACCCACCGCGAGGCGCCTGCCATCGCGTGACACGGTATGGCATGCAGCACATGTGAGATCGCTGCTGCCCGGCGCGGGAAAGAATTTCGTCGCACTCGGTGAAGAGATGGTGGCGCGCATGATGCCCTGGGCACCCGTCGACCAGTAGTACAGCGCACCGAGCACCTCGGAAGCTGAAAAAGAGAGTCCCACCTCGTTTGACCGATAGACGCTCGTCGCGTCCGCGCGCGCGACGCCGCGCACGCTGAACGTGAGCGAGCTGCCCGCGTGGGTCTCGGCAAGCCAGCCCCACAAGGTCGGATCCGAGGGTAAGGATAGCGCAGTGGTATAGACGCGCACGAGCGCGAGCGGGCTCTCGAAGCGCAGCTCGAACAGATCGAGCGCGGCGCCCGCTTGCCACTGCATTAAGACGCGCTCTAGGTTGCGCGGAAACATCGTCTCATGACTGGGGTAGACAATCCGCGGAGCGACCGCTCCGCCGGAGAGATCCCCTGCGACGCTTTCGGGAAAGGAGCTTTCCGCATCGGCCGGTGCACCCGGTGTAACGACCTCGATGGCCAGCTTGATGGTAAGGTCGGCACGTGCCTCGAGCATGCCTGCCTGGGCGAACACAGCCGTGCTTCCGCCAACACCTGCCGTGCTCACCTCCCCCGCGTGGGCTGCGCCGAGCCGCGTATCCTCGAGCGACCAACCCACCTCGCCGGTGACTTCACGCTCGCCCGAAGCAAAGGTTCCGTAGGCGCGAAAGGAAGCCGTCTCTGGGGGGAGCACTCCGTCATCCGTCGCGGTGAGCTGCGTCGGCTCGATCCGCAATGACATCAGCCCGGGGAGGGCTGGCGTCGCGGAGCCATCGCGCTCACCACCGGTCGTGCCATTGGTCGCGCCATCGCGCCCGCTGCCCCCGTCGTTGAGCTTCCCGCCAGCGGGACTCAAAAGCTCGACCTCCCGACCGCTGCAGCCCATCCAGGCAGTGGAAAGCGCCAGCAACAGCAACAGGCTGGGTAAGCTTACTCTCGTCATCATGGTGTAGACTCGTCTTCGAGGTAGCGTCGTGCAGCAAGCGCTTGAGGTGAGGCACCAAAGGCTGCGATAAGCTCTGTTGCCCGCGCCTCTGCGCGCTCTGTCTGGCCCGACATGCGCAGGGCCTGAACCTCTAGCCAGCGAGCTTCCGCTTCCAATACGCCGTGGCCTTTTCTTTGCTGGCGCTGCTGAAGCGCGCGTAGCGCACCCGCTGCGTCACGCCGCGATAGCTCTAGACGCGACAGACGCACCCAGGCGGCCTCCCCTGTCGGTCCAGGATCTCGGGCGGCTACTTGAAAGAGCCCGCGGGCTTTCGTTACCTCCCCCGCGCGCCACAGGGACTCGGCCTCGGCAAGTAGGGTGCCCGCGGCAGGCACGGGCAGCTGGGTCGCCTTGGTAAGCCTTAGGCGCGTCGCAGACTGGCCGCGTCGTGGTCGCAAACCTGGCTTAAGCTCCGTGTCCGGTGTGTCCTCTTTTCCCAGGGGTGACGGTGCCAGGATGAGCGCACTTTGCATTGGCCTCCGCTCTTCGGCAGACAGTAGCGAGGTTTTGCGGGTGCCCGCTGCATCGATCTCCAGCGACTGATCGCCTTTGACAGTCAGCGTCTCCACGCCGCGCAGCACGCTCACTTCTCCCTCCGCCACGCGAATGACAAGCGAGGAGGCAAGGATGCTCACGCGAAACCGCGTGCTGTGGACCATTACCACACCGTAAGGTGTGTCCACCTGCAGCGTGCCACCCCCGAGGTCGCGCGCGTGCACCGTCGCCTCACCACTCCTAAGTGCGAGCAAAGTTGCGCAGGAGTTGGACGTGACAAGCGAAAGCTCGGAGCCCGGCTCGGTGACCACACTTGCGCGCTCGCCTAACGCGAGATGACCTCGGCCCCCCTCGTCGTAGCGGAAGATGGGCGGCTGATCGCGAAGATCAGCGGCGCAGGCAGGCGCGGGCGCCATGGCGAGCGTAGACGCGGACGGCGCCGGATCGCGGGACGTATTCATTACGAGCAGCGCTGCGGCAGCTGCCACGCAACCGACGACGGCCGTTCGCTGTGCGACCTGCACACGACGCGCGCGCCGAATCAGACCGGGCCCGCGGGCGAGCACCTCCTGCAGGACGTGCTCGCGCTCTGTCGCACTCAGGACGGAGCTGCGGGCAGGGTCCAGCAAGTCCAGCCCATCCCGTTGGGGCTCATCCAGTGACATCTTCGCCTCCGAGCAAATCGATGAGGTAAGGGTCGGTAGCCGCGTGGCGACGCAGCTCCTTTTGTGCGTAGAACACGCGCGAGCGCGTAGCGGACAAGCTTGCGCCGGTGAGCTTGGCGACGGCTTGCATGTCCAAGCCCTCGAACGCCCAGAGCGCGAATGCGATGCGCTTATCCGGACTAAGTTTCTGGAGCACACGCTGCGAGCGGCGCACGATCTCGCTCAGCTCAGCCCCACGCTCCGGATTGGGCCCGCTGTCTTGAGCAGACTCGGGCATGGGCAGGCGTCTAACCAACCACAAGCTCGGACGCATCGTGCGCTTGGCGATGCGGACCGTAATACCACCGACGAAGGTCGAGAAACTGCTGTCGCCACGAAAGCTCGGTAAGGCCCGACACAGCTCGAGAAAGACTGTTTGCACCAGGTCGGCCAGATCAGCGCGCGGACCCAAGATGCGCACGAGCAGCCGTTCCACCCGCGGGATTTCCTGGCGTACAAGAAGGTTGAGCGCCTCCGGATCGGAACGCATGGCGCGTTCCAGTAGGGAATCACACATTCCGGGGTCGGAACCGGCGGTTTGAGTAAGAGCCACGGGCCGTGAGTCACGGGACACCCCACCAATGATGAAGCGAAACGAGCTGCGGCGAAACGAATTGTCAGGGGAGAGTCACGGAGAGCGACAGCGAGGACCCCACGCGCAGCTGACCTTCTTCGAGCGCGGTCCGTCCATCCACCAGATACTTGGTAGGCGTTGGGAGCCAGGTGAGATCGAGCGCAAAGGTGAAGCCCACGTGATGCCAAGGCTGATAACGAAACGCAGCGCCTGCCCCTGCAAACCCGCGTTGCGGGCGGTCTACGCGCGCGCGAGCGCGCGGCACACCGCGTGGAGTTGCCGACACGAAGCCGACACCGCCTGACAGGTAACCCGATATACTGCCGGCGGGCACACGGGCCCCCGCGCCGAGCCGGCCTGCGAGATCAGAACGGGTATACCGAACGCGTTCTTGGGACGAGGCTCCCGGCACATCGCGCGTCCATACCCCGAGCGGCGCAGCCGACACTTGGGCGAGCACAAAGTAAGGTGTGTACGGCAGATCGCGCTCCACACCCAAACCCAGCACGGGCCGCCACAGCACGGGATCCTTACCCGGGCTTGCAGCAAGCTCTCCCCCGGCGAGCAGCAGCCAGTGCAGGCTCGGAGCTGCCGCTGGCTGCCTCTGCGCGTGGGGTTCGACAGGAGTCGTTTCCACCTGTGCTTCCGGCGTCTGCGCGATCAGACTCAACAGCTCGACGGCGGCCAGCGCGGCCACGTAAGGCGACGTACGAAACGTCTCGGGTGGAAGCACCCTCACAAGTGCGGTCCCATCCGAACGACGAAGGACCGTGATCATGGCCGCACGGTGATCGATCCATAAGAGGACGCGCTCTGGAAAGCTTTGGGCCGCGTCGAGCGCCGCGAGCGCGCCTGCCTGGGCTGGTAGCTCTCGCCTTACGATCTGGATGCCCAGGCTCTCGACGATCGTCAGCACCCGCTGATCTGCGACCTGGCCTGCAAAGGCCGCGACCTCGTCTGCGCGCGCGCTCCCTTGCCCCACGAGCAAGGCAAGCAACAGGATCGCGAATCGCAGCGGAAGCCGCACCCCAAAGCAATACACGCCCCGCAGTCTGCGACGACTCAGTCGTGCATCGCAAGGCACAGGTTCAGCCCCAGGTACCGCGGTCCTCCTCGCAGGTGAAGTCTTCCACAAGTAGTCCGTGCAGCGCCGACGTCGTGCTAGCGGTACTTCTGTCGTGTGCTGCAGGCGACAACCCATGCCGCCTCTGCCGTGCGAAACACTCACCGCGTGCAGCTCCGAGGGCCCGGACGCTCAGGCTTTCTAACAGGTTTGACAGCACGTCTACCAGGGCACTTGCCATCTGGGTGGCCAACACCGATCACCAGCCCAGCTTCGAACGTAAGATCGCAAGCTCCCGCGAAAAGGCGAGCGACTCGAACTGTACGCGGTGCCGAAGCTTTGCGTCCGACCAGCGCAACGCCGGCTCCACTCCCACGAAAAAATTGGCGGACGGGGCGGTGGGCATACTGAGCGCCATGGTACGCGCGATCAGACACATCGAAGAATGCCAGACGCCGCTGCCCTCGAGGATCAGTAGGTGCAGAAGAAAGTGCGGCGCAAATTCTTGGGTGAGCTCGGTGATGTTCTTGCGCGTCTCCGCGTTCGGCATGCAGGCGCCGGACGCGATGATGTTCATGTACACGTAGCCGCTTGGATAACGTGTACGCATGCGCTCGTGCTGGGCGCGACGCTGCTTGAGCACGCTGGAGCTACACTGGCCTCGCGTGAGCCCGAACATAAGATTACCCATCGCCCCTACCACTGTGTGCTCGTTCACAGCAAACACCTCGAGGTCACGGGGCGGGCGGCTCGGCGAAGGGGCGATGCCCGAGCTCGCACGGAAACGAGTCGGTTCGCGAAGAGCCGACAGTGGGTCAGGATTGTAAGATCGAGTCGCAAGCTTGCGGTTGGCGTCTTGGGTCATTGAGGCCTCAGGCGCTGCGTTGGGGTAATCGCTGGCGCCGGACCATGAGTCACAAGACTGTGGGTAAATGATGAACCAGAAACACGATGCGAGTCGTTTCTCACCCTGTAGCTTGTCCGAGCCGTAACTCGCTGGAACAGGTCTGCCACATCTATGAAGAGGGCGTACCAGTCCTGCGAGGAGGAATGCGACCCGTTGGAGCCTCCGGACTCGCGTCGGGCTGCACGATGGGCGTGTCCGGCGGACTAGGCGCGTTGCCACGCGGAACGGGGAGAGGCGCATGCTTGCGTCGGCATCTCGAGACGCCGGATCGGTCGAGGAATGCGCCTAACCCCTGCCACGTGCCGGCGCCGCCCGCCGATCTCAAACTTGTACTCATCAAAGCGAGCGCCGACTGACGCGCCGAGCACGTCCACAGACGTCAGCTCAAGGTCGTGGCGGCGCGGACTCGACGTCGAGCGGCGTAGCTATTGAACCCACTCGCCGACGACGTCTTTTTCGGGAAGTCCAAGCGCGTGGGCGACCTTGTAAAGTGTCGCGCGTCGCGGCATAGAGCCGGAGTTAAGCATGCGGCTGAGCGACGGCTGTGGGATGCCGCTGCGACGTGCCACCTCGCTCACCCCACCGTGCTTGGCGACGAGGTCACGTAGCCGCTGCTTGTGCGCCTTGACGCCCTCGATCACGTCGTCGAAGTCGTCGAACGAGATGCGCGGGCGCGTTGCCGGGGGCACGTGGCTCACCGGCGCAGCGTCGAGGTCGTCGAGCATGTCTTGGATGTCAGCACAAATGGCGTCGCGTTCTTTGGCCACCGCCTCCGACCACAGCAGCATCAACGCCCGCACACCTTCGTTGTGGTCAGACGCCCGCACGGCTTTGGCGATAAATGCTTCGGGCAGCCCGCCGTCGCGCATGCTCAGACCGATCTCCATCAGGCTCACGTACTCCTCATTGCTTGCAGCGGCGGTCATAAAACACCCCTTTCGGCGTGACGGCTTTGGTGAATCATCTGCACGCGACCCAAGAACTTGGCGATCTCTCGCTCATCCGTAGCTTTCGAATCCTTGACGTAGGCCTGGCAAAGGAACACGCGGCCTTGAAACCAAGTTACGCATAGTCGCAGCTGAACCCTCGCGACTCCACGACGGACGACTGGCTACTGAACATCCGAGCAAAGGCGCTTCGGTTCCTTACAGAAAAACGAATGATTTTAGAGACATTGGCCTTTGATTCCAGCGGATGCGCGACGCTTACGTGGAGCGCGGCAGCGCAGGTCTTGTGTCCGCGCGCCGCGGCAAGCCCAGCAATCGGACGATGCCTGGCGCGTTCCGCGAGCACGTGCTGGACATAGTAAGAACTCACTATACGGGCTTTGGGCCGACGTTGGCCCACGAGAAGCTGGTCGAGCTGCACGGCCTGGGGCCGGTCACTCGAGACGCTGCGCGTGTGGATGTCGGCGGCCGGGCTGTGGCAGACGCGCAAGGAGCGCCGTAGTCGCCCGCTGCAACCCCGGCACCGCCGCGCATGCATTGGCGAGCTTGTGCAAATCGACGGTAGCGACCACGAGTGGTTCGAGCAGCGCGGGCCTCGGTGCACGCTGCTGGTCTACGTCGACGATGCCACGAGTCGCTTGCAGGAGCTGCGCTTCGCGCCGGAGTCGACGTTCGACTACTTCGAGGCTACCCGTCGCTACCTCGAGCGGCACGGCAAGCCGGTGGCGTTCTACAGCGACAAGCACTCGGTGTTCCGCGTGAACGCGAAAGATGCAAAGGCTGGCGACGGTTACACGCAGGTCGGCCGTGCGCTGAGCGAGCTCAACATCGACATAATCTGCGCGAACTCGCCCGCGGCCAAAGGCCGTGTTGAGCGGGCCAACCAGACCCTGCAGGACCGACTGGTGAAGGAGCTGCGGCTGCGCGACATCTGCACGGTGGAGGCCGGCAACGCCTTCCCTGAAAGAGTTCAGCGAGGACTACAATCGGCGTTCCCGCGCGCGAGCCTCAGAGCGAGCACGATGCTCATCGGCCGCTGCTCGGACACGAGTCGCTGACTGAGACGTTCACGCTGCGAGAGACCCGTAAGGTCAGCTCAAACCTTACTCTTCACTACAACAGAGTCATGTACTTGCTGGACCCGAGTGAGGTGGCAGAGGGAGCCCGTAGCAAGCCCGTTCAGGTGCGTGAATCGCAGGATGGCACCGTGCGCATCTTTCATGGCGACGTGGAGCTCCCTGCCCGTCCCTTCCCCAAGGACAACCGGGTACGCCAGGGGGCCATTGTGAGCCACAAGCTGCTCGCCGGGGCGCTCACCGTGATTCAGGGCCAGGCGAGACCACGCGAAGCTTTGACGTCAAAAGTCGGATTCTAGGCGAACGAAGCCCCCCAGCGTCAGGATCGCTGTCGCTTGATTTGACGCGGGCGTGTTGGGGTGCGCATTGCACGGCGAACGTGAAAGCTGTGCTATGCGACAAGGTCGCTTCGTCGCGGCGCTCCGTCCCTATCTACTCGCTAACAGCCTGTTGAAAAGCTGGCTCTAGCTCCAGGACCCGCAACACCGCGCGTGGATCGACCTTGCGCCGATAGCGCACCACGCGGGCGTCGATCGCGAGTAGCTCATCAGTACAGCAGCGCTCTTCGTCAATGCATAGGATGAGGCGCTCAATGTTAGCCTGCCTCAGCATCATGAGCTTTCGACGCACGTACTCGGGCGTCCAATAGCCTACGATCTCGAGCAGCCAGCGCTCGCCGGATGCGCGATGCTTAAGCTCGAAATCAGGGAAGATGAGCGCGTCGCCCACGGAGATCGCCTGAGGTTCCCGGATGATGTCCCAATCACGGGCGAGCTTGGCGAAGGCACGGGCAAAGCGTTCCTCGACCTTACTATCAAACGGGGCAAGCTCTCGCGCTGGCATGATGGGATCGCCAGAGCGCAGCACGAGCCGGCCCATGTTCGTATCGCCGCCGAGCACGCAGTCGGCTTCCAGTCGGTACGCGTGACACCAGGCAAGTCGGGGCACAAGCGATGACAGCGCTTTACCGTAGATACGCGTATGTCGAAACAGCGCGTAGGGCCCCGACAGCTCGAGCACGGCTTCATCTTTGGAGTCACCCAACGCGGCGTAGCAAAGCAGACCCATCAGCTTGGCGTGGCGCACTACCGCGCGTACCTGCCCGCGCGCAACAATCCGCACACGCAGCGCCTTGTAGAGCAGCGACGCAATGATCTCGGCATTGCAGAGAAGTGCGAGATGATCGGGGGCGACGGGCTCAGCCAGCGGCATCAGCGTTCGCTCAGCGGGCAGGTCCATGAATAGCGCCCCCATGATCCCTTCCGAGGAGATACCAAGGAGCAAGGAAGTCTGAGCTATTGCGCGCGCCCGACCTTCCCCCTTCGCGGCTTCGCGGAAAAGGGCCGCACGGATCTCCCGCGGCGCAAGCGGCGAAGACGCCTGATCTTGAGATAAGCGATCGAGTACTCGCAGGGCAACAGTAAGCTTTGTGCGCGGTGGATCTATGGGCAAGGGCTCGCTGATACGCTCCGTCCACTCGCGTCGCTTCTTCCCGACGAAGCGCTCGCGCTCGTCGAGCAGCGCGCGCAACCATGGATAGTCGGCTACGTTGAGATAGGCGGGCGAGATCACACGAACCGAAGTCAGCCGATCAAGCTGCTCAAGGCCCGAGTACACGTCGTGATCGATCGCGCTCCGATCAGCGCGTGGAGTGGTTCGTGGATGCAAGGGAGCGTCTCCTTTCGTTGGCCTTTTTGACTTCGTGTGTACCGCCTGCGACGAGCTCGTAGACGAGGGCGTGTTTGCCTGGCGAGGGGCGAAGCAGCCGGCCCACGCGCTGCACGTGCTCACGCTCGCCGCTCATGCCGCCGACGATGATCGCAACCTCTGCATCGGGCACGTCCAGACCTTCGTTCAGCACGCGCGCGCTGACGAGCACTCGCAGCTGTCCCGCGCGAAATGCGGCAAGGGCGAGGTCGCGCTCGGCACGGGTAATGTCGCACGTAATCGGCATGACTAAGTGCTCGCGCGCAATCGCATAGGCAGTGTCATTGTCCGAAGTGAAAACAAGGATCCGACTATCGCGGTGACGCGCGAGCACCTCGGCCACGGCGCTGCGCTTGGCTTCGGGATAACTTGTAAGCCTGCGACTGTAGCGAAAGGATGCGAGGGCTGCTCTACCCTGCTGAGAGCGAGAAGCCATCGCAACGAAGTCACTCCACTGCGCCGTGCGACTGAACGCTCGGAAGCTGTCGAAGACCGCGCGAAACGCAGCAACCGCTCCGTCGTACTGATGTTGCTCGCTCACCGTAAGGCGAAGAGTAAGGACAATGATCTCGAAGTCAGCCAGCCATTCACCCGCGAGATCCCCGATGGCAAGCTCACACACCACGGGCCCCGTAAGCGTCATGACGCGCGCCAATGCATCGCCCTCCGGCGCAGTTGCCGTGAGGCCCAGCCGTCGTGGCGCAGCGGACATCTCGAGTGCTTCGTCGCGCATGCCGCAACCGAAGTGATGCACCTCATCCACCACAATCAGACCAAAGCGATGACCGAGCCGCACCATGTTTCGATAGGCACTCTCGAACGTTGCGACCGTGACGTCTTCGATGCTGCGTTCTCCATCGCCGATGCAGCCAATTGGGCCCGCATAGTGACGAGCAATTTCTTCGCGCCACTGATGGAGCAGGGCACGTGTGGGCACAAGGCACAGGCTCGGTACATGGCCCGCAGCCATCGCGGCGCAGGCAAGCCGTGTTTTTCCGCTGCCTGTCGGAAGGACCACGAGGCCCGCTCGGTGGGCCGCGTCCCATGCGAGCAGCGCCGCGTGCTGGTAAGGCCGCAGCTCCGGCATCGTCCACCCCTTAACCATCGCGCGCCTCGCAAACACCTCATCGACGTAGGGTAGTTGATGCTGACGCAGTACCGTGATGATCGCGCGATAGTGAAACGCTGGCGCGCGATGGGTCCTGATGCGCGGGTCCCACAGCACGAATGGCAGAGCGTGGAGCGGGGACGCCGGCGCGAGGTTGCGCAGCAATAGCGTCCCGCTGTCAAAAGTAAGTTGCAGCATGATGGGCCGGTATCGGCTTGGGGCTGCAAGAGTTGCTAACATTTGCCGACTGGACGCGCTTTTTTTTGCGAGGCATCGGCGCCTCAAAAAGGTACGACCAAGCAAGGTACTCGAGAGTCAGGCGCTCGCCTGCCCCGACTTCACTGGTTTCGGGATCCCGGTAGCACTTGCCCACGGCTCCCAGCGGGCGGCACAAAGAAGTCTATGCCGGCGCTCAACTCAGCAAAACCTCAAAAAGCGGCAGGGTGCGCCCAGGGATGCTGGAGGAAGCTCGCTCGCCAACCTGGTGCGCACCCGCTGCCCGGTAGAAATGCTGAGCGTTACGATCGCCCTGGATTACCAGTGCGCTCGAGCCAAGGTCGCGAGCAATTTGTTTGGCGTGCTCGATGAGAGCACGTCCGTATCCGCGCCCGATGAAAGCGGGGTCGACGAACAAGAAGTTGAGCTCCATCCGGACTTGATCGACCCGCTCGATCGCATAGAACCCGATCACCTGACCTTCCACTTCGCTGACGTAGGTCGGGTTTCGCACCACTTCGTCCGCAGACAGCGTCAGCTCGTCGCGACATGCGGCCATGAACCCTTCGTCATAGCCCCAGTAAGCGGTCGATTTCAGCGCCAGTTCACTCAGGCCTCGTGCCTCTGCGGCGTGTGCACGTCGAATGATCAAAGTTGCAGCGCGCACTTACCAGTCCGTGGACGCGATGCCGGGCAAGCATTCGAAGGCAGGTCGCGCGAAAAGGTAACCTTGCAACAAGTGAATACCCGCGCGACTCAACCAGCGATACTCCGCCATCGTCTCTACGCCTTCGGCGACCACCTCGATGCCCAAGTCTCCGCACACCTGAATGATGGCTCGTACAATGGCCTGGCGAGGACCATGGCTATCGACGCTGCGGACCACCTTGAGATCGATCTTGACGGTGTCTGGTTGGAAATCGGCCAAAAGATTGACGCCTGCGTAACCCGCGCCAAAGTCGTCGATCGCGATACCAAAGCCGCTTTCGCGGTAGATCCCGACAGCTTCCGCGAAGCGCGTGTGGTCGCCTATCATCTCATCCTCGGTTACTTCGAGGATGCACTGGGAGTTGTTGAGACCGCTGCGCGCGACCGCATCGATGGTTTCGCTGGGTGCCCTTACCAGCAGGCTCATCGGCAAACTATTCAGGTTGAGCTTGCATGACAGGCCACAGCGCGCAGCGAGCCCGATGGCCACAAGTCGCGCGGCGGCATCAAACTGGTGCAGCTCGTCGCGCGGAACCGCATT
>JBBSJC010000196.1:0-13179 GCA_038257655.1 Polyangiales bacterium | reverse complement strand
TCGTGGCCGCTTGACGTGACAAGGATATCGTCTTCGATGCGCACTCCGATGCCGCGAAAGCGCGGATCGACTTCGGCATAGGGAGAGATGTACAGACCGGGCTCGACAGTAAGGACGAAGCCGGGCTCGAAGGGGCGTGGCGCGCCTGCCACGTGATAGCGCCCAACATCGTGGACATCCATGCCGATCCAGTGCGAGGTGCGATGCATATAGAACTTTTTGTAGTCGGCCTTTTCGAGCGCCTCTTGCTGCGTGCCAGTGATGAGTCCGAGCTCGCGCATCCCTTCGACTAAGACCGACACGGCGACCTCGTGAACGCCCTCAATCGTGCCACCGGGACGCACGGCGTCGATCGCAGCAAGCTGCGAACGCAGCACGAGCTCGTAGATCGCGCGTTGCGGCTCGCTGAACTTACCGTTGACCGGAAAAGTGCGCGTGACGTCGCTCGCGTAATATCCGAACTCGGCGCCGGCATCGATCAGTAAGAGGTCGCCATCCTCCATGCGCCGATCGTTTTTGCGATAGTGAAGAATGGTGGCATTGGGGCCGGAGCCGACGATGCTGCCGTAGGCGGGACGTTCGCTGCCGTTGGCGCGAAATACTCGTAAAATTTCGGCTTCGACTTGGTACTCGAAGCCCCCAGGCTTTGCCACGCCCATGGCTGCGATGTGAGCCTCGCGTGTGATGGCGCCGGCGCGACGCATCAGCGCGACTTCGTGCTCGGTCTTGGCGAGGCGCTGCTCGTGAAGCGACGCCGCAGGATCTACGATTTCAGTGGGGTACTCCCCTCCCCGTCTGGCCCGCGAGCGTACGACGTCGAGAGCGCGCAAAAAACGCTCGTCGAATCTGTGATCGAGGGCGAGTCGGTAGTGCACGCGCCGGGTGTTCGCGAGATACTCAGGCAGCTTTTCGTCGAGAGCCGTGATTGGAAAGGCGGCGTCGATGCCGAGCGCAGCCACCGCGCGCTCGACACCCAGGCGCGGACCGTCCCAGGTTTCTCGCTCCGGATCGCGCTCGCGCAGGAAGAGGACGGCGCGATGCTCAGGATGCTGCGTGGATAGAACGAGCACGCTGTCAGGCTCATCGAAACCCGTGAGGTAGTAGAGATCGCTGCCCTGGCGATACTCATGCTCGACGTCGTTATTGCGGATGAACGTGGCAGGTGAGGGAATGACCATCACCCCTTGGCCTATCGTTTCGAGCAGAGCGTTGCGTCGTGCGGCGTACATCGGGTTCCCCTTCGGCTTCTAGAATAGCGCTGAAAGCGTCAGGGGGCGCTCGATGTCTGCGCTCAGCTCCGCGGCGAAGGCTTCGACAGAAAAATCGCCAGCTCGGGCGGCCGCGCCGCGCAAGGGCTCACCTGAACGTGGGTTGCGGAACCAATCCTCGTCAAACTGTTCGCGCAACGTCCGGCCGATCGCAAACGCGTGCACTTTCGCACGCAACGCGGCCCCCGGAGAGACACGGGTCACGAGCCAAGCGCCGAGCGCGTGGGGGAGTGTGCGTGTAAGGGCGGTTGCGGCCAGGTCGGCGGCCCCCGTCAGCCAATTGTTGCCGTACAGAGCGCGCGCGAGCACAGAGGCCGCCGTCAGACGCGCGTCAAGCAAGCAATAAGTGGCGGCAAAGCGCGAAACCTCTTCGCTCTCGCGGCGCGACAGCCCCCGCACGCGTGTGAGAAACAGCGGCTCGGCAAACATGAGCGCGCCCAACCCACCGATCGTACGGGCGACGCTGGCGACGGTCGCGTGACGCAACCAAATGGGAAGCGCCGCGGAGGCGTGCACGACACCGACTGCGCGGCCCACCGCGTCGGCCGTCGCGAGCTCGCTTGCCACGCCGTGCTCGAATGCGGGAGCGCACACCCTTACGTCTCGTGGTGCGGAGGCGACGAGCACGTGGGTCAGCGGCATCACGCCGGGATGCGCTGGCGCTGCGCGCGCGTGACTTGAAAGTGTGCGGCGCAAGCCGAGCGCGTCCCAGTCGTTGCCAACGCGCCGCATCCTGTTTTCGCGCGCAAAAATGCTGCGATAGCGGGGGGCGCTGATCGCCCACAACGCTTCGGTGCCGTCCGACGAGTCGACCCCGGAACGCGAGCAGCAGTAGGCTACGGCTTCTTGTGCGAGGTCCTGAGTGTCGCGCAAGAACGTTTGGGCGAGCGCGCCGACTCCCCCTTCTGGGCCTGCATCCGCGTGACGTGGGGCGGCAAGTCGGCGCAGTAGCGCGCCTGCGCTCGCGTCTGCATGCTCGCGCGCGCGTACCCAGGCCTCGATCACCGGCGGAATCGAGGAGGAGATTTCGCGCGCGATGCGCATGCGTTTGGGTGCGGCTTCGCTCGCGAGCCACTCGCGCATCATGGCGTGAACCGGACGCGTTTCGCCTTCCACAGCGAGCGGCGTGGCAGGCCAAGCGAGGACGCGCGCGCGCCCCTCGGCCAGGGACAGCTCTAGCTGCGCGCGCGCCATGTGTGCTGCAATCGCAGCGTGGTCACCGGGGCTGAGCTCTCCCTGCGAGAGCGCGTTTGCAAGGCTCTCTTCGGCGCGCTCGGACACCAACCAACGCTGGGCGCGTGAGATCGATGCAGGTTGACCTGACAAACGATGAATGAAGCCCAGCGCGTGCTCGCGCCTGAAGGCCTCAATCGCGCGCGCTAACTCGGATGCAGCCGTTTCCATGGAGGCCATGTGTATACTCGGGACCATCCATGATGACGACTGCATCGAAGATAGCTTTCATTGGCGCGGGCAATATGGCGACCGCATTGATTCGGAGCAGCATCGCGCGCGGCGGCCACGAGCCGAGCAGCATCGGCGCCACTGACGTGCGTGACCAGGCACTCGATGCGTTGGTGGCCCAGCACGGCATCCGGCGCTTCTCGAGCAACGTGGAGGCGTGTGGCTGGGCGGATGTTATCGTGCTCGCGGTCAAACCTCAGGTCATGCCGACCGTATTGCGGGAGATCAGTGGCGCGAGCGCGGGCAAGCTTGTGATCTCGATCGCGGCGGGGCTATCGATCGCCAAGCTATCCGAGTTGCTCGGAGGTCATCCACGCGTCGTGCGCGCGATGCCCAATACGCCAGCCATGGTCGGTGAAGGCGCGACGGCGATCGCAGCGGCGCCGGGCACGAGCGCTGCTGATCTCGACACGGCCGAAGCACTGTTGAAGACGACCGGACTCGTCGTGCGCACGGACGAGAAGTTGCTGGACGCTGTCACAGGGGTGAGCGGCTCGGGTCCTGCGTATGCATTTATCGCGATTGAAGCGTTGTCTGATGGCGGCGTACGGGCTGGCCTTTCGCGCGAGGTGGCGACACAGCTTGCGGCGCAAACCTTACTGGGTGCCGCCAAGCTCGTGCTCGAGACCGGTGAGCATCCCGGCAAGCTCAAAGACATGGTAACAAGCCCCGGCGGACCGACGATTGCGGCCGTCGCAGCGCTCGAAGCTAGCGGCTTTCGTCATGCGTTGCTGGAGGCGGTTGCGGCCGCGGTCGCGCGCTCCAAGGAGCTAGCGGTAGCGGGTTGAGTTGGACGCCGACGCTGGTCAATAACCTTGACTAGAGCACTCATGGCTGCGGACGAGCACCGAAAATAGCCGTGCCGACGCGCAGCATGGTCGAGCCTTCTTCGATCGCGATTTCTAGATCGTCGCTCATACCCATGGAAAGCGTGGCGAGTTGAAACTGCTGTGCGAGCTCGCGCAGGCGCCGAAAACAGGCGCGTGCTTGAGCCGGATCCTCCGCCGGGGGAATAGTCATCAGACCTCGCAGCTGGAGCGCAGGTAGGGCGCGCGCGCACGCGACGAGCGTGGGCAGCTCCGCGACGGAAACGCCGCTTTTCTGTGCTTCTTCTGCCACGTTCACCTGCAGCAAGACCTGAACCGGCTGCGCGACCCGGCTTGCCTGCGCTTTGCTCGCGAGGGCGCGTGCGGCGCTCACGCTGGCGAGCGAGTCGATGCTACAACCTGATTGCACGAGCAGCTTGGCTTTGTTTGTTTGCAAGCCACCAATGAAACGAAAACGAATGTCGCCAAGGTCCCTGAGCGCCTCGGCCTTTGAAACGAGCTCCTGCGCGTAACTCTCACCGAATTGGCGTTGCCCGGCCGCATAGGCCTCGCGAATCGCCTCGGGCCCGTGAAACTTCGAGACCGCGATCAGCTCGACCTCGCGCGGATCACGGCCCGCCTGCGCACAGGCCGCCGCAATACGCTGCCTGACCTCATCTAAACGCGTCGCGACATGGGCGAGATCGCTCATGGCCACTCCGAGAGCGCGCCGATTTGCTCGAGTAGCTCGAGGGTTTCGGCAGCGGGCAGCCCGACAACATTCGAGTACGAGCCTGATACTTCTGCCACTAAACCCGCGCCGAGCTCCTGGATGCCATAGCTGCCTGCCTTGTCCATGCCTTCACGGCTGGCAACGTAACGCGACAAGGTAAGATCACTGAACGCGCGAAAGCGAACCCGCGTGCTGACGGCCGTGATGCGCAGCTCTGCTTGGGGCAGGAGCAAGACCGCAACACCCGTGTGCACCACATGCTCGCGGCCACGCAGCGCGCGCAGCATGCGTTCACTTTCCGCCAGGTCCGTGGGCTTACCGAGGACGACTTCATCGAGCACGACCGTAGTGTCCGAGCCCAGCACTACGGCCTGTTCATGGGAAGCGCATACGACCTGACAGGCGCGCGCTTTGGCCTCCGCCAAACGCAGCACGTAGGCGCGCGGGTCTTCGCCGGTATGCTGCGTTTCGTCGACGTCGCTGGGCTGCACCTCGAACGTCAGCCCTAGCTTCTCCAGAATGTCGCGGCGCCGTGGGGAAGCGGAAGCGAGTACGATGCGCAGCGCCTGCTTCATGCACCCGCCTCGCCGAGATTGCGCTTCACGCGGCGCACGTAGGTATGGCTCACTTGTGCGGGATCGAGACCCAAGGTTTTAGCGAGCTCACCCACGAAACCACGTACGTATACGATCGCGGGCAGCGCGCCGAAATCGTCGTCTTCGATCGCCTGCAGGTACAGCAAACTTATCTTCGTGCGACGACTGATCTGCTTGAGCTCGAGGCCGAGAGACTCGCGCATGCGCCGCAGAATCGCACCATCGAACTCGGTTTCGGGCGTGACGGTCGGCGCCGGTGGCAAGTCCGTCCGTTGCGCGATCACCACTTCTTCGTCGTGGGGCGCGGGCGCGTCCGGAAACACGCTCAGCTCGTAGGGCCTGCGGCGGTTGCGATCGAGCAGCACGTCGAAGGCCTCCTCGAGGCGTGCGCGCACAGCTTCGAGCTCCTTTTTTGTGAACAAGCCGTACCCGCAGAGCGACGTGTCCGTGTAGACCTCGCGCACGCGACGATAGGCGCGTCGAATCTCCTCGTCGGTTGCACCGCGGTCGACCTCGAGCAGGTCGTGGTGGGTGCCGGGTGGCACCGTGCGCATGATGCGCAGGCCACTCTTGGCGACGTCCATCGAGATCAACCTTCGCGCCAGGCGCTCGATGTGTTTACTGGCTTTGGTGCTCGGGCTTTTCACGAGCAGTGGCTCGCAGGCGCGCACGCAAGTCCAGACGGTGTCGTCGTAGTCGATGTAACCGACGTAATCGAGATTGACCCCGAGGCGCTGCCAGACGGCGCTGGTCATACTTTCTCCGAGCTCTAGGTCGGCGCGCACGCGTGTCTGGTTGACCACCAAGTGGAGCTCAAAGCGCTTTAGGCACTCGCGTCCGATCGCAGCTAATGCGTGCTCGTCTGCTTCGAGTGCTTCGATCAACTCACGGGGGGCGGGCAACCCCCCCAGGTCCTCGGCCAAAGCGAGCAGCTCTGCGCGCTGCTTGACGTCACCGGCCAACAGACTTAGGCGGCGCAGGAACATCGCGCGCATGAAACGATAGCAACCCTCGACCGAAGCAGGCTCAGGCACCGTGACGTAGAGAGCGATGTCGGCGGCGAGAAATGGATCGATCAAGTCCGTCTCGATGCCCGTGCCCAGGTCGATCACCATGTAGTCGCAATCGAGCTCCGGCAGAGCCGAAAAAAGCTCGACCCGAGAGCGTGAATGCGACCGCCCGGCGTTGCCTTCAGCGAGCCCACCATTGACGAAATACATGCCCGCCACGCTGGTGGGCTCCACTTCGAGTGCCGTGGATGCCGCCGAAGTACGAAGAATCTGGCTCGGCAACACCGGCGGCAGGCCGAGCAGCGTATGCATATGCGCGCCCGACTTATCGGCGTCGACCACCACCGTCGTGCGGCCGAGGCTCGCCAGATAGATGGCTAAGTTGGAGGCGATAACGGTCTTGCCTGAGCCGCCCTTCGCGCCGGATACCGCGATGACACGCTTGGGCCGTTGGCCTGTACGCTTGATCGAGACGCCTCCGATCACGCGCGCCTCCGGGCTTTCGGCAGGCGCATCGATCGGTTTAGAAATCTCAGGGTCAGGGTCAGGCACGGGCGTGCTGTCTACCAATTCGCACTCGGCCGCGCAATCGGTATGGATGGGGCTCCACACGGGTACACGACGCCAAACGCGCTGCGAGCTTCCCCGTCGCGAGCCGGTGTATGGACTGGGCAGCGGGTCATGACAGGGCCGCTGTCAGCCGGTCCAGGTTGCTTCAAACAGGTCACGATCATCACCGACTGCTGCCGATTGCGCGAGCCGCACGGATACGCCGCCGGCGCCGGCAAGCCTTAGGCCCTCCTCGATTACGCCAAGCATGGCGACTGAGCTCGCGAGCGTGGGTTTGCCCTGGGCGCGCACTTCCATGCGTCCGTAGCCGCGGCCCACCTTGATCACGCGTGCATCGCCGGCCGCGAAGTAGCGGTTCCAGATGTCTGACACCATCGAGAAGAACAGCTCGGGCGTGATGTTCTTGAACATCGCGATGCGCTCACCTGTGTAGTAGTGAGCGCGGGCGAAGTGACGCCCCGCCTCGGCGACTTGGGCTCTATCGCCATCACCGAACTCGCGGTCCAGATTATCGAGCGCGGCAGCCAATGACTCCACATCGCACCAGTGGTTGTCGAATGTGCGCGTGGCAAGCTCGTTACGCACCGCGTCTGAAAGTTGGTTCAACACGATGCGCACCTCATCGTGGCCAAAGCGCTGTTCAAAATGGTCGAGCAAGCCGCGCACGATCTCAGAACGCGCGATGTTGGGCGCAGGACCGTGCTCGCCCGATCCCGGGTGATCCGAATTGGCGCGCGGGCGCGAGGAGCGCACCAGACCTTCGCGCGCGCGCAGGTCACGTAAATCGATGGTGAAGGTATCGGTGGGCTCCGGCTCTTCGGCTCGGGGGGTGCTCGCTCCGAATGGCACCAGCGCCCACAGCATGTCGCCCGCAGTCTGATAGCGATCGACGGCACGTTGGGCGAGCGCGCGTCGTACCACCACCTCGAGCTCGTCCGGCAGGTCTTGTCGAAACACGCGCAAGGGTGCGATGTCGCCCGAGAGAATGCGCTGACACAGCTCGGGCAAGTTTGTGCCGTCGTAGGGCCGGTGCGCGGCCAGCATCTCGTACAAGATCACACCGACTGCGTAAATATCGACGCGTGGGTCGCGCCCTTTGGCGCCACGGATCTGCTCCGGACTTGCATAAAACGGCGTCGCCATTGTGAAACCCGTGGGGGTCAGATCGATGTGACGATCTCGCTCAGCCATGGACTCGATGAAGGTCGAAATGCCAAAGTCAAACACCTTGACGAAATCGGGCTCGCCGTAACGCGGGGTTAGCAGGATGTTTTCGGGCTTGAGATCGCGATGCACGATGCCGCGCCCGTGGGTCGCAGCCAGCGCGTCCAACACTTGACCTGCGATACGCGCCGCGCGCCTGGGGTCGAGTGGCCCATCCGAGCGCAGGACCTTTTTCAGGCTCTTGCCGCGCACGTATTCCATCACGATGTAAGGCGCGCCACTCGGCTCCTGCCCCATGTCGAGCACCTCGACGATGTTGCCGTGACCGATGGAAACCGTCGCCCGGGCCTCGCGCTGGAAACGTTGAATCACGATGCCGTCGTCCGCCAAGTTCGCGTGCAAGAGCTTGACCGCGACGATCTTGCCTATCGCGGTGTTCTCAGCTTTGAACACGGTGCCCATGCCGCCATGGCCAACCGCACGCAACAGGCGGTACTTGCCGGCGATCAGCGTGCCGATCAGAGCGCCGGTGTCGGGGATGCGACGCCGCGCAGCGGCCTTGGGCAAGTCGGACATCGATGACAGCTAGGATAACCGCGCTCGGTTGCGCGCGTCATCCGTTCACGACACGCAACCTTTTTGGGACCGCGGCCGATACCCGCGCGTCATGAAAACCTCTACGTTGTGGTTGTGGGTGTTCTCGATGGTTTGTGGCTGCTTGCCCGCTGAGGGCGCACTCGACGAAACAGCAGCGAATACCAGGGTGTTGTCGTTGAACGTGCGCGACACGCACGGCGGCCGCTGGCCTCTGGATGCTGTCCCACGAGCTGCGCATCTGGAGCTCGAGCTAGATGCCCCGCCCGATCAGCTCGAAAAACGCATGTGGCTGGTCACAGGCAGTCTGGATGCCCGCCTCGCCGAGGACCTGCGCACTCCACCGCTGCGCGCAGTCAGCCGGGCGCGCGTGGTGGAGACGTTGGTGCGACATTCGGGACCTCGTGTGATGGTGTCGACGGTAGCGCCACTGATCCGAGGCGAGCGCTATACGCTGGTCGTGCTCGAAGCCCCGGAGCAACTTTGGTCGCAGGAGCTGCGCGTCTCGGAAAGCCCCGCGTCCGGCGCGCGCTTTGTCGAAGGCGCGCCGGCAGACCAAGCGCGCGGGGTGCCGCCCAATCTGGCCTCGATGTTGCTGCGCTTTGATGGCTACCTGAAGCGCGAGGTCCGAGTGTCTCTACGCGCCGACAGCCGCGAGCTCGAGGCCAAGGCATCGGTCCGCCGTTGCAGCGAGCTCGGTCTTCCGGAGGGCGATTGCATGACGGTCCGGCCCACGCGCCCCCTACCTGCACAAACTTGGCTCTTGCTGGAAGTCAGCGAGCTAAGCGATGCCACGGGCGCGAGCATCGCGCCCCTGAGTATCCGCTTCGAGACAGCTGGCGCAGAGGATACGCAAGCACCGGGCCTGGTGGAGCTTACCTGTGCCCTCGACGAGCGTGCTCTAGATCACGGTGGCTGCGTGCTCGAACAGGATCGCGCTCTTCTGCTGCGGCTCGCTGTCGAGGAACCGGTGCTCGCGACCCTGACAACAGCGCATGAGCTGCGATCCGCGCTGAGTTTTGGCCGAGACGTGGAGCTAGCCTTGAGCGATCTCGAGCCTGACCTTTTGCTACCGAGCAGCCTCAGCCTGACGGATGTTGCCGGCAACACGCGCACGATTGCGCTCGCGCTCGCAACGCAACCCCAGCTTGCTTCCCTGAGCATCGACGAAGTGCGCAGTGACCCGCTGGGCCCCGAGCCCGCACAAGAGACCATTGAACTGCTAAACTTCGGCGGTGAACCGATTCAGATCATGGGTTTTTCGGTGAGCGACGACGCGCATGAAGCGGGCGTGCGCATCCGGGACCCATTGTCCGTACTGCCGGGTGAGCGCGTGCTCGTGGTGGGCCCCGAGTTCGATGCTCGCGACGCAAGCGATGGCATCTTGCCTCCGGGCGTGCGTCTCGTCCGCACCGACAAGGCGCTCTCCCTCAACAATCAGGGCAGCGCCCTTTTTCTGCGCGACCCACAGACCCGGCGTCTTTCCGCCGCACCCCGCATGAAGCCCGCCCAGGCCGGCGCGTGCGTGACGCGCATCAGCACTGATCCGCGCACGGGAGCCCTTGCTGGGTTCGCGCCTGATCCCAGTCACTCATGCACTCCGGGCACTGAGACACGCTGGCCATGAGTCTCTTTTCGTCCGCCGACCGCCGGGAAGAAACGCTGCAGGGCGCCGTCGAGGGCGTGGTCTATCAAAGCCCCGACGGCTTTTTTTCGGTGGTGCGCGTGCTGCGAGAAAGCGACAACGCGGAGATCACGGCGATCGGTGACTTTGGCAACGTGAGCGTCGGCGAAACCCTACGTCTACGCGGGCGGTTTACCGAGCATCCCACCCATGGTCGACGTTTTCAGGTGTCGAGCCTCACGCCCGTCTTACCGTCATCGCGGGATGGCATGGCGCGCTACCTCGGGTCGGGGCTTATCCCGGGAATCGGCAAGGGCCTCGCACAGAAGCTTGTCGCGCAGTTCGGCGAACGCGCCCTCGATGTCATCACGACCCAGTCAGCGAAGCTGCGTGAGGTGCCTGGGATCGGGCGTCAGCGTGCGACGGCTATTTCGCAGGCAGTACGCGAGCGGCGCGACGAAACCGAGCTGATGTCGTACTTACACAGCGTAGGCCTTGGACCGGCCCTCGCCCGCCGCATTCGCAAACGTTACGGCGACCGGGCCGTGCAGGTGATCCGAGAGGATCCGTACCTGGTGGCAGAGCAGGTACCCGGGATCGGTTTCAAGACCGCGGACGGGATCGGACGGGCCTCGGGTCTGGCCATGGACGATCCGCGTCGGGCCGCAGGTGCCGTGTTGCATCTGCTTGGACGCACCGCCGATGAGGGTCACGTATTTGCTACGCGCGATGCTCTGATCACGCAGGGCGAGGCGCTCGAGGTACCCGCGGACCGACTCGAAGAGGCGATCGAGTCCCTATGCGGACGCGGGCTGGCGGTGCGCGATGGCGAAGCTATCTATGCCGCACCTCTGCACCGTGCCGAAGTCGCGGTCGCCACCATTTTACGCGCTCGCGCCGCGGCGATGATCCATGCCGACGTGCACATCGATTCAAAGAGCTTTGAAGGGCTTTCGGAAGAGCAAGCCGAGGCCGTGCGTGCCACGTTTCGCGGCCGTTTACTCGTGATCACAGGCGGCCCTGGCACTGGCAAAACCACGACTGTGCGCGGCATCGTTCAAGCGCACCGCGCAGCGGGCCACCACATCCTGTTGTGCGCTCCGACTGGCCGCGCCGCCAAGCGCCTGAGCGAAGCAGCAGGGGCCGAAGCGCGCACGATCCATCGCCTGCTCGAGTGGAATCCTGCGCTCGCGCGCTTTCAACGCGAAGCGGACAATCCAATCGAAGGGGACATCGTGCTCGTGGACGAAGCGAGCATGCTCAACGTACAGCTCGCCGAGCGTTTGCTGTCCGCGATTCCAGGCCACGTGCCACTCGTGCTGGTTGGAGACGTCGATCAGCTGCCGCCGGTCGGCCCGGGCCAGGTCTTGCGCGATACGATCGCAAGTGGCGTCGCCCCGGTCGTGCGCTTACAGACCGTGTTTCGTCAGGCGCAGGAAAGCCGCATCGTCCGCGGCGCTCACGCGATTTTACGCGGCCAGCTGCCCGAACCGACGCCTGCCAACACACGCGGTTCGGGCGATCTGTTCATCGTGCGCGCCACCGATCCGGAGCATGTCCTCGAGCGCTTACGCGAGATGCTGAAGCGCTTGCCCGACGCCTACAGCTTCGACGTGCGGCGCGAAGTGATGGTGCTTTCTCCGATGCGCAAGGGACCGCTTGGCACCGAACGGCTCAACGAGTTTCTGCAAGAGGAGCTCAACCCGAAAACGAACCCGCACTCTAAACCCATGATCCCGCGCGCCGGTGATCGCGTGATGCAGTTGCGCAACGACTACGAAAAGGAAGCCTTCAACGGCGACTTGGGAGAAGTGCGCAACGTGGCCGCCGGCATCACGTACGTGCAGATGGAGGGGCGCGAGGTCCGCTACAAACACGACGAGATGGACGACCTTACCCTCGCTTACGCCTCTACGATTCACAAGGTGCAAGGCAGCGAGTTTCCGGCTGTGATCATCGTGCTCCATGGCTCCCATCACGTGCTCTTGTCGCGGGCATTGCTTTACACGGCTGTGACGCGCGCCAAGAAGCTTGTGATTCTCTTGGGTGATGAACGCGCAATGATCCGCGCAGCCAAGAACGCCCACAGCTATCGCTGCCAATCGCAGCTTACCGAACGTCTGCAAAAGTCCGCTCAACGCGCCTGAGCTAGACTGCTCCCATGACTGAGCTAGCCAGCCCGCTCTCTGAACCGACCGCGTGGAATCTCGTGACGGACGGGTACGTGACCGAGAATGTGCCGTATTTTACACACTATGCGGCGGATGTCGTACGTCTGGCCGAGCTCGGATCGCACTCCAAGATCGGAGACGTGGCCTGCGGTCCGGGCACCCTGAGCTTCGTGGCTGCGCAAGCGGGCGCCACCGTGCTCGCGCTAGATTTTGCGCAAAACATGCTCGCAAAACTGCAGGAGCGCGCAGCGCGCGAGGGCCAGACACGAATTCAAGCCAGCTGCGGCGACGGTCAAGCCCTGCCCTGGCCCGATGCGCAACTTGACGCTGTGTTCTCGATGTTCGGCCTGATCTTTTTCCCCGATCGAGCCCGTGGTTTGCGTGAAATGCACCGTGTTCTGAAGCCGGGCGGACGTGCGTTCGTCACGAGCTGGGCCCCATTCGACAGCTCCCCGATGATTTCAGCGCTGTTCGATGCGACGCGCGAGGCGCTGCCGGGCATGCCGTTCGGAGCGGGCAAGGCGCCCCTGGGCGAGCTTACAGAAATGGCAAGCGAGCTTCGCGACGCAGGCTTTGGCAATGTTCGTACACAAACGATCACCCACGTCATGGAGCTGCCCAGCGTGGATGCATTCTGGGAATCGATGCTGAAGAGCCTGGCGCCGCTCGTGTTGATGAAACAGAGGATGGGCGAGGCGTTTGCGCCCTTCGCAGACAAGGTCTTTGCAAATCTCAAGACGCACGTCCCGCAAGGTCCTATTCGCGCGGAGATGACCGCCAACCTGGGGATCGGCACCAAACTGTAAGGTCGGGCGTCAGCCGATTGCTTCGATCACCGCGTCGTGAAAGCGCGGACGAAAGCTGCGGATAAGTACGTTGTCGCGCGTGGGATGCACACGATTGGTGAGCAACACGGCACACAAATCGCGTGCTGGATCGCACCACAGGGACGTACCGGTGAACCCCAAGTGACCGAAAGACCGCGGCGAGAACAGGGCCCCGGCGCTCGAACCGGTTTCACTCTTGGTGTCCCAGCCGATCACATGCCCCCCTCCGGCGCGCGGGGTCAGCGCCCATCGCAACCGGTCATGGTCGAGCAGCGTCGATCGGCCGCTCCATACATCGAGCACGCCCATGCCCAGACGCAGCACGCCTTCCGCATCGCCGAACAAGCCCGCG
>JBBSJC010000195.1:0-13234 GCA_038257655.1 Polyangiales bacterium | reverse complement strand
CGAGATCAGGAAATTCCTGGTCAAGCCGTCTTGCCCTCCGGAAAGTTGACGGCGCGCGCGCAGTCTGTTTCACCCGCCTGATGCAACGTGGTCAGCATGTGGTCGCAGTCGCGGCAGTGGTCGTGCGCGGTGGCAAGATTTTGGCCATGCGTCGTGCCAGCACCAACGAAGCCGGACCGGGTCTGTGGGAGACGTTGTCGGGACGCGTCGAGCAGGGCGAGCAACCGTTGACCGCGGTCAGGCGCGAGATCGAGGAAGAGTGCGGGCTAGAGGTCGAGGTCGAGGAGCGCCCGCTTCACGCCTACGCGGCCTTGCGTAAGGGCGAGCCCATGATCGTGGTGCTGTATCGCGCGTCGTACGTGTCGGGCGAAGTGCAAATCTCAGCCGAGCACGATGCCTTCGAGTGGTTGACGGTCGATGAATTTGCGGCGCGTTCCACGCTCCTGCCGCTGGTTTTAGCCGTCAAAAACGCGTTTTCGCTGCCAGGGTAGGGCGCGCTCCCACGTTTGCCGCAACTCCATCACGCACTCAGCCACACACATCACTACGCATCGTGCGGCCAGCGAAGGCATGACATTCAGGCTGTCGAAGGACTGCGATGCGGGCGCCCGTTCCGATACAATGGATGCTCGCGTGTCGTCTCTTCAGACAAAGCTGCTGCAACTCCTGCTCGCGGACCAGAGGATCACCGCTGAGCAGGCGCGCCTCGCGCGCGAGCACGCGCAGCGGGCTAATGGGCGCGTGGAGGACGCCCTGGTCGAGACCGGGATCATGGACGAGGGCCCGCTGCTCAAGTGGATAGCGGCCCTGTTCAAGACGCGTTTCGTCTCGACCGAAAAGCTCTCGAAAGCCGAGATCGAGCGCACGACGCTAGCCATGATCTCGCGCAGCCTCGCCGAAAAGATGCTCGTCTTCCCGGTGGTGTTCGATCCCCAGGATCGCAGCCTCGCCTTCGTGCTCGCCGATGCTGACAATCCCGAGATCGCAGCGCAGGTGCGCGCAGCAGCCAACGTATCGCGCGTGAAGGCATACATCGCGCGTCCAGCGGCGATTCGCGCCGCGATACAGAAGCACTACGGGGGCGATATCCACGCGTTCGGTAAGGTGGATCAAGCCAGCTACAACGAGTTCAAGCAGATGATGAACACCTACGAGAAGAATCTCTTCACCGAAGAGAACCTCTCGGGTCAGATCATGCTGCCCCGGGGCGCCACGCTCGTGACGGATACATCGCCCCCCTACGAACGGCAGTTCGGCGCCGATGAGTTATCGAGCCCGCCCTCCAAGCTGATGCCCAAGCCGCCTGCGCCCCCGCAGATTAAGGCCCCCAGCGCGCTCGAAGTTGCGGGCTATGGGTCGGGGGTAGAGCTGGTGAACGTGCTGGTGTCGTTGCTCGAAAATCAGCGCCAGGAGCTGCGCGGCCACTCCGCCCAGGTGTCGCGTCTCATGCACAAGGTCGGCGAGCACATGGGCCTCGAAGCGAGCGACTTATACGCACTGCGTCTGGTCGGCCTGCTTCACGATCTCGGTAAGGTATCGAACTATCACCTGACCGCGCTCAACGTCGCGGAATACGAGGGACATCGCAGCCAAGCCAAAAAGTGCTTCATGAGTCCGGTACGTCTGTTCGAGGCGGCAAGCCTGCCCAAGATGTGCGCCGACGGCTTGACGCAGGTCTACGAGCGCTTTGATGGCCAGGGCTTTCCGGAACGCCGCGCCGGCAAGGACATTCCGCTTGCTGCACGACTGCTTGCGATCGCGGAGAGCTATGCGGATCTGACGACCAACGCCAAGAATCCGTTTCGCAAGACCCTGACGGCCAAGGCCGCGGTCGAAGTGCTCGGTCGCTATAAAGACAAGATCTTCGATGGCAACTTGGTCGACTTGTTTCGCGTGGCGGCGCTCGGCGACGACATGCAGTCCAGTTTGTTGAACGACCGTCCACGCATTCTACTCGTCGATGCCGATGCCGAAGAGACCACGGTGCTCGAGCTAAGGCTCGTCGAGCAAGGGCACGAAGTTGTTTTGTGTCGCACTGCCGAACAAGCCTATAAACGCTTCCAAGAAGGTGGCATCGACGCCGTGATCACCGAGGTTGACCTCAAGCCACACGATGGCTTTACGCTCGTCGAATACATTCGTAAGCACCGCGCAGGCTCGGAGCTACCGGTGCTGTTTCTGACACGCCTGTCCGACCGCACCTCGGTCGACCGAGGTTTTGCGCTCGGTGCGGTCGACTACATCATCAAGCCCGCCGCGCCTGACGTGGTCGTGGCCAAGGCGCGCAACATTTTGCAGAAGTCCGCACCCAAGCGCGGTGCGCGCGGCGTGAGCGGTTCCTTGCGCGAGATGCCGTTGCCAGACGTGCTTCAAGTGCTGTCACGCACGAAGAAGACCGGCATGCTGCGCGTCTCCTCCGGTGGATTCAGCGGTGAGATCCACTTTGGCGCGGGCTCGATCCAGAATGCGAGCTTCAGAAGCCTGCGCGGTGCCGAGGCGGTGTACTCCATGCTTGCGCTGTCCGATGGCGAGTTCGCACTGGACCCCTCCTTCGTGCCGCCATCGCGCATAATGCATGAGAGCACGGACGAGCTGCTGCTCGAAGGCATGCGGCGCATGGATGAAGGCGAAAGCGAAAGTGCCGTCGCACCAGAGGGTCGGCCTGATTTCTCGCAAACACGCATCGACGACGTGTAGCGGCTGAGCCGAACGCGAGCGGACCCGAGGTCAGCGCACGAGCCCATAGAGGACGAGGCCGCTGGCCGCGACAAGAAACAGCCAGCCCACGCGCTTACTACGTTCTGGTGGGGGCTTGGTCTCGCTGCGTTCAGCCCGTAGCCCCGGCGTGAGGATCGCGAGCATCGCGCAGCCCACGATGCCGGCGGCAAGCGCGGCCACCACAGCGCCGGCGCTCGCAGCCTGGCCCCATTGCTCGCGATAACGTGCGGGCGTGGCGGAGGAGCCAAACGCGAGCACTGCCAAAGCGCCAAACGTCAACGTGAGCAGCACGAGCGTCGCGGCGTGTCTGCGTCGCAGACTCGGGGCGACTTGCGCGACCTCGCCCAGGGGTTTGTGCTCGACCGTACGCAAGCGCGTCCTACTATCGGCCGCATTGAGTGCCGTGCCCGCGTAGGCGCCGAGACTGAGCATCATCAAGACGAGCGTACTGGGCGAGAACATCGATAGCGCTTGATCGTGCGGCACGCGGCTGACGCCAAAGCTCAGACCGACGGGGTACGCGGTCAGCAGCAGGAAAGGTGCGCTCGGGTGCTCGCGCCGCGACAGAACCACGCCGACGAACAGGGCGCTCGGGGCGGCGAGTAGCGCAAGCACATCCAGCAGGCGTGTCGACTCCGATCGATAGAGCCAGGGCAATCCTGCGCACAACGCCCAGCTCAGCATGCCAAGTGTGACGATGCGCACCTGAATCGGTACGTTGTCGAGGGCTGCGCGAGCCGACGTCAAGAGCTGCATGCTGGGGCAAACCCTAGTCAACGCCGCGCGCTAAGTCAGGGAAAATCGCGGCGGTGCAGCACAGCGAGCAACGACTTCGCGCTCCCAGATCGTGATTGCTGGTACGATGACGGGCGCACACCGCCGCCGCAGGGCGGCATGGGGAGGGTGAGTTTTGAGCCAAGGCGAAGCGGTCGATTCCCTGATCGGTCGGGTCATTGGCGACGCCTATGTCATCCAGCAGCTGGTGGGCGTCGGCGGCATGGGCCGCGTTTATCGCGCCGAACAAAAGGCGCTCGGCCGCGTGGTCGCGATCAAAGTCGTGCATCGGCACCTGCTCGGAGATCGCGACTCGATCAGCCGCTTCTATACCGAGGCGCGCGCCGCGAGCAGTCTCAACCATCCCAATAGCGTCAGCATCTACGATTTCGGGCGTACCGATGACGGCATCCTGTACCTCGTGATGGAGTTTCTGCGCGGCAAGGATCTGGCGCGCGTCATGCACGAAGAAGGGGTGTTACCTCTCGCGCGCATCATCGAGGTCGGTCTCGGCGTGCTCGGCGCGTTAGGCGAGGCTCACGCGCGCGGCGTGGTGCATCGCGACCTAAAGCCCGAAAACATCATCATCGAGCGCATGCGCGGCGGCACTGATTTAGTCAAGGTAGTTGACTTTGGACTAGCCAAGATCCGCGATGTCGAATCGGTCGAGGCGCAGCACGGATTGGTCGCAGGCACACCCGATTACATGGCGCCCGAACAAGCGCGCGCCCTCGATGTGGACGGTCGCAGTGACCTGTACTCGCTCGGCGTCTTACTGTTCGAGATGCTGACCGGGCGCCTGCCCTTCGTCGACGATACGCCCTCGAAAGTCATGACTCGGCACGTGATGGAGAACCCGCCCAACCCGATGGAGGTCGCTCCCTATCGCGGCATCACGCAAAACCTGTGTGACATCGTGTTGTGCGTGCTCGCAAAGGAGCCAAATCAACGCTTTCGCGACGCTGACGACATGGCGCGCGCGCTGCAAAAAGCCGCCGCGTCCCTGCGCGCCAATGTCAGCGATAGCCTGCGTTGTCCAAGCTGTAGCGCCCTCAATGAAGCCACGCGTGCCTATTGTGGCGACTGCGGCAGGCGCCTGTCGTTGCCGCAAGGCGCGGCCGGCTTGCCCCAGATGTCGGTTCCTCCGAGCGTCGAGCGCCCCTTCTTGTCACGCGGGCGAGAGCTCGCTGCGCTGACGGATATTTTGCACCGCACCGAAGGTAAGGCGCGCGTCGCCTATGTGTCGGGCGAGCTCGGCACCGGTAAGACGCGCTTACTCTCCGCGATCGGAGCGCAAGCGACGCGTGAAGGGGCCGTCGTGGTGGAGACCGGTCCGCATCCGAGCGGCGCTCCCGTTGCGTACGGCGCGGTGCGAGCGGCCGTCGCGCAGCTGCTCAACGTCGAGGAGCCCAAGCTTGCCGCGCTTGCCGAAGACGACGGTCTGTGGCCCGATGCCGTGGCACGCGCGGGTATTCGCGAGCTTCTCACACCTGAGGGTTTGCCCGGTCTTGAAGGCGTGTCGCGTCACGTCGCCGTCTCCGCTGCCTTGGCTCGGGCCACGGAGCTTGCCTCGACGCGCGCCGATCGCGGTCGCGTGGTCCTGATGTTCGACGAGCTTGCTCGTTGCGATGCGCTGAGTGCCGAAGTGTTGGCCGCCTTTGCAGACACGGGTAGCGCCCACTCCGTGCTGGTGCTCGTGTCGGGGGCGATGCCGATTTCGCTCGCGCTGCGCTGGACAGGGCCTGTGGTCGAGCTTTCGCCACTTACGGCGGGCGACGCACGCACCTTGTCTGGCCTCGAGCTATCGAGCCTCGACGAACACTCAGAGGGGCGCTTGCCACTCTATCTCGAGCAGCTCCGTTTACTGCGCTGGGAGCCGAGCGGCGATGACGTTTCGTTGCCATCGCTTGCCGAAGCCGTCATGCGTCGCATCGAGACGTTGGACATCGTGGCGCGGCGCGTGCTCCAGGCCGCCGCGGTGCTCGGAGAGCGCGTGCCGTTCGAAGCGCTGCGCGAGCTCGTGCATCACGAAGACCTATCCGTCCTCGGCAAGCTCGAAGCGCGGGGGCTATTGCGGCAGACCGACCATGGTTATGCCTTTACCCATCCTTACCTTCGCGATCTGGTCGCCGCATCGACTCCGGCCGAAACTCGCAAGCTTCTGCATGCACGCGCACTCGAGTGGGCAAGTCACAACGGTGAGCCGCTCGAAGTTCGCGCGGAGCACGCTTTTCGCTCGGGCGATGAGCTTGCAGCATTGATGCTGCTCGAGCGCATGGGCCAGGAAGCACTCAAGCGTGGCGACCCGTCCGCTGCGATGCTCGCGTTCCGGCGCGGTCTCGAGCTTGCGCGGCGCGAGATGCTGGAGAAGGGCAATGAGAGCATGGATCCAGCGATCGTCAGCTTCAGTCGTCAGTTGGGCGAAGCCATGTTGTGGCACGGCGATGTGACGGCTGCTGCGGGCGTGCTCAACGAGGCCTTTCAGCTAGCGGGCCCACGCAGCCTTGAGCGCGCACGCATGACGCTGTTGCTCGGCCGCGTCGCAGAGCGGCGCGATAAGCCGCGCGAAGCCGCACGTCAGCTAGGTCTTGCCGCCGAGCTCGCCCAGCAGCTCAATAATCCAATCCTTGAAGCACGTGCAATGTGGGCCATCTCGCGTGTCCGCAAAGCTGAGGGTGACACCGTGGGCGCCCATAACGCGCTGTCCCGGGCCGCCGAGCGCATGATCGCCGCCGAGCCACGCTCAGCCCGCCGTGCCCAGATCGAAGTGGAGCTAGGAGAGCTGCTTGTGGATCTTGGCGATACAGAAGCCGCCCACGAGCACCTCGAACGCGGGCTCGATATCGCCCGAGATGGGGAATGGAGCGCGATCGCAGCTTCTGCCCTGGGCGTGCTGGCCACGATCGACGAGTTGTCGGCAAGACGTGATCAGGCCGCAAAGCGATATCGCGAGGCGTCGCAGTCTGCTGGTAAGGCAGGTGACGCAAAGGGCCGGGACCGTTGGCGTCGCGCAGCCCAGGCCATCATGTTGGTCACACAGCCCTGACGGACGCGCACTGCCACACTGCAGTCCCCGTGCGGCCACACACACCCATGCTGTGGCCGTCCAGCGTCAACATTGCTCCCTCAAACCTCCATCTGGTACGACGATGCCCATGCCGCCCTTTGCCTTGCGTACGTCTTGGTTTGCTTCTGCTGCCGTCTGTAGTGCGTTGACCTGGATAGGTTGCGCCGCACCTGACCCTCTGGCCATTCCCAGCGACCATCAGACAGACCTGGGCGTGAAGTACTCGCCCATCGTTAATGGTGTGGAAGAGAACGGCCGCGACAACGTGGTGTTCGTGTTCAATCGCGGCGGCTCGTGCACGGGCACGTTGGTATCCGACCGCGTCGTGCTGACGGCAAAACACTGCGTGCAATCGCCCAATGCGACCGGTCCCGCACGGGCAAACCAGCTTACGGTGGGCATCGGTCCCCGCGCCTTCGGCGGTGGCATGAAATTCTTCACTGGTGCAGCGGTCGACGCGACGCCCGGCGTCTACACAGACGGAGCACTCGGCGTTCAAGATTTGGTCGGCAGCGATGTCGCCTTGATCACGCTCGCGACCTCGCCCGGTCTGGCGCCGATGCGCATGAAGCTGGGCTCGCCTCTCGACGAAGAGGGGCAGCGCGCGACGGCTGTCGGTTTTGGTCTGACGCCGGGCGGCGGTCAAAGCGGCACCAAGTACACGGTCGACACCACCGTGGGCCGGATCAATGGCAACACGATCCAGGTCGACGGCACGATCTGCCAGGGCGATTCGGGCGGACCACTGATCAACAAAAAGGGTGAGACCTTCGGTGTTGTGAGCTTCGGGACGGCGATGGGCTGCGGCGGAGGCGCCAACTTCTACCAGCGCATCGACATTTGGAAGGATCTGATCGACAGCGCGATCGAGAAGTCGAAGGTCTGCTCGGACGACGGTGTCGAGGCCTGTGATGGCTTCGACAACGACTGTGACAACCTGGTGGACGAGGACTGCGCCGCGATTGGTGAGCCCTGCAAGGAAGACATCGACTGCGCCACGCTGCTTTGCGCTACCACCGATAACGGTAAGGTATGCGCCACGATCTGCGACCCGCTCGCGCCCGACAGCGGCTGCGACAAGGGCTTTTTCTGTGCGAGCACGACCAGCTGCCAGGGCGTCTGTCTCGAAGGGACCGCCGGCGCGAAGGCATTCGGCGACACCTGCGAAAGCAACAGCGAGTGTAAGTCGCTGTTCTGCGTGGATCCGGGCGATAACCTGCGCCGCTGCCTCGTGCCCTGTCGCGGAGGCGAGAGCGACTGCCTCTCACAAGAAGCCTGTGTCGCCCGCGCCGGACAGTGCGGCAGCTGCGTCGATTCCGAGTTGGTCTCGAGCGCACTCGGACCGGACGAGCCCTGCAACTCCGACGAGGGCTGCCGCAGCGGCAAGTGTTACGACGACGGCGGCACCAAGTACTGCGTCGATGCCTGCGACTCGGACGGGGACTGCGACAGCGGCCATCACTGTCGCGACAACGTATGCGCCCGTGGCCCGCGCGCGGGGCTCGGCGGTGTCTGCGAAGAGCACGCTGATTGCTTGAAGGGTTTCTTCTGCGCAGAGACGGCAGACAAGGGCGACTTCTGTACCCGCACCTGTAGCGCCAAGGAGCCCTGCGGTGACGGCTTCAGCTGCAGCAAGGTCTCCAACGGCAGCGTGTGCGTGCCCGATGACGTTGCACTCGGCGGCCCCTGCGCGTCGGACAAGGAATGCGTCAGTGGTCTCTGCCACGAGGCCTCCGGCACCTGCACGCGGCGCTGCAAAGACCCGACCGCCTGCGGCGTAGGGCTCGAGTGCGTGCGCTCGGGCGACACGGGCGGTCTATGTCTGTCGCCTGAGGCTGCGGCAGTCGATCCCGGACTCGGCGGCGAGGCCGATGGAGGCGCCGACGACGCGCCCAAAAAGAGCGACGATGGTTGTGCGCTTGCGCCTGGTGCGTCTCGCACGAGCGGCGCGGCCGTGCTCTGGGCAGTCGGCTTGGCTGCCAGCCTGTGGATTCGCCGCCGTCGCGCCAGCTAGCGCATCCGCCCAACGAGTCGCGCATCAGCGCGGGGAGGGCGTCGCGCCGTGCCAGCCGGGTGCTATCGTAGCTTGGTGCGTGCCCGGCACATCTTGAGCTCGCTCGTGTCCGCGTCCGGCCTGGCGGCTGTCCTAGCGGCTGTCCTAGCGGCGGGCTGCGACGATTTGTCCGAGTACCGCGGCACTTTCAAGGGCCGGATCGTCAAGGGCAACTTCGTGCGCAGCTGCTTTCCCGCGAGCACGCGCGCTGAGCTCAACTTCAACCCCGCGTTTGCCGTTGCGCCATTGGGCACTGCCAAGTCAGCGGAGCTCAATCGTCTTACGACCAGCGATGGCACCTTTGATCGAACGTTGCTCGAGCCGATAACGGCCTTGCCCCACGACCAGCTGAGCGAGCTCGACTTTCCGGGGCCGAGCAGATTGCGCAACTTCATTCTGCTCGCGCGCCCTGAGCGCGGACCGCTCGCCGGACACGACGCCACCGTGGTCGTTTCCTTGCTAGAAAATGGCGAGGTCGAGCTGCGGATCATTGCGCGTACAGCGGAGACCAGCGTTCCGTGCCCCACCGAGAGCGAAGACAGTGCCGAGTCCGAGCCCGCACCAGATGCCCAGAATGGGCGTCCCCGCGAATACTTCGGCGTTTTCATCCTGAAGTAATTATGCGTGTGCTTGGTATTGAATCATCGTGCGACGAAACGGCCGCGGCAGTGGTCGACAGTGACGGTCGCGTCCTATCCGATGTGGTCGCAAGCCAAATAGCGCTGCACGCACCTTACGGTGGTGTCGTACCCGAGCTTGCATCCCGGGCACACCTTACGAACCTCGTGCCCGTAATCGAAAGCGCAGTCTCGGTGCTGCCGCGTGGTTTTGCCGATCTCGATGCGGTCGCAGTGACGAACGGGCCGGGGCTCGTGGGTGCGCTGCTGATCGGAGTGCAAGCGGCCAAGGCGATCGCATGGTCAAGAAACTTGCCTATCGTCGGGGTCAACCATTTGATAGGCCACTTGCTTGCCGTGTACCTGACCAGGGGCGAGGAGCCGAAAGTAGAGCTTCCGTTTCCTTATATCGCCTTGCTCGCGAGCGGCGGGCACACGGCGCTTTATCAGGTCGATGGTCCCCTCGATATCGCCCAGCTAGGCGAGACGCGCGACGACGCTGCGGGCGAGGCCTTCGACAAAGTCGCCAAGCTGTTGGGGCTCGGCTATCCAGGCGGCCCCGTGGTCGATCGCTTGGCGGCCCTGGGCAAACCAAACGCCATCGAGCTGCCCCTGCCCATGCGCCACAAATCCAGTCTCGAGTTCAGTTTCTCAGGGCTGAAGACCGCGGTGGCGCAGCACGTAGCCAAACACGGTCAGCCGAACACGGAGGCGGCACGCGCCGACCTATGCGCGTCGTTTCAAGACCGTGTCGTCACCTCGCTCGTGAGCAAAAGCTTAGAAGCCTGCAAACAGCGTAAGGTGCCGCGTTTGGTGTTGGGAGGCGGTGTCGCAGCCAACAAGGGCCTGCGCGCGATGGCAGCCGCGCGCTGCGCTACGTTGGGCATCAGCTTGTTCGTGCCGCCGTTCGCATCGTGTACCGATAACGCAGCGATGATAGCTTACGCAGGCGCGCAGCGTTTACTGGCCGGTGAACGCGACTCACTCGATCTGAGCGTGTTCTCTACAAGCCCTGTGCTCGCCTCCCGTCACAGCGCGTAAATCACATTTCCGACGAAGTAAAGCTGTCCCAGTGCGATGCCCACGTCGGCCGGGATCGAGCCGGACACCACGTTCGAATCGACGCTTATCCAGTGCTTCAGGTAGGTCATCTCGCCACCGAAACCGAGCTTGTCGGAGACGAAATAGTTGGCGCCAAGCCCGATGCCGAAAGTAATGCCCGCCTTACCGTTCGCGTTCCAGTCGTCGTTGATCGAGGGGACAGTCAGGCCCAGGGGTAAGGTGCCGTAGATCTCGAGGGGCATGCCATCGAAGACGTACCGGGCGCGGGGCCGCACCACGATGTCGAACAGTAGGCTGCGCCCGTTGTCCCGATCATCGCGATAATCCGTGCCGAAGCTGGCAATACGTAGCTCGCCACCGAGGGCGAAGTACGGCATCAGCACGTAATCGGCGCCCGCCTGTAGTCCGAATGTAGCGATCAAGTCGTCTTCGCCACCCGGGTCGTAGTCTGCGACGCCCCCTAGACCGAGCCTTACGCCCCCATACACCGTCAGAGGTCCGGGAATGCTCGCGGGCGTGCTCGACACCTCGCCAAGCTCGGGGTCTTCCTCTGCGTACAACGGCTCTTCTTCGAATTGGGCAGACGCTCCCGTGCTGCCCAGCAGCAGCGTCACTGCCAACCCGAACCCCCTCACCAATCCCAACATGTCAGCCTCCGCACCTGGACGGTAAGGCCGAGCTTGGACCAAGAGCAAGAACACGTCTCGTTCCGGATCCTGTGCCGTGAATGTGCGCCGCCCTACCACCTGCCCCAGTTTTGGAAGTGCCTCGAGATTTCCTTTCCCGTGCGCCGCTTAAGTTGCGATACATGCCTACCGGTGGGGGGTCACACGACGCTCCCAGTCATCGTGCGGACTTGTCGTTGCAGGTGAAACCATGACGTTTGCTGTGAAGAGCCAACACGCTGTGTTTGGCGTGATGTACATCGCGCTAGGTGCATTCGGCTGTGCCGAAGGCTCCGCCACGAAAGCGTCCTTCGACGAGACGCTCGACAACGGCTCGAGCGCCGAGCGCGACGCCGGGGCAAACGGCGCAGATCCTTCGGGCAATGACGGAGGCTCCGCGGGCACAAGCGGCGGCAACGGCATTGGTGTGAGTGGCGGCGGGGCAAGTGGCGGCAATGCGAGCGCCGGCAATGCGAGCGGCGGCACAGGCAACACAGGCGGGACGGGCCTGCCCATAGCTGACGGAGGCACGAACCAAGACGCAGGGGTTACGTGTTTGCCCGGCACGGACCCGTGCGGCGTGCTGTGCGTAGACCTGAAGTCGAGTGCTTCCAACTGCGGGCGTTGCGGACATGCATGTCCAGGCGGCCAGGCTTGCAATGGCGCCGGCGTCTGCCTAGCGCCCGCGGGCTGTACGCTCCTCAGCTTCGAAAACCATGACTACATCACGTGCGAGGCCACCAAGAATTGGGCGGATGCGCGCAAGGCGTGTCTGGACTGGGGCATGGATCTGGCGCTGATCGAGAGCGCTGCCGAAAACGCGTTCCTCTCGGGGCAGCCCGGCTGGTTCGGCTACAACGACATCACCACGGAGGGCAGCTGGCTTTCTGTCACGGTCGGCGGTGCGGTCAACGGCCCCTTGGCTCCGTACACGAACTGGAAGGCCAACGAGCCCAACAACGACACAAATTGCGGCCTATTTTGCACGTACCGCGACGGCGAAGACTGCGCAGAAACCCTCGTGAACGGCCTCTGGAACGATGCCCGCTGCGACGCCTCCCGCCGGTTTTTGTGTGAGACCTACTGACGCGGCGACATCGACTTCGCTTTTGATGCGCATCGACCCCTGCTCGCGGTATCCTCGTCTGGGGGTCGATCCAGCGTGGCGAGACTTGAACGATTGACGTACGTGCACGACGGCAGCCAAGGCACGATCGGAGCACTGATTGTCGAGGCCCGGGGCCATGTTCGCTTCGGCGCCGACGGCAGTGGGCTTATCGAGATTGGAGACAATGCGGCTGGCGCGCGCGTCGTCGAATCGCGCGAGGTGGCCGTGCGAATCGTGGCGATGCTACGCAGTCAGTTGCCGCCTGAAGGCGCCTCGGCGGTGCAAGACGAGGTGCCCTGCATCCTCGGCCACAGCGGCGATGAGGTCGCCGTGCTCGTGTCCCCACGCAGCTTGGCGCGCGTGTCAGGCGGCATGTCCGACCTGCGCGGTAAGATCAAGTTCGGCTTGGCGCGCGTAGGTTGGGACCTCACGTCCGATCACTAACTTTCGAGGATGATGCGCAAGGTGCGGCGCAAGGGCTCCGCCGCTCCCCACAACAGCTGGTCGCCGACCGTGAATGCACCGAGGTAAGTCGGCCCCATGCGCATCTTGTGCAGACGACCGATCGGAACCTCAAGGGTGCCGGTCACAGCCGTTGGCGTCAGCTCACGTACGGTGGCTTCCTTGGTGTTTTCGACCACGCGTGCCCACGGGTTGGAGTCGCGGATGACGGCTTCGATTTCGTCGAGCGGAACGTCCTGGGTGAGCTTGATCGTCATCGCTTGCGAATGACAGCGTAGGGCTCCTACGCGCACGCACAGGCCGTCGATCGGCAGCGGCGTCTTGGTGCCGAGGATCTTGTTAGCCTCCGCGTAGCCCTTCCACTCCTCTTTCGTGGCGCCGCCGTCTACTGCGCAATCGATATACGGGAGCAGACTGCCCGCGAGCGCCGCGCCGAGATCCTTGGTCGGTAGCTCGCTGGAGCGCATGCGCGCCGAGACGACGCGCTCGATGTCGAGGATCTCTACGGAAGCGTCGTCGAGCGCACTGCCGGCCGCGTCGCCCAAGGAACGCATCTGCAAGAGCAGCTCACGCATCTGTTTGGCACCCGCGCCCGATGCTGCCTGATAGGTCATGGTGCTGATCCACTCGACCCAACCACGACGCAGCAATCCCTCGAGGCCCATCAGCATTAGACTGACGGTACAGTTGCCGCCGATGAAGTCCTTG
>JBBSJC010000194.1:0-13246 GCA_038257655.1 Polyangiales bacterium | reverse complement strand
TCGCCTGGGTCGTGTACGGCGCACCGGAGGGCTCGTCTCTCACAGGCTTTCTATTCGCAACGATCGCGTCGGTCACGTGCGGCTTTGTCTTAGGACGGATTCACGACCTGAGCGGGCGTCTACAAGAGCGGCTTGAAAAACGCCGCGCCGCCGAAGCTGAGCTGCGCGTCGCAGAAGAAGAAAGTCGCGCATTGCTCGAGGCGCTGCCGGACACGATCTATCGCATCGACCGCGCTGGAACGATCTTGGGTTTTCAGACCTCTCCCGGCGTCGACAGCCAGGACGAATCGCAGAAGCTCGGGCGCAACGTGTCCGAGGTCATGCCGGCCGATGTCGCCGCCGAGGCGATCGAGTGCATCAACGAAGCGATCGAGACCCGCGAGGTCGTCAGCCTCGACTATCAGATCGAGCATGAGGGCGCGCGCCTCGATCATGAAGCGCGCTTTGTGAAAGGCGGTGAGCACGAGGTCATCGCCATCGTGCGCGACGTGACTCAGCTAAAAGAGCTGCAGCGCGAGCTTGACCAAGCCCATCGCGACGCGTTGCAGGCCGCCGGTACCAAAGGTCGCTTTCTTGCGACCATGAGCCACCAGATTCGCACACCGATGAACGGCGTGATCGGCATGACAAACGTCATGTTGCAGACGCGGCTTACGCCCGAGCAGCGGGAATACACCACGATTATCCGCAACTCGGGCGAAGCCCTGCTTTCGATCCTGGATGACGTGCTCGATTACTCCAAGATCGAAGCGGGGAAGATCGAGCTCGGACGGGCGCCCTTCCCTTTGCGCGCACTGCTCGAAGAGATCGTCGAGTTATTAGCCGCGCGCGCCCACGACAAGGGGCTCGAGATCGCCAGCATCATCGATGCACGCGTGCCCGACTGGGTGCAGGGCGATCGGGGTCGGCTGCGCCAGGTGATCACTAACCTGCTCGGAAACGCGATCAAGTTCACCAGCCGAGGTCAGGTTTCACTGCGCGTGACGGTGGTGGGTCACGATCGCGACACCGCCTTGATTCGCTTCGATGTCACCGATACGGGCATGGGCATCTCGCGCGATCAGCAGAAGAATCTGTTTCAGGATTTCGCTCAAGCCAATCGCAGCATCCAACGCGAGTACGGCGGCACCGGCCTGGGTCTGGCGATTTCGCGGCAGATCGTGGAGCTGATGGGCGGCCGCATGTTGGTAGAAAGCGCCCCGGGCGAGGGCAGCACGTTTTCGTTCACGGCGCGCTTTGGCACGGCGCACGGCCGCACCACAGGCAGCTTCTTTTTGCCCCGCGCATTGAGCGGCGCGCGTATCTTGGCGCTCGGCCTGCACCCGCTAACGCGCGAGTTTCTCGAGTATCAGCTGTCGCCCTTCGGCGCCAAGATCGATTTGGCCGACGACATCAGTCGCACCCCGCTGCCAGAGCAAGGCACGCACGATCTCGTGTTCTTGGAGCTTGCGCTGGGCGCGAGCGAAGCAGAATCCAAGCGGCGCGTGCGTGAGCTGTTCAGCATCTCCCAGAGCACGCCGGTGGTCGTTTTCTATGCGATCGGACAACGCAGCGTGGGTGATGCGGCGCGCGAAGCGGGTGCCACGCTGTGTCTGGCTCGACCGCTGCGCCGCATCGCGCTGCATGAAGGCTTAAGCAACGTGCTCGGCCTCACTGCGCGCCCATCGAGCAAACGCGCACGCAGCGGCGAATCGCCAGCCCTGCAAAGTAAGCTACGCGCACGCGTGCTCGTGGCCGAGGATAACCTGGTCAATCAAAAGGTGGCGGTGCGTACCCTGGAGATGCTCGGCTGCGACGCCGAGGTAGCCGAGAACGGACAGCTCGCTGTCGAAGCGATGAAACAGAGCGAGTTCGACATCATCCTGATGGATTGCCAGATGCCGGTGCTCGATGGCTTTGGTGCGGCCCATCAGATCCGCGAGCTCGAGGGCGACGGACGCCGTATTCCAATTGTCGCGATGACCGCCAACGCGATGCAGGGCGACCGGGAGCGCTGCTTGGCTGCGGGCATGGATGACTATGTGCCAAAGCCCGTGACGATGACGGATCTCGACGCGACGCTGCGGCGTTGGTTGCCGGAACGCGTGGCCTACAATCCACGCACCTCGGGCACCCATCCCCTGGCACGTCCACCCGAATAGTCGCGCAGGGTGAGGGCGCGCTGCGCGACCTCTGCCAACCATGCCCAGTCGCCGCCGAAGCCAGCTACGCATGCGGGCGCATCGACACACCTTGACACTGGGCTGTGAATGGCCATTTTGCGCCCGCGGCCCGGGCGCGCGTTTGAGTGCGCGCCGACACGGCCACCCGGCATCCCGGCGGAGGAGACATGACGAACGCGCAAATGAAAGAGCACGCATTTCAGGCCCAGGTCAGCGAGGTCCTGAGCTTGGTGATCAACTCCCTGTACAGCAACAAGGAGATCTTTCTGAGAGAGCTACTCTCGAACGCGTCCGACGCCCTCGACAAGGAGCGCTTTTTTTCGATCGAAGCGCCTGACGGCGGCGAGCCCCTGCGCATCCGCATCACGCCCGACGAAAAGGCGGGCACGCTCACGCTGTCAGACAACGGCATCGGCATGGACGAAGCTGAGCTCGTCAAGAACCTGGGCACAATCGCCCATTCGGGTTCGCGCGAGCTGCTCTCCGAGCTCAAGGAAAAGCGCGACCTGAATTTGATCGGGCAGTTTGGCGTGGGCTTTTACAGCGCCTATCTGGTCGCCGACCGCGTCGAGGTGATCTCGCGCAAGCGTCTGCAAGAGCAGGCCTTCCGCTGGGAGTCCGATGCCAAGAGTAGCTTTCGCGTGGGCCCCGCCGAACGCAGTGAACGTGGTACCTCGATCATCCTGCACCTGCGCGAAGACCAGCGGGAGTTTTTGAAGCCGGGCCGCATTCGTGAGCTCGTCGCCCGCTACTCCGACTACATCGCCTACCCGATCGAGCTCGCCACCAGCCACGACAGCAAAGCTCGCGACAGCGAAGATGGCGAGAACGCTGAGGATAGCGCACAGAGTAAGGACGGCGAGACCAGCTACGAACGCATCAACCAGGCAAGCGCATTGTGGCAGCGCAAGCCGAGTGAGATCAGCGACGAGCAGTACGACGAGTTCTACACGCATTTGACCCACGATTTTGAGCCGCCGCTCGCGCGTAAGCACTTTCGCATCGAGGGCACGCAGGAGTTCACGGGTTTGGTGTTCATCCCGAAGCGGCCGCCCTTCGATCTGTTTTCGCCCGAAGAGCGCCATGGCGTGCGGCTGCATGTAAAGCGCGTCTTCATCATGGATGATTGCAAGGAGCTGCTGCCGCGTTGGTTGCGCTTCGTGCGCGGCGTGATCGATTCGGAAGACTTGCCCCTGAACGTATCGCGCGAGCTCTTGCAGGACTCCAGGGTCGTCAAAGTCATCCGCAAGCAGGTGGTCAAGCAGGCGCTCGATCTGCTCGATGAGATCGCAGACAAGCGTCCCGAAGATTATCTGAGCTTGTGGAAGAACTACGGGGCGGTCCTGAAAGAAGGTCTGCACTTTGAGCCAGAGCTGCGCGATCGGTTGACGAAGCTGATGCGCTTTGAGAGCTCGCAATCGACCGCTCTGACTTCGCTTGCAGACTATCGTGCACGCATGCCCGAGGGACAGAACGCGATTTACTACGTGCTCGGCCCCAATCGCCGCACCGTCGAGGCAAGCCCCCATCTGGAGTCGCTCAAGGCTCGCGGCTATGAAATCTTGTACATGACTGACCCGGTCGATCAGTGGGCGGTCGTAGCGATGGAAGAGGTAGACGGTAAGCCGCTGCGCTCGGCGATGGATGAAAATCTTGGACTCGAAGGGCAGGAAGAGAAGTCGGAGCCTTCGGCTGAAACCAAGGCAGAAGAAAGCGACCTCGCACCGCTCATCGCGTGCTTCAAGGATGTGCTGGGTAGTCAGGTGAGCGAGGTGCGCGTGTCGTCGCGCCTGACGGATTCGCCTGCTTGTTTGGTCGTGCCCGACGGCGGGCTTGGGCCATACATCGAACGTCTGCTGCGGGCTTCGCGCTCAGAAGACATGCCGGCGACCAAGCGCATCATGGAGATCAATGCCAAACATCCGCTGATCGTCGCCATGCGCGGGCTGTTGAACCAGGACAGCGCAAGTCAGGAAGTGCGTGCGTATGCCGAGCTTCTTTATGATCAGTCGCTGCTGTCCGAAGGCAGCCCCGTCGAGGACCCCGCGCGCATCGCCAAGCACCTGACGCGTCTGATGCAAGTGGCCGCGGAGCGTTCGGTGCAGGCGTAAAGAGGGCGCGTGGCTCGCAGTAAGGCCCCGAAAGCCAGTGGCCGCGTCAAACGCGCCAGCAAGAGCGCAGGCAAACGCCCAAGCAAACGTGCGCACCCGAGCGCGCGCTGGACGGGCGCTAGCCTGCGCGTGCTCGACATCGTAAGCGGCGGTGTCGTCGGCGCGGTTGTGCTCGGCGTGTTTGAACGCTTCATCTGGCTGGGCGCCGTCGCCCGTGAGCTCGGCCCGCTGTTGGCTGCGCTGAGCCTGATCTGCGCGATCGCAGCGGCAGTCTTACATCGCTGGTGGTGGCTTTCGGGGCTCGCGTTGGCCTGCGTGATCGCGCTCATGCCTGCGTGGCAGCTGCTACGCCCCGTGAAGTTATCTCCGCAGAGGGGCCCGCTGCTGCGCGTTGCCGAAGCCACGCTCGATGGCGCGGACGTGAAAAGTGAGCGGGCGAGGCGCCTGCGTGAAAGCGCGCCCGATCTGCTGGCCGTGGTCGGTGCCACAGACGCGGCCCTGCGCGAGCTCGACTTTGCGCTGCCCACCCTACCTTACCGTGCGCGGGGGCTTGGCGCTGATGGCAAGCAAGCTCTCTGGTCACGTTTGCCGCTGCACGGCGTATCCCGCGAGCCCGTGGTGCGGATCCGGGTGGGCCAATGCGACGTTCAGGTTGCAGTGATCTCCGTGGCCTCAAGTCTGCGCTATGAACGACAGGCCGCGCGCGCCAAGAGCCTACGTGCGCTCGAACCAGTGGCGGACAGCGCACGCGCGATTTGGCTCGGCGCCCTCGGCAGTCGCCCGCAAGCTGCCGACCTGACGACGCTTATCGTAAAGCACCGCTTGCGCGACACGCGCCTAGGCAACGGTATGCTAGCCAGCAACCCCAACTGGCTTGGCCCGCTCGGCGTCTCCAGCGATCATGTGCTCGTGCGCGGCTGGATCGCGGTAAGGGAGCGTGGCGAGCGCCAAGCGCTGGCAGAGGGTGGTCATGACACCCAAGTTGCCACGCTTGAGCTGACCGAGCCGCGCTGTCGACCCGCGTCTATCTAGCTTGCCCGCGCATGTGAGACACGGACTAGCCTCGCTGGCGCGGCCGGTGGTACGTACTCACGATGGAACGACGACGCCTTGGCCGCACCGATCTGTCAGTGACCTCGCTGTGCTTGGGAACGATGACCTGGGGCGAACAGAACACCGAGCAAGAAGCCCACGCCCAGCTCGACCGCGCCATCGGTTACGGGCTCAATTTCATTGATACGGCGGAGGCTTATCCGATCCCGATGAAGGAGAGACCCAGGGACGGACCGAGCGCTACCTCGGAAACTGGCTCAAACAGCGCAAAAATCGCGACCATCTCGTAATCGCCAGCAAGGTCGCGGGGCCGATGCTCGCACCGTATCTCCGCTCTCCCCGCACCTGTCCTGATCGCCGCAACATTGCGTTAGCGATTGAAGGCAGCCTCAAGCGCCTCGGGATCGAGCACATCGACCTGTATCAGATCCATTGGCCGGACCGTCGTACCAACTACTTTGGCCGCCTTGGCTATACCCATGATCCGAAGCCTGAGGACACGCCGCTCGAAGAAACGCTCGAAGCGATGCACGAGCTGGTGAAGAGCGGCAAAGTTCGACACATTGGCCTGAGTAACGAAACTGCCTGGGGCAGCATGCGTTACCTGCACTTGGCCGAAACGCGCGGCCTGTCTCGTCCGGTGAGCATTCAAAACCCTTACAGCCTGCTCAACCGCAGCTTCGAGGTGGGTCTAGCGGAAGTAGCACATCGCGAAAGTCTCGGGCTGCTTGCTTACTCTCCGCTCGGCTTTGGGACGCTAAGTGGCAAGTACCTCGATGGGCGAAAGCCGGACGGTGCGCGTCTTACGCTCTTCAATCAGTACGCACGCTACTCGAATCCCCTCGGTGAGCGCGCGACGCGCCATTACATCGAGCTTGCGCAAAAGCACGGCGTCGATCCCGTGCAGCTTGCGATAGCCTTCGTCACGTCGCGCAGCTTTGTCACGTCCACGATCATCGGCGCGACCAGCCAGGCGCAGCTTGAGACGTTGCTCGGCTCAAGCGAGCTCAAGCTCAGCGCCGAGCTTGTGCGCGAGATCGACGCCATTCATGGCGAGGTCCCCAATCCGTGCCCCTAGCGCGGGCCGCGTCTAAGGCATGCAAATGCCCGCGAGGCTGCCGTGCATCCCTTTTTTGAATACTCAGTAACCGAGCAACACCGCGCAGATCCTCCCCGGATCCACCGCACCCTGTTCGCGCAGCCAACGCTCAGCGCGCACCGTCATCGCGCGCCCATCCTCGCCGCCGATCAACATGCCTTGGCGTCTACGGGCCGCGGCCGCGAGCTGCGGCATGTGCCCGCTTTCGCAAGCTAGCGCAGCTTCGCCAAAACGCTGGATGGCAAGCTCGCGCTCGTTGCCGATGTCTGCGATGCCCGCACGCAACAGCTCGGCCACTGCACGCGAGCGATCGGTGCGTTCGCGGGAAATCGCGTCCGCATCTTTCTGCGCATGCATCAGCAGGGTTTTGCGCAAATGTGGCATCAGATAAGCCGAACCGAGCGCGGACCGTGCCCGAACGTTGTACGCACGCGGCCAGATCGCGCGAGCCCTGAGCAAGTGCGAATGCTCCACGAGCGGCCAGGCTCGCATCACGCGCGCATGCGCGTTCGGGTCACCGATGTACAAATCGATTTCCGTGTTCGCGCATAACAAGTTGAACGCATACATGCCGAAGGCGGCGGGCTCGACACGCTCTGTCACGGCATCGATCTGGGCGCGCGCGGCGTCAGGCTCGTCGCACAGCAAGCGCTCCCAATACACGAGTCGGCTCTCGAACGCGGTCACGCAGGGCTCGTCGCGACGCAGCTTCGCGTCGGCGAGCAGCTCAGGCAACCGCTCGCGCCAGCTTTGCCATTGTCCGGTATCGTGGCGACAAAGTTGCCCAAGGATCTGAGCATTGGAGAGCTCGAAGGCAACGCCGCGGCACTCTTCGCGCAACAGATACTCTGCACGGTCAGCCTGCTTGGCAGCTTGCCGGAAGCGCCCCGCCAAATAGTCTGCCACGGCTTCCACCAGCGCCACGAGCGCCAGCGCATGGGGATGCTCAGACAAGCGCGCAAGCTCTTTGGCACGCTTGAGCTCCCAGGCCCCGTCGAGGTCACCTCCCCGCAAAGCACTGCGTACAAACCACGCTTGGACACTCAGCGCGCGTGCAAGACGGTAAGGGTCGCCGAGCTCAGTCGCCGCTTCCAAATGTCGGCTCTGCAGCTCGGCACTGCGCAAGAGATCGATTACCGACAAAGTAAGGGTTAGATTGAAAAGAAGATCAACCCGCACGCGATCCGCCGTGGGCAGCTCCGGGAGCGGACGCACGTCGAAGCGTTCGCCCCGCAGCCAGGCACTAACCCGATGACAATGAATGGACCAAAGCAGTGCGCGACGCGATGTTGGCGGCTCGATCCCCAACTCTTGCAAAAGCGAGACGCCTTGTGCGATGCCGCGCGCCTGTTCGCCGGCTTCGATCCACTCGGCCGCAGCGCGGCGTCTGAGCTCAAGCGAAGTGTCCGCATCGGAGCCGTTGGCAAGCTCGGCATACAACATGGCCGCATCCGAGCTGCGCCCGGAGAGCGACAGCGCCTCGGCGAGCGCAAGCTGGGTTTGGCGTCGGATGGAGGTGTCGCTGGCAGGACAGTATTCAACGGCGAGCTGATACAGACGCACACCGCGCGCAAACGCAAGGGACGCGACCGCTGCCTCCGCAGCACGACACGCATGTTGCGTGACACGCTCGGTCTGCTCTGCCTCGATCCAATGCAGCACCACACTTTCTGCATCGGCCGACACACGTGACAGCGCATCGCCGAGATGGCCATGGATGCGCTTCTGCTCGGCGGCGCTCACCCGCGACAGTAAGAGATCGCGCACTCGATCGTGGGCAAACTCGAGGGAGAACGACCCCGCATGCTGGCGCGAGCGTACCCAAGGCGTCCTGCGCACTTCCTCGATCGCTGCGGAAAGCTCTGCCGAAGGTGCAGTCGAGGCGCGTGCGAGCACGTCCCAGACGAGCGGGGCACCGGCGACCGCAAGCAACACGAGTAGCTCGCGCGCCGGCCGCGACAACGCATCCATGCTTACGGCCAACGCTTGATCGAGACGCGGAATTTCGGAGCCGCCACGCGCGCTCGTATAGTGAGCCAGCGCGGCTACGAACAGCGGCTGTCCGCCGGATTCCTCCGCGATTGCTTGCGCGTGATTGGGATCACCCCCGAGCTCGCGAAGAAGCGCCTCGGCCATCGCACACGCGTCACTTTGTGACAACGCAAGCAAGCGCAGCCGGAGCCCCCCACCGAGCTTGCTCGCAATCCGATCAAAGCTCGGCTCTTCCTCGCGCGCGGGACGTGCACGACCGGCGACGACGAGCAGCAAGGCAGGAGCGTCCGGCGCCGAAAGTAAGTCTTCCAGCAGGCTCGCGCTATCGGCATCGGCCCAGTGCACGTCGTCGATCAACACCACCACCAGGCGTTCTGCGGCAAGCTTTGCAAGCAGCGTCTTGAGCGCAGCGAACGCCCGCCGGCGCAGGCTGGGCGCATCGGCGCGTGCAAGCTCACGAGGGCTGCGCTCACGAATCTCCGGCACCCGCCCAAGTACCGGGAACACCTGGGTCAGTAGCTCTGGGTGGGGCGGTAAAAGCGCCTGAATATGTTCCGAGGGAAGCCGCTTGAGCTCGCGCGTGAGCGCATCGATCACACCGTCAAATGCCTTGAACGGCACAGCCTCACGCTCGTAGCAGCGACCTGAGAGCACTACGGCATCGGGTCTCATGCGCTGAATTCTGCGCGTGAGCTCGGCGAGCAAGGCGCTCTTTCCCACGCCGGACTCACCGATTACCGAAACGACACGCAGCGCTGATGCCTCCGTGCTTTCGATCATGCGACCTAGCACCGACAGCTCACGGATGCGTCCCACGAAAGCTGCACCGCCGCCGGTGGTCGGCACCGTACGCGAAATACTCAGATCCAGCGCGTTGCTCGGCAGCATCTCGTTCAGTGCCTCGACGCCGGCCTTACGCTCTGCAGGTTGGCGCGCAAGCAATGCCATGCACAGCTCATCGAGATCCGGGGGCACGTCGGGTGCGATCGCACTGGGCGGCTCTGGATCGCGCGACTGCTTGGCCGCGAGGATGTCGATGGAATCCCCCACGAAGGGATGACGCCCGGTCAAACACTCATAAAGCACGCAGCCCACTGCGTAATAGTCGGCAAGCGGTCCTACGTTTGCGCCGATCACCTGCTCGGGCGCCATGTACGTCGCGGTGCCGATATTGGGCAGACGCGCGCTTTCTCGTGCATCCGTCTCGAGCACCAAGCCAAAGTCGAGCAACACCAGACGGTTACCCGCAGCAATGCGTACGTTGGACGGCTTGACGTCACGATGCACCTTGGCGGCGCGATGTAGCGCATCGACTCCGCACGCGAGTTGCATCAGACAATTGCGCAATCTGTCTTCGTCAAAACGTACGTGTGGACCGTGCGGGTCGTGCCCCTGCCGCACGTGCTCCACCAGCGACGGGCCACGCACCAGCTCCATGGTCAGAAACCAACGCCCTGCGTCCTCGAACAGCGCGTGGTAGCGCACCAGGTTCAGATGCTGAATGTCGACGAGCGCGCGAAACTCCTTTTTGAAGTAAAACAGCGCGTCTGGCCCGAGCCGCCGCATAACCTTGAGCGCCACTCGCGTGTCGTGCAGACGATCGTACGCTTGGTACACGACACCAAACGCACCTTCACCCAGCTGCTCCTCAAGCTCGAAGCGCTCGTTGCCGAAGAAATCTGCGGCACCGCCTTCTCTGATGCCGCCACTGCCGAATGAGCTCACGCGCGCTAAAAATAACACGTAACCCAGCGAAAGAGAGCCCCATGCCCGGCATCGACGAAAGCCGCCCGTTTCTGCCCCTGCGCATCGCCGTGATCACAGTGTCCGACACGCGCACCCTCGCAGACGACCGTTCGGGCAGCATGCTCGAGCAGAAGCTCACCGCAGCCGGTCACCTGCTGCAAGCCCGCGTGATCGTCAAGGACGAGCAAGCCAGCATCGAAGCCGAGCTAAGGCGCTTCATCGCCGATTCCGAAGTCGAGGTCGTGCTCGCGACAGGCGGCACCGGCGTCACCGGACGGGACGTCACGCCAGAGGCCTTTCAAGCGGTGTACGAAAAGGAAATTCCAGGATTCGGCGAGTTATTCCGAATGCTTAGCTACGCTCAGATCGGCACCTCGACCATCCAATCGCGCGCGACCGCCGGGGTGGCGCAGGGCACCTACTTGTTCGCCTTACCAGGCTCCCCCAACGCTTGCCGCGACGCCTGGGACTGGATCCTGGGCGCCCAACTCGACAGCCGCACCAGACCCTGCAATTTCGCCGAGCTCATTCCCCGCCTAACTGAGCGTTGAAGCTTGCGCGGTGGCTAGCCGTGCTGACACTGCGCGAGCTCTCAGCCAGCGAAGTATTCGGCAAGTACATTGACCAATTTCGCGCGGTACACCGGGTCTTCGGCCCGGTCCTGACGTATCTCGAGCTCAAGGGCACAGCGCCCGTACTTGTCGGCGTGTTTCTCCGCAGAGAAGATCAAACCGTCGAGACCCGACCAGGGCTCGTTGTAGGCGACGCCGCTGAAGCTGGCAGAGAGCGCCTCGCCCAGTCCGTGCGCCGCTTTGAGCTCGCGATTGAACAGGACGCCGAGCTCGACCTCGCGGATCTGCCCTTCATACACGGGCGTGAACGTGTGCACAGACAGTAAGACCGGCGCCGCCGTCTCGCTAAGCGCGCGGTCCACCGCTGCATGAAACGGGCGATAGTAAGCTTCGAGGCGACGCGCGCGCTCCTGTGCCGTCACCTCCTGATTGAGCTCGACAGCTTGGCCATCGGCCACACGCCGCAACAGATCCGGATTGGACTCATCGCGATTTGGATCGATTAAAAGCCTAGTAAAGCGCGACAAAACCGCACTCGCGTTCAACGCCTGAGCAAGCTCGATCGTCACTTCGCGCGCACCCAGATCGTAAGCCCAGTGCGTGCCGATCAAGCGTCGGTCGTCTTCGCTCCACAGCCATGGGTCGGGCAAGATCTCACTCGCGTGCTCACACGTCAGAAAGATCGGCGCCTCAGGCCGCCCCACGATGCTCTCAAAGGCTTCGTGCACACTTCGCTCGTCTTCCATTCGTTACGCAATAGCGCTCATCCCTTGGGATGGCAGCCATAACAAGAAAATCCCTCGCCCGTCTTCGGGTCAAAGTCAGGCGCGTCGATCAGCTGCCCCATCACCGGCGTCACGCGCTTGGCCATGAACTGCACGATGCGCGAGGGATACATCGCTTTGAAGTCTTCGCTATCGTAGGGCGGCACCGGCGACAGATGCGCGGACGGCATCTTGTACTTCTTCTCTTTGGCGTCTTCGCCGTGACACTGCACGCACTCCATGCCCAAGCCTTCGTACTTCTTCGCGTCGTAGGTCTGAAACACCTGGCGCATGATCGGGTGCACCTTGCCGATCATGTACCACTCCTTTTCCTCGTAGCTCATCGAGGGCCAAGGCTTGTCATCGGGTGGCGTCAGGCCGAGCGCACCAATGGCGCCATCGGTCGGCAAGGGTGGCGGCTCCCACAACGGCTTCGCAGGCTCCTGCGAGGCATTTGCTTGTGTCTTTGTGCCACCACATGCCGCCGCGAAGGCAGCGACCAAAACGACTGAAGCGAGCCTCGAACGCACCATCTCGACATCCCTTTCGAGCCCGCTCAGCGGCGGACCCGCGGGATGATATCAGGGCACGGTCGCGGTGACCTTGAGATCGTATGTGCCGCGGGCTGAAGCGCCCTTTCCGTCCACCACAACGTAGTAGGTACCACCCGCGAGGTTCTTCGTAGTCGTCGGGCTTGGATACGTCTCTACCCCGCTGACCGGGTTCTGCCCCGACCTGCCGGCGGGGGCCGCATCCCTGCAGTCGTCCATAGCGGCAACGGTGCACTCGCTGTCCAAAATCCCGAGACTCGCATCGAAGCCAAGTTCAGGGGTGAGCGTCACTTGGACGTTCCTTCGGCCTACCAGCGTAAACGAGTAGATGTGGTCGCGGGAATCATTGGCGCACGTGGTCTCATCACCCAAATCAAGGTTGTACGCCGCGGCGGTGGTGTCACCCGACGCTACGGCCACGTCTGCAGCGCCCTCCTTACGAAATTGGAGCTTGGCCACGTTCGTCGCGTCCGTGCAGGTATCGCGCGCGTCGAATTTGCAGCCCGTGCAGCCATCGCCGTTGGCCGTATTCTTGTCGTCGCATTCCTCGTTGCCCTCGACGTAGCCGTCGCCGCAGGTGATCGCGCGACAGAAAGCGCCCGCCGTCTCCTCGCGGCACAACAGACCGGCCGCGCAGTAGTCACCGGCTCCCTTCGGATCGCACGCGCCGCCTTCCGCCATCTCCTGGCGCAACGTGACATTGAGCGTGTAGGGCCCCGAGATCGGCCCCATGCCGAACATGCCGGTAATCTCGGTACCACTGCCCGAATCGACGACGACAAAGACGTCTTCCTCGGCATCGGCATTCCAGCTCAAAGCGCCCAAGAAATCGCAGGCAACCCGCGCCGGGGTTCGCGTGCCGTCCGTCTTGAGACTCGACATGTCGCCGCACTTGCCCAGCAGGTACACCGCGGCCTTGAAACCGGTCTGCGGGTTCTTCATGTCCACGACCACCTTGCCCTTGAACGGCATTTTGAAGTTGTAGACGTGCTCAGGCCCTTTTACCGGCGTGTAGTTGACCGGCAGAGGTAGCCCTTGAATCGCCAGACTCTCGCAGGTGGTCGGCACGTCGGTCGCGCTGCCACCCGAGGTGGTTTTCGCCTCTGACGCCGCGTTATCCGTGAACACGAGCGCAAACGGTTCCTCGCAGCTACCTGGCCCGGTCGGCGGGGGCGGAGGAGGCGGAGGCGGAGGCG
>JBBSJC010000193.1:0-13246 GCA_038257655.1 Polyangiales bacterium | reverse complement strand
TTAGCTCGGTGGGTGGTATGTACGAGGACAACCTCTACCTATCCAATCTGTATGACTTTCTCGAGCAAACGGTGCCGCCCCCTAGCGGCGCGGCACACATAGGCACGAGACCCGGCGACGGCATCCGCTTCAACGCGGTGTCCTTTCTTTACCCAGGATCGGACCGTTTCGCGGTCGAAGACATTACTCTGCATATCAAGCCCGGAGAAAAGCTGGCGGTCGTGGGCGAAAACGGTTCGGGTAAGACCACGCTGATCAAGCTGCTCACCCGACTTTACACCCCGAGCTCTGGCAGCATCAGCTTGGATGGCGTCGATTTGCGTGACTGGGACCCTAAGGTCTTGCGTGAGCGCATCGGCGTTATCTTCCAAGACTTTGCCCGTTACCAGTTTACCGTCGGCGAAAACGTGGGGGTGGGCGACGTGCGCGCGATCGAAGACCGCGAGCGTTGGCGCGACGCCGCCGAAAAGGGCCTGTCCTCGCCCTTTATCGCGGACTTGCCGGCCAAGTACGACACGCAGCTAGGACGCTGGTTCAAGAACGGCCGCGAGCTGTCGCTCGGTCAATGGCAGAAGATCGCCTTGTCGCGTGCGTTCATGCGAAAAGACGCCGACATCCTCGTGCTCGACGAGCCGACAGCCTCGATGGATGCCGAAGCGGAGATGCAAATCTTCGAGCGCTTTAGGCAGCTGACGCAAAACCAGATCGCGGTCTTGATCTCGCACCGTTTTTCCACAGTGCGCATGGCCGATACGATCGTGGTGCTGGTCAACGGGCGCATCGTGGAGTCCGGCTCCCACGCCGAGCTAGTCGCTAAGGATGGTCGCTACGCACGACTGTTCTCGCTGCAAGCGGCAGGTTATCGCTGACTCAAGCTCAGCTCGCCGTCCAACACCATTTGCTCGAGCGTCTCATGTACGCGCGCAATCTGTGCCTGCGTCAACACAGGCACCGCGCTCGTATGCTGGTAACTCATCAGGTTGCCTACCGTGTCGCTATGCTCACGGTTGCCAAAGAAGTGCCCGAGCTCATGGGCAAGCACATAAGGTCCAGAGATCGCGCTGACGATCACAAAATGCCGGGTAGGGGTAGTGCGCTGTCGCCAGTGCACGCCGCGCCTTTCGCGCCCTGGCTCATCGACGTCCATCAGTGAGCCGACGATCATGCAGTTGAGCACACCCGGGCGCAGATAGCGCGTCAAGGCATCACGGTCGTCACGGCTCACCAACGCTAGGTGTCGTCGGGGCAGCGTCGCGTGACCTACATCGCTAAGAGTAATGCCCATGGGTTTGTAGATCGCATTGGCATGGTCCAGTTGCTCAGCGAGGAACCGATCAGTCGCCACCGGCGCCCCCTCGTTTACGGCCACGTGAAAGAAGATGGGAACCTTACGCATACTGCGCGCCTGCACACGCAACGGGATCGGAGCGAACGCGGCGACGCCCAGTGCGAGTGCTAGAAGCAGAGTCGTTCTCCGTTTCATGGCTGCCTCGTGCCTGGGCGTCGGCGCTTGCGACCGCTGCGCGGCAGCTCTGCTAACACCGCCTGCGCTTGCTCGTCCGAGCAGCCGAGCAGCAGCCGCGTCTCCTCAGCACGTCCGGCCGGATCTTGCACATCGACAAGCTTGTTGACCAATGTTTCAAGGACATCACAGCGCAAGGCCCAGTGTGCAAGCGCCACGAAGCCCAGGCGCAGATACAGCTCCGGATCGGGCCGCCCGGACAAGGGCCAAAGCAGCACGTCTGGCTCCGGTGCGACAAAGGTGTGGGGCGCACTTAGTGCGGCACGACACCACGCAGCCCGGATGCGCAAGCGATCATGGCTGAGCATGCCCTGGGCAAATACGGTGGAGCGACCGATCACGATCTCTCTTGTCTGCAGCGCGGTACGCTCGCTCTCGTTGAGCGTATGTAGCTGAGCGCCGAGCTGACGCTTGCTCACCGTGCCTAGACCCTGCTCCAATTGGTAGATAAGCCCGCGAACCGGGGCGCTCGCGGCTTCGGCTGCATGTTGGGCGCGATCCTGTGGCGCGAGCGGTTCGAGCAGATGCGCGAGCAGATCCTTGGTATGCGCGATCAGGCGCCGTTCGATGCGTTGGCGGGCACCGGCCTCGATCCAGTCTGGCAGCATCAGCTTCAAGGAGGGGCGCAACAGGCCCTGCCCAGCGCTGAAGCGCGCAATCCGCTCGCCTTCAAACGTAAGGTCATGACGCGCGTCAAGCTTCAGCTGCTCGAAGCGCGCTTGCACGAGTTGCTCGACGAGCTCAGTGCGCTTTCGCGCCGCTTCGCGCTCAGGATGCACGTAGATGTCGAGCTCCTGCAGCTTGGCAAAGGGATGGCTACCATTTACCTCGACCCCGGTCGCCGCTGTACGTTCGCGCGGCCGGCGTGGCGCAGAGTCCGGTTTGACGAAGCGTTCGAGCAAGCGCTCATGCAGCAGGTCACCCAAGCGGTCTTCGAGCGCGCGAGTGCGCTCTCGCCAATGCGTCGCATCATCGATCCAGCCGCCCTGGTGGCTGACATAGGTCCACATGCGCACCGCAGACAACCTGTCCAGCAGCACGTGAATGTCCCCTTCGTAGCGCTCGAGCTTACGCACCTGCTCGTCGAGGTAGTCGCTTGCGATGCGGCCCCGACGCGCTAGCTGCTCGAATAACGGTAAGATGCGCTCGGCCTGGTGCTCAGGGATGCGTTTTTCGTAGTTGGGGATGCGACATACATCCCACAGCGCACGCACGCGTTCTTCGTCACTGGCAAGGCTCAACACCTCGGCGCGCTTGGCGAGCGTGCGCAGCACGAGCAAGTCGTCGCCGTCGGGCGGCGCTCGGAATGAAACGTGCGGAGGCCGGCGCTCGAGCTCCGCCAGCAATGTCGGAACATTCGAAAAATCGAGCTGGGAGTTGCGATAGTAAGCAAAGCGCTGCGCGGGAAAGCGATGCTCTTCCAGGTGCTGCACCGTGCGCGGCGAGAGCTCAGGCTGGGGCGAGAGCGTGCCGAAGGTGCCATCGCGCAAGTAACGTCCGGCGCGACCCACGATTTGCGCAAGCTCCGCCGTCTCGAGCTCCCTTGTTTCAAAACCGTCAAACTTGGTGGCGGCAGCGAGCGCCACGTGATCGATGTCGAGGTTGAGACCCATGCCGATAGCGTCGGTAGCGACCAAGAAATCGACCTCGCCCGCTTGGTACAGGGCAACCTGAGCGTTGCGTACACGCGGCGATAACGCGCCGAGCACCACCGCTGCGCCCCCGCGTCGCACGCGCAGCACATCGGCCAGCTCGTATACCTGCGTCATGCTGAAGGCGACCACGGCACTGCGTCGCGGCAAGGTGCGCAGCGAGCTTTGACCCTTGTAGGTAAGGTGCGAAAGACGTGGCAGCCCGCGGATGCGCACGCCGCGAATCTGTTCGCGCACCAAGCCTTGGACCGTGTCCGAGCCGAGAAACCAGGTTTCGGCTCGGCCGCGCCAGTGCAGCAGGCGGTCGGTAAACACATGCCCACGCTCCGGATGGCACATCAGCTGAATCTCGTCGATCGCCATGAAGTCCACCTCGAGATCGGGAGGCATGGCTTCGACCGTGCAAATCCAATAGCGAGGCCGCGCGGGCACGCGTTTCTCTTCGCCGGTGACCAGTGCCACGGCTTGCTCGCCGATGCGTGCGCTCACCCGGTCGTATACTTCGCGCGCCAACAGACGCAGGGGTAAGCCCATCATGCCGCTTTCAAAGTCGAGCATGCGCTCGATCGCGCGATGGGTCTTACCCGTGTTCGTCGGACCTAAGAGCGCATGCACGCTCGATGACGACGACTCGCTAGCGCCTGCGTTATACCCCGAGCTATCGCCTGAGAGGGTCACCGCGTGTCACCCCCCACGGAAGCAAGCGTGCGTCCGTGCCGCGCGCAAAAGTCGTGGATCAACCACTGCGAAATACTCACGCGCCCTGGGAACATCGGCGGTAGCGCATCGACATGAAAGAACTGCGCCTCTTCGATCTCGTCGGGATCGAGCACGAGCTCGCCGGCCTCATACTGAGCCTGGTAACCCAACATCAGCGAGTTGGGGAACGGCCAGGGCTGGCTGCCGAAGTAGCGCACGTTGCTGACGCGAACACCCGTCTCCTCGAACACCTCGCGGTGCACCGCCTCTTCGACGCTCTCCCCGGGGTCGACGAAGCCTGCAAGCACACTGAAGATGGTGGCTGGAAAGTGCGGCGAGCGGGCGAGTAGGATCTCTTCACCGCGCTCCACGGCGACGATGATCGCAGGCGACAGTCTCGGGTAGTGCTCGAGCTTGCAGCTAGGATTGCTGCACACGCGGCTGCGCGCCTTTTCGTGGGGCTCCGTGGGAGCCGCACACGCGCCGCAGTATTGATGGGTGCGATCCCATTCCATGATCTGAACGGCGCGGGTGGCGACCGCGAGCAGCGTGTCGCGCATGCGTCCGTAGAGCTGCCGTAGATCGCGAAACTGCGCGCCACGCGGCGGCTCGGCGTCCGCTGAAAGCTCCGCCGAAAAACAGGCTTCGCCATCGAGCATGCCGAGAAACTGCACGCGGGCCGCACGCAGGCCCAACACGTCGAGCGCGGGCAGATTGGGCACCGCAAAAGCGTCGCTTACCAGCAGCTCGCGCTTGCGAAAGGCAAACCACAGTCCCGCACCGGCAGGCGACTGAAAACGGGAAGAGGGGACAAACGTCGATGCCGTGCTGCTGCTGCTCATTCTCACGTTTTGCCCCATGGCCGCCCGCTTTTCTTGCCCTTTTCGCGACTTTAGCCTAATAACTGAACAAGAGTTCAGTCTGACTAAGCACCCGCCCAAGTTAGGAGCCAGCATGTCCAAGCCCAGCCTCAAGTTCGATCCACTGTCTACGACCGCTCGCGACGTCCTCGGCCTGTTTAGCGACGCGCTTGCAGAAGTGCGTTTCCCCGACGTCGATCTGCACTCGTTGCAAGCCGCAGCCGACGAGCTTCGTGCTCTGCAGCTCGAAGTCGAGCGCCTCGAGGCTGAGCTCGAAACCGCGCGCGCGCTGGTTTCGGCGCAGTCCGAGGCATTGACCGGTCAAGCGGAACGCGGGCTTGCCTACGCGCGCATCTATGCGGCAGCGGATGCCAAGCTGTCCCTGCGCGTCGCGGAAGTCGGCCAGAGCACGAGCCCGGTTTCGCCGCCCGCAGCACCAAAAAAGCGGGGCCGTGCGCGCAAAGGCGAAGGCGACGCCAATCTCTTCAACAGCGTCGACGACAACAGCAGTCAGGCGGCCCCGGAGTCGGTCCGCAGCTACGAGGACGCAGCCGAACATGCCGCGTAGAGATCAGAGCTGAGCCTCAGGCGCGCTTGCGACCAAAGCGTAAGGTAAAGCGACGCGCCCAGACCGCAGCCTCGGGCAGCGCGTGAATTCGTGCGCGAAACGCCGCAAAACGGGCCGGATTCATCGCCGGGCCGATAAACGAAATCGAGCGTAAAATGCGCTCGAGCGTTTCCGCGTCGACGGGCGTTTGATCTTGGCAATGCACGGTCTTTGCCAGCGTCAGCTCGGCCAGCGCCGAGATTTGGGCGAGAGCTTTTGTCAGATCGCGCGGTCTACGAGGCGCGGCCTCCTGCATCAGACTGACCACGCCACGCATGAACGGCGTCTCGGCCAGCTCACAGGTCACGATCGCTAGGGCGCCGCCTGGCACCAGCACGCGGCCGATTTCGCTGCCTGTGCGCTCCGCGTCGAGAAAATGCAGGGCATCGGCCACGATCACCAGGTCCACGCTCGCACTCTCCAGGGGCAAGGCTTCAGCGGTCGCGTGCAGCGTGCGCAGCGCAAGCTTGCGCGTCTGTGCCGCCTCCCTCAGCCGCTCGAGCATCGCGCGGGCGGGCTCGATCGCGACCACATCGAAGCCCAGCGCTGCGAGCGGCAGCGCCAGATGGCCGATGCCGGCACCCACGTCTGCGATGCGCGGCTTGGGGGCCGGCGCGTCAGGGATGTCATGCGCTGCGCCATGCGCTAGCTCGGCAAGCGCGCTGAGCAGCGCGTGGGGATAACCTGGACGCGCGTCGTAGACGTCGGCCATGCGATTGAATACCCAGGCGGCTTCATGCTCGAGGCTGATTTTGCGCCGCCCTAAACCCATCACCGAGTCCTAGCCGCACGCTGACGACACGCCAGCGCCGGTCGCAGACCGCAATGCAGCTCACTTCACACAGCAGATGCCGCGCTCCCGGCCCGGGATATCAAAGCCCTGTTCGCCGATCTTGCAGCTCGGGGTACTCGCGCCGTCACTGTATTCAGGGCGGCCCCCGATCGACACGCACTCCTCGACGGTACAAAGCTCCTGGTGCAACACGGCCACGCCCTTTGCGTGCGCTTCGCAGGCCGAGGCATAGCTGTGACGATCGCAGCCGCACACCGGGTCGTACAGTCCCGTGCAAGCGAACGGAATCGTCTGGCACATGCCGCTTGCGTCCGAAATGTCTTGGCAGCCGCTGCCTCCCGCGCTCACTTCGTAGTTGCAGAACTGGGCACTGGGGCAGCCGCGGCCGGCGATGCCGCCGCAAGCTTGGCCGGGATCGGAAGCACCGCCCGCATCCTGCTGGGAGCCCGCGTCCTGCCGCGGGCCCGCGTCCTGCCGCGAGCCCCCGTCGTGATCGGCGCCTGCCTCGTCACTTTCGCAGCGCACCTGCGGACGACAGGCTCCGTCCGCGCCGCGTTCGCAGACCACTATCGTCGGTCCGTCGGCGCACGCGATCTCCGGTACGGGCAAGCCATCACAGGCGTCGGCTTCACAGCGCAAGGTGTCTCCGCCATCGCTCACGGGCCTGTCAGCCCGGCCATTTGCACTGTCGCCACAGCTGGCAGCGAGCAGCACGGGTAAGGCGCGCCAGGCCCAGTTGAGCGAAGAACGTCGACGAGCTGAAGTTAACATCGGGGGCCTCCTGGAACGATCACTCGGTGGCCGCAAGCGAGACCATCCGTGACGCCCACTCTAAAGCGGCTTGGGCACGCTTGTCAGTCGTCGCATCGCAACGTACATCCCCCACGTGCCTGATCGCGTCCGCGTCGTCGCCCCCGGCCCCCGCGCCGGCACTGTACAAACCGAGTCTGGTGAGATTCTCAACGTGCCCGCCGGCTGGATCCTACTGCCGCCCGGCGATCCCGGTCTGACAGGCAGAGTGAAAAAAGCCGGCCCCTGCTGGACCATGCAAGAAAGGCGCGGGCGCAAGTTGTTTTCGCGCGGCGTCTGGGCCCAATCATCCGTCGTTGCAGCGATTCGCGAAACCTTACTAAGTGAGCGCGAAGACCCGGCCTACGCGCGCAAGCTCGAGGCCGCTCGGAGCAAGCGCGCGGTAGAGCAAAGCCAGTACGAAGAAGATTTTTCCGAAGCCGTGCGACGCTTTCTCGCGTTTGCACCGGTGCACGCGCCGCTTGCACAGGAGCTTGCCAAGGCGATAGCCGATCATGCGGTACCGGTGGGCAGCGGCACGGTGGCGCGCACCAAACGTATTCCGATCGAACAGCGAGCCGAGGCTGCCACCATCGCTTGGCTGCGTCACGCGACCACCGGCTACGACAACATGCAGATCGCACGCGTCAAAGGCATGCGTCGTGAAGTAAGGCGTCTGCTCGCCGAACGCTCACGGCTCTTGCTCGGCCGTTACCGACGCGGTGAGCTTATCGCCTCCGAGGTATGCTTGTTGCGTCGCGGCCTGAATGCACGCCGCTCCTCTTAGCTAGAGTGGTCGGTGACCCCGCTGACCTTAGTGCCCGCCAGCTTGCGGTGCGCAGTTGTAGTGCGTGACAGGGATATGTGGCGCATTACCGCTATTGCTCCGCCGACAGTCGTGTCGGCGATTACCAATGGGTTTGCCGCGCAAAACCCTAGCAAAAATGACCCAAGGGCATGCGAATGGTTAGGGTTAGTATAATGATGTGACAACGTTGCTCGACGAGACCCAACCCTTACCTTTCGAGCCAGGTAAGGGACCGTTTCGGATCAAGGGCGTCGCGTATATGGGCCACCTCGAGTATGTGGCGCAAACGGCACCTGGTGGCGTGGAGGCAATGTTACGGGGCTTTCGGGACCCGCGTCTCGCCGAATTTTTTCAACAGCGCTTTTTGCCGGCGTCTTGGTACGACATTATCCCGCTCGTCGTTTCAGGGCACGTTTGTGCTCGGCAGTGCAGCACCACATTCTCCTCATTTGTGCGGGCGCGTTCGAAGTTTCAGGCGGCCCTCGACATCTCGGGCATCCATCGCTTCTTGCTCAAGCTGGCATCGCCCGCGATGGTAATCACGCGCTTGCCTGCGCTGCAGTCCCAGTACATCGATTTTCACGGACGGGGCGAAGCCCAAATGATCGAGCCCGGACTCGCGATTCTATCGCGTGCTCAGTTGCCCCAGATCTTTGGGCGCTGGTTCTCGGTGGTAAATGACACTTACGCCGAGGCGGTGCTCGTGACAGCCGGCGCGCAGAACGTCCTGATCCGCTCGGATATCAGCATGCCGGACAAACACGTACATGGTTTACCGAGCGTACAGTTTCGCTGTGAAGTGCGCTGGGACTGAGTGCACTGACGTCTGCCAGAGCTGCTGTGTGGGTTCAGAGTCCCACGCCTAGCGCCACCGTATGCTGAAGCGCTTTGTCATCGGTGAAGCGCTGGGCCAGCTGATAGCGGACACTCAGTGGCACGTAATAAAAGCGTGTGCTCAGCGTGAGCGCGCCGCCAGCGACCAGCCGCGCAAAGTCCTTCGGGCGCTCGGTGTCCGTAGTTGCGGCCAGGCCGAAGAGCGCCAGATCGATCTGCCGAACGAAAAAGGAAGGTAAGAAGCCGAGGCTACTGGCCACGCCCGCATCGATGATCAGTGGATAGCGATACTGGAGCTGCGCCGCACCGATCTGATTCGTCAAAAAACTGTACGTCTCGTAGCCGCGCAGGGGCTCGGAGAATCGCCGCGACTGGGGGACGCCCTCAAACCAGTCCGCGTCCCTGCCTGCTGGCGAATCGAAAAGCGAGTCGCCATAGGCTGAAACCCCTCCGACCCGCAGCAGTCGCACGCTCGGGTCGTCGTAGAACAACGCACGCGCCCGCAAGGCGAGTGACAGCGTGTGCCGCTTGGAGAACGGTAAGGGCGAGTAGAGCGCCAGGTCACCCGCTGCGTCTGTCAGCGTGAACGGTAAGGTGCTCAAGCCAGTTGGATACACGGTCCCGGTGAGGCTCGTGTAAAAGCCGCGCCGGGGGCCGCTCATCGGTGTGTACTCGAGGCTGTCATGGGCCAAGAGCAGGCTCGGTCCGCCGAGCCGCCGCCGGGCAGGGGCCGGTGGCTCACTGTCGGATTGATAGTCGTCTAGAAGGTTGAACCCGGCCTGGAGGTAGCTGGTGCGCAAGGCTAGGCCGAGCGCCAGCGACGCTTCGCTTTGCTCCGTGACCACCAGGCTTTTGCGCCTCAAGTCGGGGTCCCCATCGCCATCCGTGTCGACGCTGTTTCTGACGGTCTGCTCGTAGGACAGATGCGACGCCGACAGCGTAACGAATACCGGCGCAAGCTGTGCGTTGAGATAGGACGCAGCGCCGCTCGCTCGATAGGAGCCAATCTGCAGCGCGCCCGCCAGCCCCCAACGATGGTAGCCGAGTGGATCGCTGCCCAGCAGGGCCACTCCGAGGATAGGGCCGTTGCGCACCGTATTGCTGCGGCTCACTGCCGCTCCCAGAAACGAAAGCGAGGGTCCGCGCATCGTCGGAATCAACAGCTCGGGAAAGACACGGTACGGTTCGTCCGTGACGCCCGATAGCGCCACGCTCGCCGGGGCTGGCAAGGGCAGGATAGGTCCGTTTGTCAGATTATTCGTCTGCAAACCCGGTTCGAGGCTGGAAGGTGCTGAAAGGTTCGCTTCGGACGCGGTTGCCTGACTATCCGCAGCTGCGGGCAGGGTCGCAACGGATGCTGCTGGCGCGGGCGGCAGTGGCGGCGGAAGTGCCACTTCGTCGAGCGTGTATTGCCAGCCCTGACGGTTGAGGAAGCGCACCACGCCAAGGCTTGCGCGAGCATGCAGCGCCAAATAGGGCACCTGGGTGACCTGGGTCGTCGTGCCGGTTTCGAGGTCGTGGACAAAGGCCTGAAAAACCTGCTCGTGTGCGGCCACGAACAGTAAGCGTCCGTCGTCTGTGAACGAGGGATCGGTCAGCGCGCTGCCAGTAAAGGACAGCGTGTGCGTGCGTTTGCCCGTGCTTGCGTCGATCACCGCCAAGCCGTAGCTGCCCTCGAACACCGTGATGACGATGCGCCGACCATCGGGTGATACCGCGGGGGCGGCCATCTGAGTGTTTGAGCCTGCGGCATACAGCGTGCGTTGCGTACCAGTGCGCAGATCGAGGGCGCGCAGTGCCTGGCCTCGGGCATCGCTGCGCACGAAATAGTAGACCGAGCCGTCCGGGCTGATGCTGCCGCCCTGGCCAGACAGGTCGTCGTGCACCCGCCGGATGCGTCCGCTTGTCACGTCCATCTGCATCAGGCGCGCGGCCTGATACACCGGCCCTTGATCGATCGACACCCAGAACAGGGAGCGTCCATCTGCGCTGAAGCTCAGACCAGAGACGAGCCGCGGGTCCGCGACTGCCAGCGTTCGTGGCGGCGTCACGTCGGTCATGGCTACCCGGTGCAGGATTTCCCCATGCTTGGAGTACAGCGTGACGGTGGCAGGCGCATCCATGGCCCACGTCATCACGGCTTCGGTGCCATCGAGCGCACGCGCATAGCGACCGTTGGCGCCGAGCTTGCGCACGGTGTGCTGCGTGCTCGGCTTCTCGCGTACAGGAAAGCGCAGCTTGGCATCCGCTGCAAAGTCGTCGATCAGCTGAGACAGCGTGCGCCCATACACCTGCTTGAAGCGGCGCGTCACGATAAACGGAAAGAAGAAAGACTTACCCTGTAGCGCAATCAATTCCCAGAGCTTTGGCTCGCCATAGCGATAAACGAGGTACGCGACAAAGTGGCTCCCTATCAAGTAGTGATTACCCCAGTGGTACTGTCGGTTAAGATCGCTCAGGTCCCCGCCTGAAATTCCATCCTGTGCAACCCCGGCGTGGAAGGCTCCGGTCCAGGCAGGCCAGGTCGGTCTGCCGGTGCCCGGTTGCAGCAGCTGCTCGTAATAGGTCGCCAGCCCTTCGATAAACCAGCCGTCGAGGCCGATTTGCTGCGACACGGTGTGACCGAAGATGCGATTGACGCCGCCCCAAAAGCGAAAGCTCTGCTGGAAGTGCACGTAGTGCACGAGCTCATGGCATGCGACGTAGTCTTGCAGGAGTGGGATACCAAGCTCGATGCTCCAATCGAAGGTGGTATGGGTCGGGATCACCGAGAAGAAGTCGCCCGCCAGCGGCGGGTTCACGAAGGCGTTGTTGAAGGGCAGGTTGGGGTGAATCACCTGCAGCCGCTGCTGGGAAATGCCGTCTCCGCGCGATGCAACCGTGGTTCGCTTGCGAAGCTCCGTTAGGCAGCCTTCGAGGCGTGCCGCAAACGCATAGGCCCGCTCGGCAGGCTGGTTGTCCGGATAGTACAGATCGATGTGCTCGGTGCGCAGCACCCGCATGTCGTCGCGGGCCACCGCCGTGGCCACGTCCGTCGGCAGCTTGGGACGCACCGCACAACTCGACAGCAGCAGAAGCGACAGGCAAGTCAACAGCGTTCGTAACGGTTTTTGTACGGGTTTTGGCGATGGGTTTGGCACAGGCAACCCGCCACGTAGCACGCAAGCTGAAGCCGGTCGCAGCCAGGTCCGTTTGGGCGAAACAGGCGCAAAGTTAAGGAAGAGTAAGATTCCTGCTCACCTCTGCTTACGCATGCGCGCAAGCCAGGCCACAACAAAAGCAACTGTGCTTGCACCTTAGTTTCAACTGCTGTTATCCCTGAGTTCACTGTACCTGTGACCCCCGAGCATCACGAAAGGGATGGTCCGACGGCAATGAGCACTCAAACATCAGAAGCGAACGCGGTTCTCGAGGACGAATATCCGATGCTCCTGATCGGACGTGACCATCGCGTCAGCTATGCCAATTCGCTCGCCCACCAAATGTTCGGGTATGCCCATGGCGCTCTGCATGGCGCATCGGTCGAGCAGTTGCTCGCGCCCACGCGTCGCGCCGAAGTGCGCAACGTCCAAGCCGTGTTGCGCGGCCAGACGTCGCGTCGTTGGCGCAGCATCGTACGCGCAGCAAACGGCGCGCTGATCGATGCGAACCTGAACCTCGAGCCCTGTATCGATCATCGCGGTAGCGTGATCGCAGTGAAGGTACGCTGCGAGCGTCTCCCGCGACCGCAGCAGCCGGCAGCTCGCGCGTTCGAGGCTGTGTCTGGTACGCGGCCGATCCCCCCTCATAATGACCGCTGGCCGGCGCCCAAGAGCGTACGTGCGGTCCCCCCCCCGCTCGATCGTCGCATTCCGGCCAAGAGTGATCGTCCGGGTCCAGCGCTTCCGCACAGCGCGCGCCCCGTCAGCGCCCGCCCGGCGCCGATGCCAAGTGAGTTTCCCGCGCCTTCCTTCAGCGGCCTTCGCCCCGTGCTCAAGAGCGAGCGCGCGCAGCGGGCGCTCAGCGAGCCTCCCACCACGTCCTACAAGCCGCCGTTGCTTGCGCTCAAGAGTGATCGTCCGTTGCCTGCGCTCAAGAGTGATCGTCCGCAGGCTGCTGCGTTCCAGCACGAGCCAGCGTTGCCTGAGCAGGTAGAGCCGCCGACGGTGACCTACAGTGATCCGCCGCCCGTGCTCGCGAGCGAACGTAAGCTTGCTGCGGCCAAGGTGGGTGCCACCGAGGATGGCGCCGAACAGCTCGAGACGGCGCTGCAACTTCTTAGCTGGTTGCGCCAGCGCATCGAGGCCACGGACGGACCGCTCGCAGATGAGCGCGAGCGCTCGCGTGCGCTCATCGTGTTGAACGAAACGACGGACCTCGTCGCGCAGTGCCGCTGCGACTGGAAGCGCGACGACCACCCCCGGCCTACCGGTCGTTGAGCGCTTCCCAGGCGCCGCATACTGCCGGGAGCTCGAAGTCAGTGGAGTTCCAATCCGTACAACAATGACCGCAGACGTCAACGGTGCCGATTCGCCTTCATCGCGAACGTTGTCGTTGTCGTGAGCGTTGACCAGAGCCTTGACGGCGACGGCGACGGCGACGCTCTTACTCTAACGGCACAACTTGGTCAGCATAGCGACCACCCGCGCGAGAAGCTCAACGGCGACCGGCTCCTTCCGCGATGTCGAGCGGAACGGAAAATG
>JBBSJC010000192.1:0-13323 GCA_038257655.1 Polyangiales bacterium | reverse complement strand
GCTCGCGCAGGCGCTCCTCCGTGAACGACGCGGTGCGCGCAGTTGCCTCAGCCGTCAGCTCGGCGATCTCGAAATACGCCCCCACATCCAGGGCCCGCACGTAGTCCGCCGGATCTTCGGGTAGCTCCACCACGTGTACGTCGGGAAGTGCACTACGTACGCGGTGCCGCTCTTCTGGGCTGTTGTCCAGGAACACGAGCGAATCAAGCCCGATGTTCAGGGTCTGCGCGATGGTGACGACATTTTCGGCCTTGTCCTGCCAGTTCGCGACGAAGCACGCGATGTCATCGAGCCTGAGCAACATGTGGGGATGGCTCTCGAAGGGCGCGCGCGCGTTTTCCAGATCGTTCTTGCTGCACACGGCGAGCATCACACCACGCTGCCGGAGATCTCGCAGGTAGCGCTGAAAGTCCTGAAACGCCTCGCCCTCCGCGCTATCGGGACCGAGGACGATGTTTTCGACACCGTCCTCACCCACCGTGCCCCCCCACAGGGTTCCATCGAGGTCGAGTACCGCGCACTTGCGCGCGATGCCCGCATGTAGCGCGACCTGACGCGTGATAGCGAGGCAGAGCGAAGGTAAGAACGGGAATGCGAAGAGTTGCTTGCTGGTGTAGAAGTTGCGCGCATCGAGTGCGCGCTCGAGCCCAAACGAGCTCGTCAGGTAGTCGAGGTCCAGGATGTGAACGGAAGGCGTGCGCAGTCTCGCCAGCTGCGCATTGACGGCGCGCACGAAACTGAGGAGGCCGAACGCAAGCGAGCCATCCAGATTGCCGAGACTGCGCTGGGACGGCAGCACGAAGTTCGCCTGGATCACCTGGCTTCGCGTGCGAGAAAGTAAGGTACGCCAGAGATTGGCCCAGATCTCGGCCGAGCCTTGGGCCAGTTGTGAAGCGCGCTGCTCGTTGGCCAACAGCTCCGGAACGGCTCCCAAGTCGCGCTGGTGAGGCAACAGAATCGTAACGTCGGGATCGAAACGGTACAGTTCCGAGTCGGGATTGAGCACGTTCTCGGTGAGGCTGCCGTAGGGAGCGTCGTAGAGCGTGGGGTCGATGCCCGCCTCCCACAGGAACAGCTCGAGCAGGCGACCTAAGAACTGCGAATTGGAGCTCGACAGGAGCGCCACCCTGAGCGGAATACCCCGGTTGCCGAGTGTGCCGCTAGCGCGATCATCGCGCAGTCGTTGCGCACGCGAGAGCAGCGCCGGAAACGAGAGGTCGAGTAGGGAAACGGGGTCGATCTTAGCCATGAATCCCTCAGTGGCCCGTAGTGGATACGAAGGGATTCGCGGGCCCGGCGCCGCTCGGCTGCGCGGCGTGTCGGCGCGGTCGATACAGGACGTAGAGTCCGACCTGTTTGCGCTCCAAACTCGCCTGCTGCTCCGCCGGGAGTTTGGCGAGGTACGCGCGCAGATCTTCGTCAAAGAAGACGGTGGTTGCGACCTTCGTATTCGGGGATGCCAGAGCCGCCAGCATGGCTGCGGGGGAGACCAACTCAATACCGGGTCCGTCCAGCATCGCTGGGTGCGCGACGTACAGGTCGTAGGCGTGCTTGGATTCGGTAAGGAGTAAGGTAGACCTGTTAAGGTAGAAGTCGAACGCGGCGCTGTAGTCACGAAAGAACAGCACGGGTTCGTGTGCCGGCGTCTCTCGCGCCAGCGCGGCAATCTCTCGGGCACCCGGCGATAGATCCGGATTGACAAAGAGTCGAAGGTTCTGCAGCGAGAATACGAACAACAGAGCGCAGACTCCCAGAGGAAGCGTAACGGGCCGCCGATCGAACAGCTTGCCGAGACCCCAGCCCGCACCTACCGCCATCGGAGGAAACAGCGCGAGCGCGTAGTGGGGCATCGCCGTGCTCGTGGCAAGCAAGATGGTAAGGCCACACGGGACGGCGAGCGCAAGCACGCGAGCGCTGGACGACGCCCTTGCCGCATAAACGAGGAAACCGAGGCCACCCGCCCAGAGAGCCATCGCGACGCCCTCGGCCGTGACGAGCGCGCGCAGCATGGAACCGAAGCTGAAGTCGCCCGCAATGCCTTGCAGGATACGTTGGCCGTAGCCAGGCACCACAGGCTGACCGTGCTGCCAGAGACTCAGGTGCCACAGGCCTGCCAATGTCACGAACAACAGCGCGGCAGCGTAGACCTCACGACGGCGCAAGAGCTCGCGACGAAACAACAGCACGTCGATCACGATCGGCATCAGCACGAAAGCGATGAGCAGCGACTTGGCAAGGTACCCAAGTCCCGCACAGATGCCCATGATCCAGAAGAAGCGGGAGTCGGTCTGCGCTCGCAAGTAAGCGGCATAGACGGCCATCCCGCAGACCAAGAAGGTCATGTCCAGCCGTACAGAGCGCGAAGCTACGTAGAACGTTGTGCTGCAGAGCAAACACAGTCCAGCGAGAACCCCAGCACTGTGCGACTTTGACAGTCGGTACGCGATGTCGGCCGTGATCAAGACAGCGAAGAACGCGGCGATGGCCGCTGGCAAACGATACGCGAGCTCGCTCTCACCGAAAGCCGACAGACTAAGGCGCAGGAGCGCGAAATGCAGCGGTGGATAGACTGCCGACAGGTCGAAGCGATGCCACCAATAGGTCAGCCAGCTACCGTCTTCGAGCATGTGGCGCGCTGCCCAGGCGTACACGCAATCATCGCCATTCTCGAGAGAACCGGCGCCCAGCCAACCAAAGACTAAGCAAGCGGTCAGCGCCACAAGAGATGCGCCGTGCGCGCTGCGCCAGAACCGCGTCCCCTCGGCCATCTCCATGGCGGGGATGATAACATCGTCGACGTGGCAGTCGCAGCCGATTGCGTGCGAAGCTCCCGCACAACGACCTTACGGGTGTTGGCGGTGGGTCGGAGTCGCGCCTTTATGCCCCCTCGCAGGGCTCCGATGGTACATTTTGCTGCCCGCTATGCCGCGCGAGGGCACGCCATGCCGACCCTATGACCAGCCACGACCACTCGAGCCAGCCCCAGACCGATCACTTCATCTCGGTCGTTGTGCCCGTCTATAACAGTGAGCGTTCGCTGCCGCTGCTCGCGGAGCGCTTAGAGCCAGTACTCCGATCGATTGCAGGCCGGTTCGAACTGCTCCTTGTCAACGATGGCAGCCGTGACGCTAGCTGGAGCGTGATCGAAGAACTCGCGAGTAATCACCCATGGATTCGCGGTCTGAACTTGATGCGCAACTACGGGCAACACAACGCATTGCTCTGCGGCATCCGGGCGGCTGAGGGCGACATCATCGCGACCATCGACGACGACCTGCAGAACCCGCCGGAGGAGATACCTGGGATGCTCAATAAGCTGAGGGAAGGTCATGACGTCGTGTACGGGACGCCCGAGCGACAGCAGCATGGCCTGTTGCGCGACCTCGCCTCGTTGATCACGAAGATCACCTTGCAAACAGCGATGAACGCCGAGACTGCGCGGAACGCGAGCGCGTTTCGTATCTTCCGCGCTGACCTGCGCAAGGCATTCGTGGACTTTCGCGGCCCCCACGCCAACATCGATGTGCTGCTGACCTGGGGCAGCTCGCGCTTCGCATCGGTTAAGGTCAAACATGACCCTCGTGTCATCGGCACCTCGAACTACACGCTACGAAAGCTGGTCGCACACGCGCTCAACATGATGACGGGGTTCAGCACCCTGCCGCTGCAAGTAGCAAGCATGGTGGGTTTCGCACTGACCATGTTCGGAGTGTTGGTACTCGTCTACGTGGTGGGCCGCTACTTCATCCATGGCGGCAGCGTGCCGGGCTTCCCCTTCCTGGCGTGCATCATCTCCATCTTTTCGGGGACCCAACTGTTTGCCCTTGGCATCATCGGCGAGTACCTGGCGCGCATGCACTTCCGCATGATGGACCGCCCCACTTACGCGATTCACATCACGGTTGGGGGCCAACGTGGAGGATAGGCGGGCGCTCGATGCAGAATATCGATGACTGCGATCTCCTTGAGTGGGACTCGGCGTTCTTTGCTAGGCGCATCGCGCGCGTGCGTTCAGAGACGATGACACCCGCCCTGCTCGACTCGATCGCGCTCCAAGCTCAACGCGACAAGCTAGATTGCGTCTACTTCTTGGCCGACCCGCACCACTCCTCGGGCATCGCTCTGGCCGAGTCGAATGACTTTCGCCTAGTCGACGTACGCCTCACGCTCGACGCTCAGACACCGAACGCTGGGCACCCCGCTGTCGCTCCGGCCCTGCGCTCTGCGACTCCGTCGGACGCGAAGACTCTGCGCGCCATGGCACGCATCAACCACACCGACTCGCGCTTCTACCACGATGGGTCCTTCTCTCGGGAGCGTTGCGACGCTCTGTACGAAGAGTGGATCGACAAGAGCTTAGATGGCTGGGCCGACGCGGTTCTAATTGCGGAGGTAGACGGGCAGGCGATGGGCTACATCACGTGCTCGCGCCGTTCCGCGCAAGCTGGGCAGATAGGCTTGCTAGGGGTGGACCAGAGCGCGCGTGGCACGGGGGTCGGCGGGCGATTGGTTCGGGGCGCGCTCGACTGGTTCATGTCTCAGGGCTGCCGCACTGCCACGGTGGTCACCCAAGGGCGAAATGTCGCGGCCCAACGCCTCTATCAGAAGTACGGATTCAGGACGTGTGAGACCCGCCTGTGGTTTCACCGTTGGTTTTGAGGGACCGAGTTGCTCTCAGAAAAATGACTCTACGGCCGCAATGACTCGGTCTTGGTCGTCTTTCTCCAAATCAAAGAAGCACGGCAACCGCACTAGGCGAGCCGCCATTTCATCCGTCACCGGCAGTGTCGCGTCGTCGAAGCCGCGCTGTTTACTCAGTGGAGAACTGTGCAGCGGCACGTAGTGAAACACCGCGTGGATGGCGCGCTCGCGCAAGTGTCGGATCAAACCGTCGCGCGCGGCGCCATCGCGCAACAGCAAATAGAACATGTGGGCATTGTGCTGACAGTGCGCGGGTGTCTGTTGAAGGTTGACTAGCCCGCGCTCCTGCAGGGGTCGAAAGGCCGCAGCGTAGTAGCTGTAGATGGCTCGCCGCTTACGGGTGATTTCCGGTGCCGCTTCTAGCTGCGCGTACAAGAACGCGGCGATCAGTTCCGAGGGAAGATAGGAGGAACCTAAGTCCACCCATGTGTATTTGTCGACCTCGCCTCGCCGGAACTGGGTGCGATTGGTGCCCTTTTCACGGATGATTTCGGCGCGCTCCACCAGTTGAGGCGCGTTCACCACGAGTGCGCCGCCCTCACCCGAGATGAAGTTCTTGGTCTCATGAAAGCTGTAACATCCGAGGTGCCCAATGGTGCCGAGGTAACGCCCCTTGTAAGTCGCATTGACTGCTTGGGCGGCATCTTCCACGACCAGCAGCTTGTGCCGCTCCGCGATATCCATGATCGCGTCCATCTCGGCGCCGACGCCCGCATAGTGAACGACACAGATCGCCTTGGTGCGAGGCGTGATAGCCCGTTCAACGAGGCGCTCGTCGATGTTGAGCGTATCCGGGCGAATGTCGACGAAGCGAATACGCGCACCCTGCAGGGCGAAGGCATTGGCCGTCGACACAAACGTGTACGAGGGCATGATGACTTCATCGCCCGGCTGAATGTCACACAGCACAGCACACATCTCGAGGGCGGCCGTGCACGAGTGGGTCAGCAGTACCCTGCGCGCGCCGAAAGTCTCTTCCAACCACGTGGAGCACAGAGCCGTGAATCTACCCTCACCCGCAAGCTGCCCGCCGAGTACGGCTTGGGAGATATAGAAGAGCTCTTTGCCCACAATGAAAGGACGATTGAAAGGTATCGGCGCGCCCGCCGCGATGGCAGTAGGCGGTCGCGTATGCAGCGGTTCTTTGGCCTGCACCCTATCGTCTTGCTTCATCAACGCCGCCCCCCCAGGCTCGTGAACCGAGGCGACGGTATCACGCTGATGCTTGGATGCGCTAGTGCCAGCGGGGCCTCCGCCCCCACGAGGCGCGTGCGCAGCGCCACGCGCGTGAGTGATCGGGGGGGCCGTGTTCCGCCGGTTAGCCGCGCCTCGGGAAGGGATGGTATAGAGCCCCCGATATGCGTTTTCTGGCAGGATTTCTCACCGCGTCCTCGATCTGGGCAGGCGCTTTTTACGCGTACTACGCGGGCTTCATCGGCGACGAAGAAGACGCCGAGGCCTCCGCGGACCTGGCGGCGAACACGCCGAGCGAGGGCGACGGTGAACCCGGCGACAAGCCCAGGCGGCGTCGCAGACTGCGTGGCCCGGGCCCAAGGCAAGCGCGCGGCCCACGCGCAGGTTCCGTAGCGGATCAGGACATCGGCTGGGATGACGGGCAGGAGCTCGACATGGCGGGTGCTGGCGAGCAACAGCTGACGGGCGGCCAAATCGAAGCCGGCTTCGATAGCGTGATGCAGCGCATTCGTCGCTGTCTGGTGCTCGTGCCCTCCGACGATGAGGTGACCGGCCAGCTCACGTTTGGCATGCGCGTGGGCGGCGACGGCAAGCCCAAGGCGGTGAATTTGAGCGGGCCTGGGATCGTGACGGGTGGGGAGAGCGGGGATTGCTTGCGGACGGCGGCGCAGGGGATTCGCTTTGCGACGTTTGATGGGCCCGATGCGGTGTTTCGGTTTCCGGTGACTTTGCGGTGAGGGGGGCGGATAGACGACCCGCTGCCTGCACGCTCTGGCTCCCGCTCGATGATGCTCGCACCAGCTGGTTGTGCACGGCCGCGCTTTTCGTTTACCTGCTCAGCACCATGGCGCGCGACCTGTCTTACTTTGACAGTCCAGAGCTTGCCATGGTGGCGGTCGAAGCCGGTCTGTCGCATCCACCCGGTCAGGTACTGCACACCTTACTCGGCGCGCTCTTTACACGTACCCTTCCACTGCCGCCGCTCTGGATTCTAAACGGGTTGAGCGCCCTGTTTGGCGCGCTGTCGTTACTGCCTGTGATATCGCTTACTGGCTCAGCGCTAGATACGAACAGAGCGCATGGCCTGCCAAAGTGGAGCCCAATGTTGGCAACGTTGGCGCTTCTGCATGCGGCCCTATGGGAGCAGGCCACCCGCATCGAGGTCTACTCACTCGCCACGTTTTGCGGACTATGGACGCTCGCAGTAGCAGCGGACGCTTTCAAGCAACCCAGATCTGCCCCGGGCGAAGATGGCGCTAACGCCTTGCGCATCGGGCTCGGGCTTGGTCTCACGGCATCTGCAAACCCTGTCTTCGCGCTCCTGACGGCAAGTGGCCTATTGCCTGCGCTCCTGCGCTGGTCCGTTCTCAAGAAGGCCTTCATGAAGCTAGCGCTCGGCGGGAGCGCGGGGCTTCTCCCTTACGCTTATATATGGGTCGCATCCCAGCGCGAGGATGCCTTTGTTTGGGGCGCTCCGTCTTCGTGGGCCAATGCGCTCCACTACGCGTCGGGAGCGGATTTTCAGCAGAATCTCGAAGTGTCCGTCGGCACGTGGGCTGCTCACGTCAGCGACCTACTCACCCGGCCAGCAGCGCGACTGACGACGCCGCTCTTGGTGTTCGGCATCAGCGCAGGTGCGTGGTTGGGCATCGGACGATTGGGCCGCGGGTCCACCCTTACGGTCACGGCATTGTCGATCGCCTACGTTGCGCGCAATGCAGTCTGGAACCCGGATATCCCGGACTTTGTCTCGTACTTGGCGCTCGCGTTGCACCTGTGCATCGCCGCGAGTGTCGCGGCAGCCGTCGCCCTGGTGGAGCGCGGACTTCGGACAGCCGCGTTGGCGCTTTCGGGCGCGCTGTGTTTGCTCGCATTGTTCGCAGAGCCTTCGCCTTTCGTGCGCGGCCGTGGCGAAGATCGTTCCGCACGTCTGATCGGCTCAAACGCGTTGAGCTCGCTTCCTGCCCACACGATCGTCATTGTCGGCTCCGATCACGTGGCCTGGCCCATGCTCTACCTTCAGCGCGTCGAGCAGCTGCGAAAGGACGTGGTGATCTTTCCCCGTGGGCTTGCTAGCTCGTCTTGGTTTTGGGAGCTCACTTACCGCGACCACCCCGAGCTGCGACCCTTTGCCCTTCGCGGTCCAGGAGGCCCTGCAGGGCGTCTACAGCGCTTCCTCGCCGCACAACCAGCCAGGCCCATCGCCGCAGAAAGCCTCGACACGCTCGTCGAGCTCGGACTGCCGGCTTGTCGGGGTCCATGGCTCGTTCATTCGCGTCATGCCTGCGACGCGGCCCCGCCGGATACGGCGCAGACGGTGCGCGGCCTTGCGCAAGCGCGCGACTCCGCCCACGCGCGCGGCTCCGACCACACCAAAGACCCATCGACCGAAGGCGCCATCGCTGCCGTCTCCTTCACACTGGGTGTCACTGCTTGGCGGCTTGGAAATGCTCAGGCCGCTCTCATGCTGCTGACGGCCGCACTATCCCCAGAAGAGCGTGCACTCGCATGGCGTGTGCCTGCCAACATGCTCGCGCAGGTGACTCTCCTGCGGGCACCCGCGATCGACTGGCAGCGCCCCACGCCGTTAGGAGACCCCGCAAGGAATGCCTTCATGGCAGCGCAGCTTGTGCTTGCAGCCGGCCTGCCTGAGCTGGCTAAACGCTGGCTGCAGCTGGCAGCGGATCTCGATTTGCCGGAGGCGATCGCCGTTCGCGCAGCGGGCCTGGGTGAGTAGAGCTCAGGCGCCCTTGAAGACAGGCGCGCGCTTCACTGCAAAGGCCTCGAGCGCTTCCACGCGATCGTGCGACACCAGCGTGCGCTCATAGCAGCGTCGCTCGTGCTCAAGCCCAGCATCGAGCGGTAACTCGAGCGCGCCATCCAGCGCCTCGAGCGCCGCGCCGATCGCGATAGGCGCGGCCCTTCGAAACGCATCCGCCCAGGCAAGTGCCTGCGCAAGCGCGCTCTCGCCGGGCGCCGTGACACGATTGACAAGACCGATGCGCAGGGCTTCGGCTGCGTCGATGCGCTCAGCCCACAGCACCATCTGTTTGGCGCGCGACATCCCAATCAGACGCGGTAGCCGCTGCGTGCCGCCTGCACCGGGAATGATTCCGAGCGAGGTCTCCGTCAGTCCGATTTTCGCATCGTGCGCCATGATCCGTGCATCGCAGGCCAGCGCAAGCTCGAGCCCACCACCGAAGGCAACACCATTCATCGCCGCGATGACTGGACGATCCAACCGGTCGATGGCGTTGAAGCTCAGCTGATAGCTCGGTAAGAACTCGCGCACGTCTGCAAGCGTCATGTCTTTGCGTTCCTTGAGGTCTGCGCCCGCGCAGAAGGCCTTGTCGCCCTGCCCGGTGATGATCACTGCGCGAACCTGAGGGTTGCCATGGGCCTCGCGCGCAAGCGCGCCCAGGCGACGCACGACAGCGCGCGACAGTGCGTTGCTGCGATCCGCACGCGCGATTGTCCAGATCTCGATGCCATCCTGCCGCTCCCAACGCACGCCATCGACTTCGTCCGCCATGTTCTCTCCTTCGAGGTGGCCCGTAGCCGAGCCGATGCGAGGCATCAACGCGCTTGCGCACGCAGCGCTGCGAGCTGCGCGCGATAGCTTGGGTTGCGCGGCTCGATCGAAAGCGCACGCGCGATCGCAACCTGCGCTTCCTGCCGTCTTCCTACTTGCACGAGCAACAATGCGCGTGCCGCATGCGGTGCGGCAAAGCGAGGCCAGCGCGCAGCGATTTCGCCGTAGACCGCGAGCGCCTCTTCATAACGCCCTGATTCGACCAGAATGATCGCAAGCCCGAGCGCCAGGCCGCGATGTTTCGGGAAGCGCGCTCTGCCGGCCTTAAAGATACTCTCGGCCGCGTCGGCGCGACCCGCCTGAACCAGCGCCAGCCCGAGCGCGTTGTGCGTCTCTGCATGGTCGGCATCGAGCGCAATGGCTTGAGTCAGAGGTGCGATTGCCTCGTGGGGACGTCCCCAACGCAACAGCCTGCTCCCCAGTACGCGATGGGGCCATGCACGTCGGGGCGCAAGCTTGATGGCAGTGCGGTAGTCCTGCTCGGCGAGATCGTAGCGACGCATGATCTCGTGTGCGTGCCCGAGGTACACGCACAGTCGCGGCTCACTTGGCGAAATGGCGCGTGCCCGTGTAAAAGCCGCGACGGCGCCCTCCCCATTGCCTTTACCGACTTGCGCTCGACCGAGGTCGACCCAGTAATCGAGCTGTTCGGGCCTGGCGCGGACCGCCCTGCTGAGCTCGCTCACCGCAAGCCCATAGGCGCCTTCGTCAAGCGCGCGGCGACCACGAAGGGCGGCTGGATGCACGCACGCCGTGCAGATCGCGACCAGCATGCACGCGAGTGCTTGACGCAGAGCCCGCGTGCCGCGACGATCCCGGCCATGACACGCGACGTGCTTCAAGCGATTCTCCGAGCAGCAACTGGTCTCACCGAAAAGGGTAATGCTTTTCGTGTCGCCAATGAACATCGAGTCACCTTGTACCTCGGATCGGACAACGGCAGCATCGCCGTGCAAGAGGTGTCGGCAGTCACGCTGCACGATGCCTTCGTCGAAGTCGCGGCCCATGATCCAGGCAAGATCTATACGGGCTACGACGCGGTTCAGGCGCTGTCAGTCAAACCGCCCAAGGAAGCTTCGAGCAAGCAAGCAGGCTTTGCCTGATGGGTGCACGCGTCCTCGTCTGCGACGATGAAGCGGGCCTACGCGAGATGCTCGGCGTGCTTCTGCGCCGCGCTGGATACGAAGTGGAGCTCGTGCCGGGTGTGCGTGCGGCTTTGGAGCGCCTGCAAAAGCCTGAGCCGGTGATCGATTTGGTCGTGACCGATCTGGCCATGCCTGACGGTTCCGGCATGCAAGTGCTCGAAGCTGCCAAGCGCAACGACGCAGCCCTGCAGGTGATCATGATCACCGCGTTTGCCACGACTGAGCAAGCCGTCGAGTCCATGCGACTTGGGGCCTACGATTACGTGCAGAAGCCGTTCAAGAACAACGAGCTACTCGCACAAATCGAGAAGGCACTCGAAAAGTCGTCGATCGTCAACGAAAACCGCGCGCTGCGCGCCCAGGTAGCCGCAAGCTTCCGGGTCGGGGATCTGATCGGTAAGGGCCCCCGGATGCGGGCCGTGATGGACATGGTGCGGCGCGTCGCCAGCGGAAGGTCAAGCGTCTTGATTACCGGCGAGAGCGGCACGGGCAAAGAAGTCGTCGCGCGCGCGCTCCATCAAACCGGTGACCGCGCCCCCAATCCCTTCATCGTGGTGAACTGCGGCGCATTGCCGGAAACCCTGATGGAGAGCGAGCTGTTCGGTCACGAAAAGGGCGCATTTACCGGGGCAAACACCAAAAAAGACGGTTTGGTGCGTGCGGCGCATACGGGCACCCTCTTCCTTGACGAAATAGGGGAGCTGCCTGCGCCCTTGCAAGTGAAGCTGCTGCGTGTGCTGCAGGAGCGTAAGGTGCGTCCGGTCGGCGCCCACCATGAGACGGAGGTTGACCTGCGCGTGGTGGCCGCCACCAATCGTGAGGTCGAGCAAGCCGTCCGCGAGGGAACGTTTCGCCAGGACCTGTTCTATCGGCTCAACGTGATCCGCATCCAGTTGCCACCCTTGCGCGAACGTGTCGAAGACATCCCGATGCTCGCCCACCACTTCCTCAGCAAGCACTCAGCTCTCGAAGGCAAGCGATTGAGCTTCTCCGCGGAATCGATGCAGTGGATCGTGCAGCAGCCCTACCCTGGCAACGTGCGTGAGCTCGAGAACGTCGTCGAACGTGCTGTCGCCCTTGCGAGCGAGCCCTACGTCATTACAGCGGATCTACAAGGTGGGGCGAGCTTAGAGAGTGGTGACGTGCCCGCGAGGAACGTCGTGCAAATTCCCACAGAAGGCCTCGACCTCGATCTGCATATGGGCGAGATAGAACGCCGCCTGCTCGTGCAAGCCCTGGAACGTACTGGCGGCAATCGGACCACTGCGGCCAAGCTATTGCATATGACCTTCCGTTCGTTCCGTTATCGGCTTGCCAAGTTTGGGCTCAGCGAAGACCTCGGCACATCGTATCCTGATGAGCCGGGCGATGAGGGGTAGGTCTCCCCTAGCCGTCAGCAGGTTAACAGACTTTGAGTGAACATTGACGGTGTCCTTCTTGACCTCGATGACTCTCGCTTCGAGTCAGCGCCGCTACCTGGGCCTGATGTTTTTCGCCGCGTGGATCGCTCTGCGCGCTGGCCTTCTGGGAGCGGCGACAACGCAGCTGCGCGTCGCAGCTTTTTACGTGCCTGGAATCGGCCACTTCCTTCACGTGGATCTGTCGTGGCTGGCATTTGCAGCCGCAATCGCCCTTCTCCTCCGCAGTGATCCAAGTGAGATGGCAATTCGCGTGTGCTTGGCAGCCATGACGGCCGCCCAAGCCGCATCGCATGCGACAGCGAACCTACAGCGCTACTACAGCGCGAACGCCCTCGCGTGGGATCTCGCCAATTTCGTGCAACCGATGTGGCGCGCGGCGCATGGCGCATCCATGTCTGCCACTTGGTCCGGGGACCAGCCACTCTGGGGAGACCATGGCTCCTTCGTTTTCTTCCTGTTCGCTCCGCTCACGAGAGTCGGCTCTGATCCGGCCACTTGGTTAATCGTAGTGCAAAGCGTGCTGACGGCTGCGTTCGCACCTTCGCTATACTTTCTGGCGCGCCGATTGGATTTCGATTGCGTCACATCCCTTACTGTCTCGGCAGCAATTACGAGCTCGCGGGCTCTCGCCAACGCGGCGGCGTTCGACTTCCACCCTGAGTGTGCACTGCCGGTTCTCCTGACGTTGAGCTGCTGGTTCCACTTCAGCAGCAGGGCACACATGTTTGCGCTGACTGTTCTACTCGCGGCGGGCCTAAAGGACGGGGCCGCCATGGTGGTCGCGATGACAGCCGCCTGGCTCGGACTTCGACCTTGGCGAACGCAGACGATGCTCGTTGCCTCGTGCGCTGCCGCTATCGCGTGTTTCGATGTGCTGATTCTGCCGCGCCTCTCGGGCTGGCCTTCTTACCTTCGTATGAACTCCTCGGCCGAGGTCGACTACCTGACCGCGATGAACAGCACGATTGGACGCGCCGTGAGCCAAGGTGGGCTCGGATGGCTGCATCCGATCTCCTGGTTTGGCGGTGCACCGTGGGCACTTGCTGCAGGTCTTTCACCCAAGCTGGCAGTCAAAGGCATTGCTTTCCAGTACGGCTTTTTATGGGTACCGGTGGGAGCTCTAGGAACCCTCTTTGCACTGCGCTGGCTGCCTGCTTCCATGCGCAAGCAAAGCGCGGTTGCATGGGCCATCCTTACTATTGCAGTTAATGCGCCACTCGAGCTCTCTGACGACCTGCTCCTTCACCATGCCGAGTTCACACAACTGCGC
>JBBSJC010000191.1:0-13370 GCA_038257655.1 Polyangiales bacterium | reverse complement strand
CCCCTACTCGCCGAAACCCCCGCCAAGCTGCCGCCCAGCGAGATCGCAAAGTCCATCGCATCGAACGAGCCGCCCATCGCAACAGACAGCCCCGTGCCGCTCGCGGTGCCGGAGGTGGCGGCCGTCAACGAAGCAAACCAGCCATCGCCTAGGCCAGCGGTCGCACCGCCAGAAACGAGCCCTGAGACCGAGCCGATCGCGATCGCCTTGCCCAGTCCACTGCCGCTCACGCTCTGGCCACTCACGCCCGCGTGGACGAGATTGCCCGTAGCGCCGGCTACGGCACCACCCACCACGCCACCCACGACGGTCGCGCCCGCACTCCCGACGCCCACTCCGGCGGCGCCCGACGAAGCCAAACCGCCCGCTGCGCCGCCCGCCAAGCCCGCAGCAAAGCCGACGATCGCAGCGCCCACCACGCCCTTGAAGCCCCAGTTGACGTTGCTCCAGCCATTTTGGACGCCCTGGCTCACCACGCTCGAAGTGGCCGAGATTGCCGCCGAGACCGCGGCGATGATCAGCAGTGTCGCGGCCGTGGCGCCGAAATCGCGGCCGTCCGGGTCCACGGCCATCATCGGGCTGCCGCCGACGTAACCGTAAGGGTTGATGTCGGAGCCGAGCTCGTGGATGTTGACCGGGTCGGGGCTTACCCAGGAGCCGGCGTACGGCGAGTAGTAACGGTCGCCGAAGTAGACTAAGCCGACTTCGATGTCTTCTTCTTTGCCTGTGAACTTGTAAGGCTCGCGGAAGCTGCCCCAACGCTCAGGTCGGTAGTCGCTCTCGGTGCTGCCGTAGGCGCTGTAGGTCGTGTATTCGACCAGCTCACCTGTGGCGTGATCGATGGTGAACGAGCCCGAGCCCAGGTGATCGCCGAACTGCAAGAACAGGTGTTGGCCACCGCTGGTCAGGCTCGGTAGGTCGCGTTCGCTGTGCACCACGCGCCCGCTGACCGGGCCGGCGTGCAGGCGCACCTGTTCGGTGTCGGCGTTTAGTGCGTAGTCGTCGTCGAATTCGGCGCCGCGCAGCTCGAGGCTGTCGAACACGTAAAGGGTGTGCGACTCGTCGGCGCCGTCTACGGCTGTCTTGAGCACGCGACTGCTGCCCGAATAGGCATAGTGAAGCTCCGCGTCGGGCGCGCGTGTGGGTAGCTTGGCTTCCCCGTCGAGTTGGTAGCGTTCCGCGAGATAGCGATGCAAAGCCGAAAGCTCGTCGTTGCTGAGCCCGCCTTCGTACAGCAGCATCTCAGAAATGCGCTTGGCGCCGCCGCCGCCCAGGGCCGTACCGAGCTGCATGGCGATGGCGCCAGCACCTTGCGCGGCCAGCGTTCCGTTCAGATAAAGCTCCGTGACTGGCACTGCAGCGCCAGCCGCGTCTTCACGCACGAACGAACGCATGGTGATGATAAAGGGCTGTCCCCACTGCACCTTGGTCGTCAGTTGGCCTGAGGGTGTGTTGCTGCTGCCGTAGTCTCCGGACCAGAACCAGGAGAGCTGGGCTTGGTCACCTGCCGGAGCAGCGTACAGGCCGGTGCGATCGCGCTTGCCGTCTTCGCGCGGCGTGTCGTAGCCCCAAAGTAAGTAGTGCTGGCTGGCATGGTCGAGCGCGCCGACGAAGCTCACGACGTACTCGCGCGTGTCCGGTGCGGTGGCGGGCTCGTAACCGACGAGTGCTGGGCTGCCCGCATCGTAACGAAGTGTGGGTTGCCCCAGCAGCGCGTCCTCGATACGAGCCTGCGAAACAGGCGAACCATTCTGTAGTGCGAGGGTGCCAGCGCGGTCGTCGCAGATCGTGCGTCCCGTCGCGGTGTTGTGTCGGCAGCTGTCGGCCCGATACCAATGGCGAAGGCCCGGGGTCGGTGGCGCCTGTGCCGCTGCAGCATCCAGGCTTGCGAGCGCCGTCCGCTCGCCCGTCACGGCATCGAGATCCCAGCGGCGCGCGCGCACCAAATTGCCGATCTCGTCCCACGCGTAGTGAAAGCGTTGCCAGCACGAGATGTCTTGGGGCAAACACGGCCCGTCACGCTTGACGACGAGGTCGGTCATGTTACCGGCCGCGTCGTACTTCGCTTCCAGGTCGCCCTTACGCTCGGACTGAGCAGCGAGCGCGCGGTTTGAGGCGCGCGTCAACTGATGGGGGCCGCGTGCCGCCGTGCCGAAGCCGCGTGCACCCGACGATCTGTCCCAGAACGCATGGGCATCGTCGTCGCTCTGCACGAGTCGGTTATGAGCATCCGTCTGGAAGGTTTGCTGCGCCACCCGCTCAGAAAACGAGACATGCGGACTTGGCTGGGCGCGCACCACATCGGAGAGCTCGGCCGCGTAGGGCGAGCGCCACGTGCTCGAGCCGGCGTAGGCGTAGTTGACCTGTGTCAGCCGATAGAGATCATCGTACTGAAAGCTTCTGGAGACGGGCTGGGCGCTGTCCGGCCAATCGCTGGGCACGCGATGGTCGTCGATGCCGATAAGGTTGCTCACGCGATCGTAGCGATACTCCAGGTCTTCAAGCAGCATCTGCTGGGTCGGCGCATCGCCCTCGGCCGGCGGCACGAACGAGGAGCCCGGCGGCGGGTTGGTCCACATCGTAAGGTTAGACCTGAGCGTCTGCGCGGTCTTCAGTCGGTGCTTGGCATCGTACAGGAACATCCGTTGGGTGGCAGCGGCGTCACCCATGCCAACGTGCTTCGCGCGGCCGTCTGCATGCCTTACTGTTTCAGCGAGTAACGTGCCGTAGCTGCTGTCGATGGAGCGAACCGCACCGTCGGTCGTGTACTTGAAGCGAAGCTCACTCAGACCGGAAGCGCTCAAAAGCTCAGGCGTAGTCGCACCGGTCGTGATGGATACAGGTCGATCGAGACCATCGAGCACGGTCTCGCGCGTGTACCAGCGAGGCGCGTAGCGTTCGGCCAGGCTGGCCGCCGGCACGCCGGGCTTGACCATGCGCAGCGCGACGCCTGTGCCGCGGCCCAACAGATCATAACGGTAAACCGCTTTGCTGCCGCGATCGCTGATCGAGGCCAGCTGCCCGAGCATCGGCACGAGCGGCACTTCGAACGGCGCGCCTGCGCCATCCTGGATCGCGCCGGCATCCGGATCCTGCGCGTCGTAACGAACGTAAGATTCGCTGCCTTCGCCCGTCAGCAGATTGGGTGCGGTATAGGGCGCATGATGCGCCTCGCAGGGCGAGAAGTCGCTCGCGATTGGCCGACCGGCAACATCGTAGTGGTAGTTGACGCCGCAGCCGCGAGCATCGCTTGTTCCGACGAGTCGCCCCGCGTCATCGTAGGCGTAGCGCAGCGCGATTACCGTTTGCGCGGAAGCGTTTTCATTGTCCGTGAAGCCTTGCGACGTATTTGGCTCGACGTTGAGCACCAGCCGGCCGAGCGAGTCGTAGCGAAGCCAGCGGACGATGTCGGCTTGGCCGCTTGCGCGCTGAGTCACCCGGCGAACCTCACCGGTCGGCAAGTACTCAATCAGACGCTGACGCTCGCGCAAACTACCCTGCTCGCGATAGCGCTCGATCAGCACGACCTGACGCCCGTGTCCATCCACGATGCCGGTTGTGTACGTGCCCTCGCGCGCGCCGCCGCTCAGGTCCTCCGGGTCGAGCACATCGGTGCTCAGCGCGTGATGGCGCCCGTGCGTCTCGAGTTGCCCGTCGACGCCGTACTGATGGGTGGGACGGCCGAACGCGTCGTGCTGTTGGAACTTGCAGCCGCTGCCCTCCGCCGCAGCGTCTGCGGGCGCCGCCGGGTCGGTAGTCGGCTGAGTGACGCGCGGCACGGCCAGTGGGTCGCCGCTGTAGAAAAACGGCGAGCAGGCGCGATAGATACTGCCTTTGGCATCGTGCTCGACGCGCCCGGAAACGATCCACTCCCCCTGGTCTCCCGCAGAAGGGTCCGCCCCTCCCAAGGAGACCATCGCACGCCCAAAACCGTCAGAGAAAGAGTAAGCCTCGCGATACACGCCTTCGTTCGGCGTCGGACCGTCCAGGGTCTCGACGCGGGTGATCGAGTACGGCCGGGTCCACGGGTCGGTCGTGATGTCGTACTGGATGCGCAGCGTCGGCAACGCCGCGAGCGTTCCCGGTTGCTCCGGGTTCGCCAGGGTCGAAGACACCAGACGTCCTAGCCCGTCGTACTCGAAATGCGCGGGTCGACCATTGGCATCCCATGCGTCGAGAACCTGCTCGAGGCCACGATCGTAGCGCACCTCCTGACGCAGCGTGACCGAGCCACAACCATCCGCGCCGGGCGTGCCCACGTAGGTGCGAGCCTGGACGACCAGATGCGCATAAGCCGGATCGAGGTCGCTGCTCGCGCACCCCCCTTGGGGAACGCGCTACCACGAGATGTGGCCGAACCCGTCGTAGGAGTTGTCCTTGAGCAGCACCTCAGTGGGGCTGGAGAGGCCACCTGACTGTGTGGCTGGCTGTGGGGCCACCGTCTTGCCCTGCGCGTGCCAACGCTGAAGCGGCAGGGTGCCGCGCAGGGCGGCAAAGGTCCGAAGCAGGTTGCCCTGCGCGTTGTAGAGATGACGCACTTCGCTGCGGCGCTCGGTCTGAATACTGCCGGTCGCGAAGGCGCTGTCTTCACGCCACAACCATCCGGACCCATCGCCGGGAGGAAGGGTGTAGTCGCTGTGCGCGATCAGTGTCTCGTCGACTCCTGCCGGGCAGCCTTCCACGCAGCCGTCTTCGCGCGCCTCGACCACGTTGCCGAAGTTGTCAAACGAGGTCTGCGAGTGTGAACGCACCCGGCCACGCCTGGCCCGAAGCTGCACGGTGGAGACCTGTGTCGAGGGCGGCTCGTCCAAGCTCAGGCGCACGTCGGTCAGTGACACTGGCTGTGGCGCAGCATCAAAATCCGCGGTGTCGTAAAGGTAAGCATCCTTCTCGACGGGATAGACGACGCTGACGCGGCGGCCATCTCGCCCCTCGTAAAGCTTGCGCAGCTCGTAGGTCGTGTGATGGGTGGCGTGGTAGACGCCCTGTTCGTCGTAGGCTTCCGACAACACAGGAAGGCCCTTGAGCCCTTCCCGACCGTGCTCGCGCCAACGCTCTGCGGGGCTGCAGACGTCGACATCGTCCGTGTCGTTGTCGTCCTGACACTCGCCGAGCAGAAACAGACTGCGTGTCAGCGAGGTGGGATGGGTGGCGTCGCCGAGCGCGCGCGTGGTCGCCTCACGAAAGCCGCGAAACTCGCGCTCGCGGCCGGCGAAAACCGGATCGCGGTAGCTGTACTCGGTGACCACCCGCGTTGGCACGCGGCCGACGCGCTGCAGGTTGTCGGTCACCTCCGTCTGCACGAGCACCGGCGCCACGGTGGGCGCCGTGCTTTCCCAGGGCTTGCCAGCACGCGCTGCGTCGCGCATCAAGTCCGTGGTCGCTCGGTACGAAAACGTCATCGTGCGACCAACGCCGTTGTGCGTGCGTACGAGCAGATGCGGCGTGACGCCGCCGGTCAAATCCACGTAGCGATAGTCGTGTGCCTTGCCCCAGACGATGTCGGGCGTACCCGAGCCATCGATGTCGCTCAGCTGCACGTACGACGCGCTATTGGGCAGAAACGGCGTCTGATCGAGAATAAATCGCTGGCTGAAGCCCTCGCCGTTGTCGTTGAGGTAGACGTCGACCGCCTGCGAGCGCAACTCCAGCACATCGCTGAAACCGTCGCCATTCACGTCGGCCAAAAGCATGCGCCCAGGCGCAACCACACCGAGGTTGGGCGCATTGATCATCGCGATGTGCCGGTCGGCGCCGAACCCTCCGCCACGGCAGGTATGACGATCGCCGGTGCCGAACATGCCGTTGCCACGACCCGGCCAGTACAGGATCTGTCGGTTACGAACGCGCGCGAGGTCGGCCAAGCCATCGCCATTCATGTCGGCGACGAACACGTCTGGATCTGAAAAACGCGCGCTCTTGGCGCTCCACGGCGCACAGCTGCGGACGGGTTCCGTGGTCAGCTCCGCCGTGTCAGGCCCGGTCCAAGTTCCCTGGCCGAACTTACCATCTCCATCCGGAAAGCGGCCGAGCGAAAAGAACGTCTGCACCTCGGTGGGCGACGTGTAGACGATATCGACCAGACCGTCTGCGTTGACGTCCATGACGCGCGTATCGCGTGCGTCGCGCGCAAAGTTGATCTTTGGACTCTCGCCCGCCGCCGTGTTCGCCACGCGTCCGCGCCACCTCGGTGCAGGGCCACGCTCGAGCGAGAACACCTCGTAGCGTTTCACGTAGGGCATGTGCACAAGGTCGAGCGAGCCGTCCGCGTCAAGGTCGAGCGGACTGACGTTGATGTTGCTCAGGCGCAAGACCCCAGCCGTGACTCCGCTCAATCGTTCTACGCCAACGGGCACGGCAGCGCCGAAACCTGCCTCGCCGTCCTCACCATTGAAAAACAGCGCGTGCTGCCCGTTGTAGCGGCCGGGCGCGGTGACTAAGACATCACTGAGGCCGTCCAGGTTGGCATCGATTAGACCGACGTCCGGCTCGTCTAGCGAGTGCGGCGGACTGTTATCGAGCTCTTCGACAGTCGTTGCGAAGGGCTCAAACGCGTAGCCTGCGCTGTCGAGCACTGGCTCTGCGCGGCTCGCTACGTGCTGATACTCGAACCTTACTGCAGGCAAACGTGGACAGCCGGCGCGTGGTAGCTCGCCCAGTGCGTCCTCAGGGACGGCAGCGGAACACCGCCCCTCCGGCTGTACGGTCTCGAGCAACGAGCGGTGCTGATCGGGCTCATAAGCAAGATGGTAGCGACGCACGAGCTGACGCGGCGCCGTCGTGACGTTGGGGCCGTCAAACGGTTTGCTCGTTACGTCGACGCCAGCAAGACGCAGACCGTAAGCCAAGTGAAAACCCGCACGATAGCTTGTGGTGCGGTCTGGGCGCGGCTCGTAGCGAAGCCGTGTGTGATGGGCAAAGCGAGTCAAGTCCGTGGTCGTCGGGTCGGCCGCAGGCGATGTGTCGTAGATGTCGCTGAGGTAGGCGACCCCTTCATCTTCGAAGTAACGAAAAACGATCACGTTGACGGGAGCTGGACCCGCCGCGTCGTTCGCGCCGCCCTGACTGTCGTATTCGCGCACCAGATACCAGCGGAAGATTTCGTCGGGTTGCTCTGGATTGCGCTCGAGCGCGCCCGTGTAACGCGTGCCGTCCAGCGGAACGCCCAGCTCCATGTTCGTTCCGTCCTTGCCCTGCACGCGCCAGGTACGGTGATCGGGCGACCAGAACACGCGGATGAACGTGCCTTCGAGACGAGGTCGAAAGTACTGCCAGTCATTGGCCCAGACGGGCATGCGCTCACCGGGCAGGCCGCGATCGCAGACACCAGCTCGCACCGTGCAAATCGGGACAAGCTCGATGCCACCGAGCAGGAAGCGATCTTGCTCCGGATGAAAGTCAGCGCGGTCGTCATAGCTCGGGATCCCGCGGTCCGTCTGACGCGAGATCGCTGCGGTTCCAACGGACCAGCCAACGCCTGCCAGACCGAAGCCACCGCCGGAGTTGTAGGAAAGCGCGAGCGATGGTTGCACACGACCACGCGCGCTCAGTAGCGAGAACGGCAGGCTCATGGCAGCGGTGCCGGTCGAGAGCTGCGCGGAGAAGCTCTCGCCCATGCCGAGCGCAGTCGCGGCCCCAGAGGGAAGAGCCACCGCATTGCCAGATACCGGTGCGCCCCCGGTGGGTAGCGACGCGAGCACCCGATCGACGTCGCTCAACCCTGGCAGCTCTGCGCCCGCGGATGCGTCGGTCGAGCTTGCAGCCGCGTCTGCGGGCACGTCTGCTCGCACGTCCGCCGGTGAGTTGCCGGGATCTGAATGCGGCACGTCGTCATGATCACCCTCGCCCACCTGTGCCCAAGCCGGCGCGGGAATGAGCGCGAGCGGCAGGTAAGTGGAAACTGTGACCGCTGCCAACAGCTGCCCGTAACGTCGAAACCAATTCATGGTGTGCTCCGAGCGAAGTCCGGATCAGTCTTGACGAACCCAATAGTCGACCGCGGTGAGCACTTGGATGCGCTCGATGCGCGAGAGGCGCACATCAGGCGTAATGGAAAGACTAAGCTCGTAAGTGCCGCCCATGGGACGACCCGCAAGCTCTCCGCGCGCCACAGCCTGAACTTCTGGAACGCTCCAGCCGCGCGAAACCGGGTCGAGCCACTCTTCGATTGCGAGCGCCTTACCCCCTTCGACGACAGCAGCCGGAATCTCCAGCGCTCGCCAGGCCAAGTGGTAGCTTGTCACCCAAGCAGGTCCGACGTGGCGCAGGCCGAAGCGTAAGAACGGCTCCGCGTAACACTGGGCCGGATCCGGCGCATATTCGCATTCTCGGATGCCGGTGCCGACCAAATTGACTGCAAGCCTTTGCCAGCGCGCGTTGTGTCGGGCTTGGTAAGGTGCGCTAAACGGATTGCCATCGACCCGTCCCCACGGGTCGATCCAAAAGGTAAGGACGGCGCGCGTGGGAGGCTTACCATTGCACATGGTACGCAAGGCCGCCTCGTCGAGCTCACCAAAGCTTACACCGAGCGGATTCGCGACGTACTCGCCCGTCTCCTCGCAGTAGAACTTCCACCCCATCGCATCGGGGTCGATGAAGGCGTAGGAATCGTTGTTCGTGTCGAGGCTGCTCATGGCGCTGGGAGCGGCAAGCGAAAGGACCTCTGCATCATTGCGCGCAGCGGACGTCGGTCGCTCGATCGCGTAGCCAGCAACGAACAACTCGAGGTTGCTGACGTAATCGAGCAACTTGTTGCTGTAAAATTGATCGTCGGCAGCGCTGGTGGTCGTGCGTGTCACCCCGAGCGCGGCGGGGGGCTTCAGGTCGCGATCGTAGACGTCATCGGCCCAAACGGCGGGCGGCGCAACAAAGGGCTCATCGTTGCCCATCTCAGACAAGCTGACGACGAAGCGTGACTCGATCGCCCGCCGAGCAGCGACCGCGGTGCGCCGCGCATTTTCCGCCATCGCATCTGCGCGCCACTTCGCAAAGCCTTGGAACTGCCCGCGCAGCCGCTGACGCACCTCAATCTCGTCAGTGACAAGCTTCTGATCGAGCTCGTAGCGCGCCGTCGTGATCTCGAGCTTGCGTCGCGCCAGCTCGTACTCGTGGATGGTGCCAAGCAGCGATGCCAGCGCGTCCTGAATCGCGCTCAGGTTCGTCAGATGCGCGTGCACCGCCGCTTTCTCGGCGGCGTCTGCGCGCTGTTCCGCAGCTACGGCACGGGCCATCGCCGCTTTGACGCCAGCGGCCAGACTGACGTCGCCAGGCGTACCGACATCATTGATCTTCTTGATCAGCGTTTCGAACGCCTCGAGCGTGCCTTTGTTGGCCACCGAGTTGGCCGCTGCCAGTTGATCCTTGAGCTCCTCGCAGCGCTCGTCCCACGCCAACAGCGGCCCCCGGCTCCAGCTCCTCGCTCCCTTGTCGTACTTCGTATCGAATGACCAACCGCCAGGTCCGTATGTGTTGGTCTCGCACTCGAACTCGAGCACCGGGATCACACACTCCTCGACCTCGGTCTCTTGCTCGTAGTACGCGCGGTTCGAGCTGTGCGAGTGCGAGAAGCTGTATCCGGAGTCGACCGCCCGATTGAATCCGTCCTCGGAGCACACGCGTTCTTTGGCCTGCTGCGCGGTGGTCTGACGGGCCTCGAGCTCTTTCGCTTGCGTGCCGAGACCGAGCGCCTGCGCGTCTAGCGAGAACTGCTGGAGTGTACGGTTGAGCTCTGCCTCGCCGATCGCCAGCACCGCCGCGTCGTGCTCAGCACGCGCTGCGGCAACGTTGGCGGAGGCCGAGCGCGCACCCGCGATCGCCGAACCGTAAGCCGTACGCGTGCGACGCAAGGCGGTCCATGTGTCAAGGAGCCGCTTTTCCAGCTCTCCTCCGTCGAATTCAGGAAAGGAAGGTACGTCATCATTGCGCTGCTCCCACACCGCTGCGGGCAAGCGGATGGACTCGCTATACATGCCGGAGAGCTGCTTGACGCGCTGCTCGCAGGTCTCGATCGCTATGGCTTTGGTCTGCAACAGCCCCCCGAGCAAGGGCAGCGCGGGTAAGGTCAGGGTCGTACAGAAGGGTTGGATGTCCTGCACGATGGGCCGCGTCGTCCAGGTGTCCTCGGCGCAGGGGACCTTGCCACACACAAGCGACGCTTCTTGTACGCTCAAGGCAGCGCGCTTGTCGGCAGCGGAGTTGGTCGCCTGAGTATCCACCTGCTCTTGGCTCGCCACTGCAAACCAATCTTCGATCGCCTTGGTCGCTTCGCGGGCGGTGTCCTTCGCCAGACGCAAGAAGTACTGATACGGCTCCTCACCGCTGCTTCCGAGCAAAGCCGGGTCCGCTGACGGTACCCAGTCGGTCGGCAAACCAAAGACGTCGTAACGTGGAGACGACCAGTTCGTAGGGTGCACCTCCACAGCCTCGGCGGCCAATGCGTTCAGGCTTCCTCCGCGCGTGTGCACTGCGCCGTCGAGCATGATGAATTCGCTCGCAGGTCCCCGTTCACGGATGGAACCGTCAAACAAGACCTGAAACCCACCCTCTTCGCGAGGCATCCGGGGTTGCTCGAAGAACATGCTGGCCGGGCTCTTGAGCATCAGATTCGCCGTGCGCAGCGCGTGGTCTTCCGCGGTGCGCAGGGACGTGAGCGATACGGTGCGAGTCGATAACAGGTCATCGGGCTCGCTCCCGAGCACGGCTTCACCTGGGCGCAGCGCCTTGGTGCGAGCATGGCGCACGCGCGGACCGTAGGCGATGGTGCTCACGACATCGTCCGTGCTCGTCGCCACGCTCAGCTCGTAGGCCGTGCGGTTTCCTCCCTGAATCGTGCTCATCTCGCGGCAGACCCCGGCGATCGTTTCCGCGGGCAGCTCAGGTTGCGGCAAGTCAGGAAATATGAGCACTCCGCCGTCGCAGGCGCTCGGAAGCGCATTGCGCACAACGAGGTCTTTGCGCAGCACACTCGTGCGCACACCGACACTTCGGTCAAGCAGCTCGAGCGCCGCCGAAGCCCCTGCGAAGAAAGGTCCTGTTCCCTGCAGAATGCTCTCCTTGGCAAGAGCCAACGTCGGAACAGATCCCCACTCGAAAGCGTTCGCACCCCAACCGTCACGCGCCGGGTCACCCACCACGAAACGCCTGTAAAGGAAGCCTTGCCCTCGCGCCGGTGCCGTCGGGTCGAGCGTACGCACGGGCACGTGACGCAAGGTGGTGCCCACCTGCAAGTCATGGCTGTCGAGGGTAACCATCTGGAAGTCGCGATCGACGTGGATATGCCATTCGCCACCTGTTCCCTGCGCCAGGCGCGTACCTAAGAGGTGGAACGGCGGCCGCGCCTCAGCGAGCGTACGCTCCACGCGCTCACGCGGCTCGATCGCTGGATAAAGCGGCGCATCGCTGGGCAGTGTCAGCATCGCGGGCGTCAAGCTATCGGTAGTCTGCCCATTGCCTAGCTGCCCCTTACTATTCTCTCCCCAACAGCGTGCGCCAGACACGGAAGACAACCCACAGGTGTGAGCCGAAGCCGTGACCGTCGTAAAGGTTCCCGCCACCTGTTCAGCAAAAGTCTTCGGGTTCCGATCGGGGTCGCCAATACCCAGCCGACCATTGCGATTGGTACCCCAGCAATACACCGTGCCGCCCCCGACCAATGCGCAACCGTGGTTGGTGCCCATGGACAGGGAGGCGACTTGCTCGAGAGGCAACGTGGCACTGATCGCCACGCGCTGAGGAGACCGCACGCATCCGACTTGGCCACACAACCCGTCGCTCGATGCCGCCGAGCCGACGTATCCTATGTCGCCCCAGCAATAGGCTTCGCCCCGGGCGTTCAGGATGCAGGTGTTGACGAAGCCCACGGACACCTCGACTAATGGTCCGATCACGTTGGGCACCGACACGCGCGTGGGTAAGGTGCGGCACACCCCTCCGGTCGAAATGCCGCCATCGCAGCGCTGTGCGGTGCCCGATACCATGCCAAGTTGGCCGTACTCGTCATTGCCCCAGCAGTGCAGTGCTCCATCGTCCGTGATTGCGCACCCGTGCACCTCCCCGAGAGAAACGGAGCGAACGTTTCGAAGTCGCGCTTCGACTGCTTGCTCGGCGTTGACGTTGGAGCAGGTATTAGCGGGAGGGGAGCCGACGCTACATGAGGAGCGAGGGCCACAGTCTGCATTCGACGAGCAGGCTCCTGCCCGTGTTCCATCCGCGAGCACGCCCGTACTTCCCGCTCCCCAACAAAAGAGTCGACCCAGCGCGGTTACCGCGCAAGAGGCGGTGCCCCCGGAAGCGATCTCGCGCACGGGTTCGGTAGAAGTCTCAGGTAGTCCCAGCACTCGCGTGGCGAGCGCGGTTTCGCCAGACGAACCGCCTCCACGGTTACCCCAGCTCCCCCAGCACCAAACCTCTCCCTCGTCGGTCAGGGCGCAAGCGGTCTGCCCCCTTGCGCTCAGATCGACGACGCCTGTCAGCAGTTTCTCGTCCAAGCGGCGCACCCAGCGCGAGAGAGAAGAGCAAGAAGCTCCTGTGCACTCGGTCCCACCATCGACAGGCACGTTCAACCCCGTGCCCCAGCAGGCCACCGTGCCGGTGTCGAATCGACCGCAGGTCGCCCCCGTGGCTGGAGCCAACTCGACGAGTCGCCCGACGCCCAGTGGACCTGCTTGTTCGGGCTCCGGGTACTGCTGGTCCTGCTCTGGCGCCGCGCCGAGTAGGACCTCTGCCAGGGCGTCAACGAGCCTCAGCGCGTGCTGGGGCTGAACACCAAACAGCTGATAGAGCTTGAACTGCGCCGGCGCCTCCCCGGCATCCACAGTGGCGCACGCGACGTCGCCGTCGGAGCATGCCTGCCGCCGTAGCTCCGCTTCCGCGGCACGCAGCAAGGCGTCGGCCGCGCGCTCGCGGTCCACCTGAAGGTGCTGGTCCGTATCCTTCGTGAGCAACACCAAGTCGAGCGCATCGGCCTGTCGCGCCAGACCGAGCAGCACGCCTACCTCGGGCGCAGATAGATCCTGCTGGATGCGATCGATCTTGGGCGCGGAGTCGCCATACAGAGTCTGCAAAATTTCGTGCTGGGCGTCCCGCGGGCCCTGGGCTTGACGAGACGCGTCTTGCCGAGAGGCGGTTTGACGAGAGGCGTCGCGACGAAGGAGCTCAACCTGCTTTTCAGTGAGACGAGTCAACGTGTCGATCGCAAGCGCTAAATCCCGGCCCGCTGCACCCGCTTGTAGCTCCCCGATCGAGCCGGCCCACGCCCTGAGCGCCGCGACGGTTCCATACTCGGACAGGTTGATTGCAGCGATCTTATCCGCGGGAATCGCGAACACCTTGGCTAGCAGCGAGTATTGAAACACGCTCAGAAGCGAGCGGTT
>JBBSJC010000190.1:0-13614 GCA_038257655.1 Polyangiales bacterium | reverse complement strand
TCGCATGCGGCGCGGGATGCGGCGGCAGCTCCGAAGAAGTGACCGGTACTGCTCCCCCGAGTACGGGCAGTCCGTTCGAAGACGGCGGAACAGATACGGCGCCCGAGGGTTGCCGACCTGGCGCCAGCGGTTTGAGCGGCATGAGCGGCTTGAGCGGTGCAGGCTCCTGCGGCAACGGCAGCGGCCTGCCCGGCGAAGGCGAAGAAGATGGCGGACCCGGTGTGGTCGAGCCCGACTGTCACGAACGTACGCTCACATACTCAGGTCAGGCGATGACCGTGTGGGTCACGGGCGAATTTTCAGGCTGGGGCGCCACGCCTGCACTGGGGGCGCTCGAGCTGGTCGAAGTGACTCCTGGCAACTGGTCGCTGACCCATCTGTTCACTGGCGAAGGTGAGTTTCAGTACAAGCTCATCGTCGACGGCACGATGTGGATTACTGATCCGAACGCGCCCACGGTCGACGATGGCAACAACAACATCAACAATGTGTTGTACGTGTGTGAGACGCCACCGGCCGTCGCTGGATCATGCAACTTCGAAGAGTTTCAGTGGCAGGACCCGGTCATGTACTTCGTGATGACCGATCGCTTCTACGATTCAGACGGTAAGGCTGACCCCGTAGCCGGCGTCGATGGTGGCGACGCCGCAAGCGGGCCGAGCGCGCAATACGAGGGTGGTGACCTCGCTGGTGTCACGGAAAAGGTTGCATACCTTGCAGACTTGGGCGTGACCGCGCTCTGGTTGTCAGCGCCCTATGAGAATCGCAACATCGCTGGTGCGGCGGTGGATCCGGTCGCCGACAAACATCTGTACTCCGGCTACCACGGCTATTGGCCGTCGCCTGCTAACATTACGTTTGCCGCTGGCGTTCCATCCCAGCCGCCCGCGGTCGAGACGCGGATCGGCGACGCGGCAGCCCTGCACACGGTAATCGACACTGCCCACGCGGCAACCACCGCCGACGGTAAGGGCATGAAAGTGCTGTTTGACTACGTGATGAAGCACGTGGACACCGAGAGCGGCCTCTACAAAGCCAACCCGAGCTGGTTCTATCGAGAAAACGGTACGTTTCCCCTGTGCAAAGATACGTTCTCCAAGGACGGCGTCACTTCTGCGGGCTGGGATCATCCCTTCTACACCACGCGCTGCGCGTTCACGCCTTACCTTGCGCCCTTCGACTTCGATCTGCCGGCACCCCGGGACTGGTCGATCAACGACGCCTTGTGGTGGGCCAAGGAGTACGAGATCGATGGCTATCGACTCGACGCGATCAAGCACGTGCCCAAGACCTGGCTTACCCAGTTGCGCACGCGCTTGACCGCGGAGATCGCCACGCCCGCAGGTGGACAGTTCTACCTGGTGGGTGAGACCTTCGATTATAACAATCGCGACAAGCTCAAAGAGTTCGTCAATCCCAAGACCATGCTCGATGGTCAATTCGATTTCCCGTTCAAGCTCAAGCTGTGCGAGACGCTGTTCAAGCAGAGCTCGTCGTTTGAGACCTTTGCAACCTGGATGGACGGCAACGACGGCTACTACGGCGACGGCGCCGTGATGTCGACCTGGATCGGCAATCACGATGTGCCGCGCGCGATTCACTTTGCGAGCGGACAGATCAAAGAGTGCTGGCAGGGTAGCGACACAGGCAACGGTTGGACGTCTGCTTACCCGCAGCCTGTAGACGCAGCGCCCTACGAGCGGCTCGCGCTGGCTTTTGCCGTGATGATGACCAATCGCGGCGTACCGCTTATCTACTACGGCGATGAAGTCGGCCTGGCGGGCGGCGGCGACCCCGACGATCGACGCATGATGCCCTTCGACGAAGCGAGCTTGAACGCACACCAGAAGGCCTTGCGCGCCAACGTGAAGGCGCTGTCGAACTTGCGCGGCAAGTATCCACAGCTCGGTCGCGGTCTGCGCACCACGCTTTCGAGCTCTGCGGATACCTGGGTCTACAGTGTCGGCATGGAGTGTGAGGCGCCCGTCAAACCGATCGTGGTCGCGATCAATCGCGCCAACGTCGACAAGACCGTTGAGATTCCGGCCGGCAGCTACACCAATCTGATCAGCAACGCGCCGCAGGCCGGTGGAACCGTCAGCCTCAAGGCTCGCAGCTTCCTCATTCTTCAGTGACAGCGCTTCGTAGTTCTTACGTTAGACTCAACTGAGCATGCCGCGCGCTCCGAGGTTCGTCGTTCTCCTGCTGGTCGGCTTCGTCATCGTGTGCAGCGGTGTCTTTAGCGCTTGTGCAGATGACGCGTCGATCACACTGAGCCCAGGGCGCGGCCCGCTCGTCGATGATTGGCGCGATCAGGTGATCTACCAAATCATCGTCGATCGCTTCGACAACGGCGACAAGAGCAATGACGTCATCGACGGCATCGGTCCGGACGCCCGTGACCTGTCGCGCCATCAGGGCGGCGACTTCGCGGGGGTGTTGCGCAGGCTCGATTACCTGGCGCAGCTCGGCGCTACCACGCTCTGGCTCAGCCCCATCGTGGAGAATGTGCCACGTACCGCAGGCGGCGATGGTTACCACGGCTACTGGGCCTCGGACTTCACCCGCATCAATCCGCGCTTCGGCACGCTCGCGGAGCTGCGCGCGCTAGTCGATGCCGCCCACGCCCGCGACATCAAGGTGATGCTCGACGTGGTCATCAACCATAGCGGCGCCGTGTTCTTTTACGATCTGGATGGGGACGGCGAGCTCGGTAAGATCGAGTCGGAGCCCGCTTACAAGGCGGCTGGTTACGACAGCCCGCTCGTGTGGCTAACGCAACCGCCTAAGCTGTGGAGGCGCGCCGAGCAGGGGGTCAAAGCCTTTGCGTTAGGCGCCGAGGACTTTCACCTGCGCGGTCGGACCGACGACTACAACAGCATCGAGCAGATGGTGATGGGAGACTTTCCCACAGGTCTGCGTGACCTTGCAACGGACGACCCGGGCGTGATGGATGCCTTGATCGATACCTATGTCGAGTGGGTCAGGCTTACCGATGTGGACGGCTTTCGTCTCGATGCGGCGCCCCACGTGAGCCACGAAGATTGGGCGGCCTTCTGCACGGGCGTGCGTGCCGGTGTCGCTGCGCTCGACAAAGGCAATTTCATGCTGCTTGGCGAGGTGTTTCGCGCCGATCCCGCGGAGCTTGCCTCGTACACGGCTCCCGGCGAATTCGATTCCGTGTTCGACTTCACGCTCAAAAATGACGCTGTCGACCAGTTCGTGCTCGAAGGGGGCTCGGCGTTGATCGCGCGCGAGGCTCTGGAAGCTGCGCGCGCATACTATCCCGCAACGGGGCAAGAGAACGGCATCGGACTCAGTCCGTGGCAGGCACGCGTTGCATTCGGGGACAACCACGATATGTCGCGCATGCGCGGCCGCCTCGATGACGAGCGCGCCGTGACGCTAGCGATGGCCTTACTGTTTACGATCGACGCAATCCCTGCGATTTACTATGGCACCGAGCAACGTTTGAATGGGCAGGGCAGTCACCTATCGCGCGAGCCTTTGTGGAAGCGCGGTTTCGATCAGGATGACTCGGCCTTCCAATCGATCGCGCTGTTCGCGCGATTGCGCCGCGAGCATGCCGCCTTACGCTACGGCGATCTGATCGTGCGCTACGCAGCGGATGAGCTCGCACGCGGCGAAGATCCAGCACCTTCAGACGACGACAGCATCGACGCCGGCGTCCCGGACGACCAAGCCGACGAGCGGCCCGACGTCGTCGCTGACAGTCCAGACGCAGGGCTACTCGCCTACGAGCGCGTCTATCGTTCCGACCGGCTATTGGTCGTGCTCAACGCACGACCGGACAAAGCCAGTCGCGCACGGATGCTCACGGGGTTCGCCCCAGGTACTCGCCTTAGCGACCAGCTCGGCAGCCAGCTTGAGGTCGAGGTCGGTGAAAACGGTAGCGTCGACGTCGAGGTCGCCCGCCGCTCCGCAGTACTGCTAGGACCCTCGCCCTAGCGCAGCGGAGATTCAGCCAAATTCGCGCAGCTGAATCGCCGAGACCCGCTTGTCACCAGCAGGCGCGTTGCTGACGACGACCACGGCATCGCTGGGTGCAAGATAGCCCTGGCTATACAGCATCTCGAAGGCACGACTGTGGTTCACTTCGGGGTCGGGAGAAAGAGGAAGCACGAACGGTAAGATCCCGCGACTGAGCGAGAGCTTGCCCATGGCGCGCTCATCGGGCGTAAACGCGAAGACCGGCGCGTTGGGACGATAGCTTGCTACCAGCCGGCCGAGGTCGCCGCTACGCGTCATCACCACGACCGCGCGCGCGCCGCTGGTATCGGCCAGGCGACACGCGCCCCAGGCCAGCTGCTCCTTGAGATTGCCGGGCTTTCGCGTGCGATGCAAGTCAAGTCCCACCTCTTGCTCCGACTCGCGCGCGGTCTCATCGAGCACCTCGACACAGCGCACCGGATATTCTCCGGTTGCCGTTTCGCCGCTCAACATGATCGCATCGGCCTGCTCGGACACGGCGTTGGCCACGTCTCCAACTTCGGCGCGCGTGGGAATAGGCCGAGTGATCATCGACTCCAGGATCTGCGTGGCAACGATGAACGGCTTACCCGATTCGGAACAACGCCGTGCGATCATGCGCTGAACGCGCGGCACTGACGAGTAAGGTATCTCCGAGCCTAGATCGCCGCGTGCCACCATCACCGCGTCGGATACGGCGACGATTTCGTCGAAGCGGTCGACACCCTCGGCGTTTTCGATCTTGGAGACGATCTGTATCTTGCTCGCGCCGAGCTGCTTGAGCAGGGCACGCGCCTGAAGCACGGCCTCAGCGGAGCGCACGAAGGACAACGCCACGAAATCGGCGCCATGTTTAGCTGCAAAGGTAATGTCCTCGATGTCTTGATCAGTCAGAGGCGGCAGGCGGACGCACACGCCGGGCAGGTTCACGTGGCGACGAGAGCCGAGCATTCCCCCCGAAAGCGCCCGGCAGCGCAAGCCATCGCGCGTCTTTTCGACGACCTGAAGTTGAATCAAGCCGTTATCGATATGGATGGCATCACCCGCCTTCAGGTCCCGGGCGATGTCGAGGTAGTCCACTTCAATAGTAAGACCTTCGCGTGTACCGTTGCCGCTGACGAAACACAGCTCGCCCGCCCGCACGCTGACCGAGTCGGTGCGGTCTGCGGTGCGAATCTCCGGGCCTTTCAAGTCGATAAGCGTGGCGATAGGGTGGGGCAAAGCACGGCTGACGGTCTGGGCTTTGTGCAGCAGATCGAGCTGGGCTGGCTTGTCCCCGTGCGACATGTTGATGCGCGCGATGTTCATGCCGGCGCGGGCTAGCGCGGTAATGCGCTCGACAGAACCGGATGCCGGCCCGAGCGTACAGATGATTTTGGTCTTGCGTAGCTCGCGCGCTACAGGCGCGCTCTTGCGGGGGCTTGCCGCGACATCGATATTTGAAGCGCTAAATGGTGCGATACCCATGATGAATTCTCCTGGTCAAGCGGTGAGCTGTGCCAGGTCCACCACGCGCTCTGCGTAGGCGGCCTCGTTATCATACCAAGCGACGAGCTTGGCAAAGTTGCCGTCGATCACGGTCGTGCTCAGCGCATCGATGATCGAAGACCGTGTATCTCCCACGAAGTCCTGGGATACGAGCGGCGCTCGTTCGAAGCCGAGGATGCCCTTGAGCTCGCTCTCGCTGGCTGCGTAGAGCGTCTGATTGATCTCTTCTGCACTGGTGTTCTTCTTCAACTGAACGGTCAAATCGATCACCGACACATCTGGCGTAGGCACGCGCAGGGCGTAGCCATCGAGCTTACCCTTGAGCTCGGGCAGCACGAGACCGATGGCGCGTGCGGCACCCGTGGTGGTTGGAATCATCGACAGGGCAGCGGCCCGTGCGCGACGCAGATCCTTGTGTGGTGCGTCCTGCACGACCTGATCGTTGGTATACGAATGCACCGTGGTCATGAAGCCGCGCTCGATGCCGAAGCTGTTGTGCAGAACGTAGGCGAGGGGCGCAAGACAGTTGGTGGTGCACGAGGCGCACGAGATCACTTGGTGCTTTTTGGCGTCAAACTGCTTGTGATTGACGCCCATCACGAAGGTTGCGTCGGCATCATCGGCAGGCGCGCTTATGATCACGCGCTTGGCGCCGCCCGCGAGATGCTTGGCCGCACCAGCACGTTGGGTGAAGCGACCGGTGGACTCGATCACGATGCCGGCTTCGAGCGACTTCCAGGGAAGTGCCGCCGGATCCTTTTCGCTGGTGACCGGAATGCGCGTGCCGTCGATCACTAGCGCGCCCGCTTCGGCCCTGACCTCGCCAGGGTAGGTGCCGTGCACCGAGTCGTACTTGAATAGATGGGCCAAGGTCAGCGCATCGGTCAGGTCATTGACCCCGGCGACATGCATGCCGCGCTTGAGTGCCGCCCGTACCACGAGCCGCCCGATGCGACCGAAACCGTTGATGCCAATGCGAACCGACATGATTTCTTATCCCCCAGTCAATGGTTAGTAACGCAGTAGTGCGTTACTAAGGAGTTTGTTTCAAGCACAATCCTTCGAGAGTGAGCGACGGGGGGAGCAGGGTGCGCTGGCTCACCAGCCGCACGTCTTTGAGATTTGCGTGTCTCGGTCGCTCGGGCCAGCCGCTGGACGGGCGCGCGCTTGGCAGCATGCATGGGAGACGGGGCGCGGTCGCTTGGCACCGCGGCACGAGCGTCCCCGGAGGCCGCGCGACCCTGGAAGGAGGGTGGCTGGCTCGCCCTCTTTCGATCCGATTGCGATGGAGAAGTGCCGATGGCCTAGAATTACGAGGAAATATTGGAGTTTTGGCGGATTGGGACACCCGTTATCGAGCTCCGGTACGACGATCGGGGGTGGAGCCAAGCGGTTCTGCGGAAAGGTCCCAGCCCATGTTGGAGTCGACTACAGCGCTCGGAAAATCGCGGCTAGTCAGTTACGCGCTTGCGCTGGCGATGTGCATGCCCGGTTGCACACGACAAAACCTCGGTCTGGAAGCGGACGAATCTCCGATAAGGTCGCCTGATCCTGCGGTGGACGCTTCCGACGGCTCCGAACCGTCGTTTCCCGGTGACACACCGCCCAACCCCGGAGCACGTCCTACTCCCGGTCAGGACGCTGGTAATCCGCCGGACGAACCACCCGTCGGCGACACGCCACCGGACAGCCCACGACCGCAAGCGTGTGCCAAGGGAGCCACCCCCGCAGACGATGTCGTGCGCACGCTGAGCCACGACGGAGTCGAACGTAGCTATCGTCTGCATGTGCCCAAGTCTTACCAAGGAGACCGAGAGGTACCGCTCATGCTCGATTTCCACGGGCTCACTTCCAGCGCTCAGCAACAGGCTGCGATTTCGGGCTGGAACCGTAAGGCGGACAAGGAGGGGTTCATCGTCGTCACGCCAGACGGCGTCGGAAACTCCTGGAATGCGGGCACTTGTTGCGGCAGCGCGGCAAGCTCGGACGTCGATGATCTGGGCTTTGTGAAGAGCCTTATTGCGGATCTATCGAAGGAGCTGTGCATCGACGTGCGCCGCGTTTACGCCTCGGGGCTATCAAACGGGGGCACGATGTCGTTCTTTCTGGCCTGTGAAGCAGCGGACACGATAGCGGCGATTGCATCGGTCTCAGGCGCCACGATGGTCGTCGGCTGCAAACCTTCGCGTCCGGTGCCGATCGTCCTGTTTCGCGGCACCTCGGACGGCATCGTGCCCTATGACGGAAGCCGCATTTTTCGCAGCGCGCCGGACGAGCTTGGGCTTTGGAGTGCCATCGATCAGTGCACGGGTGGTAGCGCGAAGCGCACTGGGGTCTGCGATGTCTTCGAACAGTGCGCAGAAGGCGTAGAAGCCATGTTGTGCACGCTCGATGCCGGGCACGTCGCCTACAACAACCAGAGCGATGTCGACATCCCCGAGCTGGCCTGGGAGTTTGTCTCGCGTCACGCCTTACCCTGAGTCGCAGGTATCGGCCTGCGAGCAATATAAAGAGTGAGGTCGATTCCACGCTGCCGTAGTAACGAGTGCGGCGTCGAGTGTCACAGCGGACATGCAAACGCTTTCTTGCCGGGCAAGATGCGCGCGACCCTGTCACGGGGCGGGTGGGCGCACGATCAGCACCGGCACGCGGCTATCGCGAACGATTTGCGCCCCAGTCGATCCGAGCACAGCACGCAACAGCCCTGAGCGGCCATGCGACGCCACGCACACCAGGTCTGCTGGCATGCGCGCCGCTGCCTCCTGCACTGCGGCTCCGACGTCCTTGCGATGCACAACCTCCGTGCGGGTGACGATGCCCCGCTCTGCTGCCCAGCTCGGCACAAGCGCGCGCAGCTGCCGGACAAGGTCTGCATCGTCCTTGGGCAGGTCTGTACTGGCGTCAGGCGTGACGACATGCAGGAGGTGAACCTCTCCGCCGCGCTCGCTGAGTTGTCCGTAGCCATGGGCCAGGGCGTGATTCGAGAACGAGGAGAGGTCCGTTGGAATCAGCACACGACGTACCTTTGGAGCGTGCAGCGGCGCTGCAAGCAGCTCAGTTTCCCCAGGCGGCACGCACGCCACCGACACGTGGCTGTAATGCAACACCACGCTCGACACCGAGGCCAGCCGACGCACACCGCTCCTGCGATGGGTACCTACCGCGATCAAATCCGCCTGCTCGGCCTCGGCCAGCTCCAGCAAGTGATCGCCCAAGCGACCCACGCCGACCCGAGGCAGAAACCTGACCGTTCCCTCGCCCTCGAGCTGTCCTACGCGCGCGCTCAGATCGCGAGTCAGCAGCGCATTCGTCTGCTTGTCCGAGTCCACCAGCGAGTCGCCGGCAAGCGCCGACATGCCGTAGCGTGCCGCGACGTCGTACCAATAGTGCACATGGGCGAACACGACATCGCAGGCTCCGGCTTGCCTGAGGGTCTTGACCAAGCGCACGGCAGGGTCGCTGCTCGCACTGAAGTCGAGTCCCACCATGATCCGAAGCGGCCGTTCGCTACGTGCCCATGCGATAAATGGTGCCGCGTCGCGCACCACGAGCACCGGCGCCTGCGAGGCCACCGCCACGCGCTCGGAGACGCCGCCCAGACGGTAGAGCGGCGACGTACTGTGCCCTTGGGACGCGACCACGAGCAGCGAGGCGCGCTTCGCTTCTGCGAACTGAACCAAGCTAAGGTCGGCGCTGCCCACTAACACGATCGGCTGCACTTGGGCGATGTCAAAGTCCGCGCAGAGCGCCTTGGTCTCCTGCGTGATGCGCTGCACACACTGATTCTTGAGTGCTTCCAGCTGGACGTCATCCAAGTGGTCTGCGAGCGCGCTGTCGAGCACGTGCACGACCCACAGCTCCTTTTCAGCAAGGCGACTGGCCAGCGCACAGGCCGCGCCTACCGCAGATTGAGAGCTCTGTGAAAGATCGGTGCCGCAAACGATGGTCATGCTCCAGGAGTATGCGCATTTCGCTCGCAGGCAAGTGCTCGTGCACTTGTCGAGGGCGCAGGCAGCGGGGATGCTTGGCATCAGCGGGCGCAGGATTCAGTATCGCCTGAACGAATGGGGCTCACGGGTGCCTTGGCTGACCAAGGCGAGCTCCACCGGGGATAATTGCTTGACGCTCGTATCCCCGAGACCTGCGTGAAAGGACGACTCAATGACCAAAAAAATACTTTGCCCGGTAGACTTCTCGAAGGGCTCCGAGCGGGCCGTAGCCAAAGCCGAGGAGCTCGCTCAAGCCCTGCAGGCGGAGGTCGAGTTGTTCCATGCCTATCAGTTGCCGGTGCTCGCGATGCCGGATGCACCGGTGATGGCTACACCCACTTTCATCGCCACGATGACTGACAATGCCCAGCGCGCCCTGAACGAGCTCAGCGAATCGCTGCGCACGCGCGGCATGCCCGTGACGACGCGCCTGATGGAGGGCAATCCGGCCGAGGCGATCATCGAGCGCGCCATCGAGCTGAAAGCAGAGCTCATCGTGATAGGAACGCATGGACGCAGTGGTTTTAGGCGCTTTCTGCTGGGAAGCACCGCAGAGCGAGTGGTGCGCACCGCAACGGTTCCCGTGGTCACGGTCCACCTGCCCGAATGAGCTCCCGTTTCTACGCGGAAGCCCTCAGCGCGCCGCGAGCTCCGCGACCACAGTACTACGGGCGGCCTGGGTGACTCGCGCTTCGGGGCCTTGGAGGCTTCGTTGACCGCGCGCTTCTACATCTCGTACCGCGCGCTCAAGTCCACATCGTAATGCCCTTTGTCGCTCTGGACCGCGAGCGTGATCGTGCGGTCCGAGATCGGGCACACGGCGAGCGCGCCGCCGCTGCCGCAGCCTGGCCAGCGGTCGCCTACGAGGCTGCGCACGACGCCTTCCATCTGCGTGAACTCGGCCGGATCGACACCGACGAACACCGCGCCCGCAGTGCCGATGATGTCTCCGCCGGCGTTCGCAAACAGCTTCTTGCCCAACCAATGGAGGCCCAATGAAAACACCGATGCGGTGCGTGCAATGCGGCGCTCACGTGTGTCATCGACGGGCTCTCCGCATTTGGTTGCCATGTCATCGGAGACGGCATCGAGTGCCCCCGCCAAGCGAAATGCGCGCAGATTGCGCACGGGTATTGAGCTCGAGCTGTCGGGCCAGTCGGCATTGAGCACGTGTTCGGTGAGTGATTCTTCGAGGCAGGCTGCGGCCTCGGCGAGGTGTTCCCGTGCCTTGTTCCGAGTGATCCGCCTGGCGCCGTCCATGTCGAGGGCGATTACGAAGACGCCGCCGATCGCGGGGTTTCGGCCCGCATCCATGTCGGCGACGTTGACTCGGCCCGCGCTGCGCTCCTGCATCGACGGCAGCCGTCCGGCGAGGGACACCGAACGCCCATCATCGAGGTCGTCGGCCAGCTCATCGAGGTCGTCATGCACGACGACTTCGACGTTGTCGGAATCGAAGGTCGCTTGCCACTGGATCAGCGCCACGGCGGGCTCGTCTCCTTTGCGGTCGTTGGCATCGCGCACGAACAATCGGTCGAGCTGGACAGTGAAAGATCCGACGTCGCAGCTCGCGAGCACGAAGCATGCGAGCGACAGACTGGTGAAGATGGCGGCTCGTTTCGGAAGGGTCATGACGTAGTTCTCCGTCGCGCCCCGGTGGGCGCTCGTTTGGTTCAGGTATTGGACGACACCAGCCGCAACCGTCCCGTCAAACCGCGAAAGACGAAGCGAGCGGCGATCGAGGCACAAGCGGCGGGGTCATGGATCGAGTTGTCGAGAAGGCCTTCGTTTTCGACGCACAATCGACGCGAGTGCGCAGATTATGTGGGGTCCTCGTTGCCACTCCCGGCCGCTATTCTTGAACTCCGAGCAATTCCCTGCATTTGGGTGTGGACGGAGGTAACCGGCTAGCCGCGTCCCTGGAATACCTTCAGCGCCGGTCGGTCTGCTTCAGTTCCAGATCGAGCGGCTTGCGCAATCGCAATAATGGAGGACCGTCGTCGATGACATGGTCGTCGATAATGGAGGACCGTCGTCGATGCCATGGTCGTCGTAGATCCCGTGATTGAATCAGGCGAGTCGGGCTGCGACGATCCCCGCTAGCTCCTGCAACAGGTGGTGCGCCTCGCCCAGCGACGGCATTCCGCAGAGCTCGCGTTGGTCAGCGCTCGGTTCGCAAAGCTCCTGCGCGAGATCTCGGAGCGCAGTCTGCACGCTTCGATCGATCTCGATTTGCTCCTGCGCGCTCAGCTGGGGACGAAGCCAAGAGGCGATATCCCATGACAGGGCGGCGTGTGCAGCCTCGTCATCTGCGATATCGCGCAACCCTGCGCGCAGTCCTAGATCTCCTGCGCGTTGTAGCTGAAAGCGTGCGACGAGCGCTCCGTACAGTTCTCGCACGCAACCTTCCACCGCATTCTCGAGGGCGACTGCGAAGATCGTTCGGAGCGCGTGTGGCGTGACCGACGGCCGCGTGGGGCTGTGCCCAAACCGTAAGGCGAGCGCGCCCATTACCTCGGCATGTCTCAGCTCATCCTCTCGGGCGGTGTGCACACGTCGCAACAGCGAGCTATCGGCTCCCAAGCTGTAAAGCTCGACAGCTAGCCGTTCGAACGCCACGACGGAAGCGGCCTCGAGATAGGCCATGCGCCCGAGCAGCTCGCCTGCGGTTTGGGGGCTCTGTGACATACGTGGCACGAGCCCCGCGGGGCGTCGCCCACTAACTACGCAACGCTCAGGATCATTGCTGACGATCCGTTGTCCAACGAGTGAGATCTTACCATCACGGTTCACACGGTAGGTCATTACATCTTCACTGACCGGGCGACAGCGGCTCGTGGTCATGCGCACCTGGAGCTCGAAACCAGCTCGTATGCTGCGATGGCGTGCGTACTCGGCGTTCTCGCACTCGAACTGATGAGCAAGCTTTTGCGAAACGAGTAAGATCCAAGCTTCGGTGGAGGTGTCGATGGAACCAAACAGTTCCGCGAGCCCCGCGTTGGATCGGTAGATGCGGACGTCGTCGCCGTGGGTGGTCAGGGCGTAAGTGAAGTCGAACTCAGGGCAGTCATCCCCTTTGCACTCTAGTCCCGAGAGCAACGCCTTGCGCTCCTGCTTTACCTTTTCAGCGCAAGCTTCCGGCGATTGGGCGGTCCGGCAGGGAGTGCCAGCTTCAGCCAGTTGCATGCTGACGATAGGCACACTCTCATCCTGGTGCCGTACATCGCCCGCCAACATGACCCTGCGGATCTCGAGGGAGTCCAAATCGTCCGCCAACGCCAAGCCGCGCGCTCGAAACGCAAGCTCACTCTTATACCTGAGGCCCGATTCAAGATTGTATGCCTCGTCACCCCGCGCCATCAGCGCCTCGTGTTCCGCATCAGACAGCGGCGGGATGGCACAAGGGAACGGCGCGAACGCCGCATTGGACGCGATGGTGATAGGCGCGCCGCGCAAGATGGGCGCGCCAGTGAGAGCATCTCCGGTCGTAGACGACTCCGGTGTCACCGCAGAGCTTTTGGAAGTGTGGGAGGAACCAGTGCCGGATTTGCCAGCGTGCTCATTCCGGTCGGACGTGCGCGCTTCCGAGAGGGCCGCGCCTCCACAGCCTTCGAGCGCGAAAGCGGATACCGAGCTCAATAAGAGCGTCCGGCTGACAGCTTCGGCGCAAGTGCGCTGCATGCTGCGATCTCCGCGAGTGCGAACTGCTCTATTCGTTTTGGAGCGGTGCAAAGTGGACCTCCATCCAAGGGTAAGGGTGTCAGTTCGATCAGCTAAGCGCCAGAATCGTCCGCATGAGCAAGGCTAACGGCACGGAGGGCCGACGTGGGCTGGTCGTGCAAGTGGTGTAGTTGTCGGCGACCGCGCGAGCGCAGGCGGCAGCTGCAGCTTGGCTCCGGCGCGTGAAAGTTCACGGACACGACGACGACGGACACGACGACGACGGACACGACGACCGACCGACGGACACGACGACGGTCCTCTATTATTGCGCATTGGAGCGATCGACGAATTTACGCAATAAGGGAGGACCGTCGTCGAAGACCGAGTCGATAATGGAGGACCGTCGTCGAGGACCGAGTCGAGGACCGTCGTCGAGGACCGGTCGTCTATGCCATGAGCGGTTTGCGCAATAATGGAGGACCGT
>JBBSJC010000189.1:0-13616 GCA_038257655.1 Polyangiales bacterium | reverse complement strand
TTGCTCCCGTCGCCGTCGCCGTCGCCGTCGCCGTCAAGGCTCACGACCAGGACAACGCTCACGCCCACGTGGAGAAAACGTCCTGGCAGCCCTAGTGATCACCTACTTCTGGCGACCTGTACTTATTGGCGGTCGCCTTCCGGAGAACGCTTGTCGGGGACGGGAGGGGCAGCCGCATCCGCTTGGGCCTGTAACTCACTCAGATCGACAGTGGCAGCTCGCCCTGGGTCGAGCGGCTCAGCCGGCGGGATTGCGTCCGAGCGCATGCCGCCGCTGTCGTCGCTGCGGTTTGCCGGCGCAAGGCGCTGTCGCACTTGCAGTAACCGCGGCTGCGCCCAAGCCCACGCTGCAATCGTCTGGGTTCGAAGCAGCGTCGCTACCTGCAGCGCGAGCGCTCGCAGCTTTTCGGCGGCACGCTTGAGGGCCGGGCCCGCGCGCTCCTTCATGGTGGCGTAGGCGATGCGAGCAAAGCGCTGCATTGCGACCGCCAGCCGTTGCAGCTCGACGTCTACACCCTCAGAGGGCCCGTCCACCTGCGCTTGCCCCGAAGCGTGTAATGCAGCCATCCCAGGCCCAGGCTGCGACGCGCCGCCTCGCACTGACACAATGCCCGCGACCGCCTGTAGAAACTCCGCTGCGCTCGCAAAACGATCGTCGCGTGGCTTGGCCATGGCGCGATCGATCAATGCCTGCAGATCGGCGCGACCCGCAAGCTCCGCTCTGCGTTCGGCAAGCTTTGGCACGGGCGTCGAAAGATGGTGGCGGATCAAATCGGGCAGCTCGCCGTCGAAGGGTTTGGTACCCGTCAACATCTCGAATAACAGAATGCCCATCGAATACAGATCACTGCGTCCGTCGACCTCGCCCCCGGTCGCGTGTTCGGGTGACATATAGGCCGGCGTGCCGAACGTGAAGCCCACCCGCGACAGCTGCACGCCACGATCGAGATAGCTGCCGGGCAACAGCTTGACGAAACCAAAGTCAAGTACCTTGACGTGTTCGTAGGCCGGCAGCGCCTGTACGAGCAGATTTGCCGGCTTGAGATCGCGATGCACGATCCCAAGTGAATTGGCGTAGGCGAGCGCTTGCAGAATTTGTTGCGTCAGCGCGAGCGCACGCGGCACAGCGAGCGCCCCTTCCGAGTCGACAAGCTCACGCAGCGTGCGTCCCTCGAGCAGCTCCATCACCAAGAACGGTCGACCGCGCGTGTGACCGTAGTCTTGCAAGCTGACGATGTTGGGATGGGAAAGTGCGGCGAGCGTGACCGCTTCGCGTTCAAAGCGCGGTCGCTGCTGATCGTCACTCTCTTGCAACAGCTTGACGGCCACGCGCCGATGGAGCTTTAGCTGCAGGGCCCGATACACAACCCCGACGCCGCCTTCGCCGACTTGGTCTTCGATCTGATAACGCCCGTCGAGCAAGTCGCCTTCGCGCAGGGTTCCTTCTTCTCCGGCTGGCGCAGCAGGGTCACGCGGCGGAGGGGGAGGAGGAACGCGGAAGCCAAGGCGCGGTGGTGTGGGCCGGCTGCTCATAGTGGCAGCGTACCAGAAGTGACCGCGCTCTTGATCAGAGCCCGCCGAAGAAGCGGCTGCCCCAGGTCTCTTTCGATGATACCAAACCATTGGTACCCGAGTACGGAAGGGAGAGTAGGGATTCGGGAATCACCACATATCCCTGCTCGTCGGCGACCTGGTCGACCAGCAAACGGACGCGTGTGCTGAGAACCTCGCCGCGCACGACCGCGATCATGCGTCCAAAGTTGCTGAAGCGGATCACGGCGCCCGCAAAAAATACCTCCGCGTGGAACGCGCCTTCGTCGAGACCAGAGCCGAGCTCGTGGTCGAGCTTGCGACCGAGGCGGGCCTCTAGACTGGTCACGAAACGTTGAAAGCGTCGCAACTCAGCGCAGCGATCGAACATGCGGGGCGCGACCCAGCGCATCGGATCATCTTGGTCGCGCAGGTAGGCAAGGTACGTATCCGGAGCGCTCGAAGGGCGTCTGTGTGTCTCCGTAGACTGTGGCTGCATGAAAACTGTACTCGGCGAACTCATGGGAATTTCATCCTTTTGGGCCGGTGGGATTCGCGTTGGATGGGAGCAAGCGGCGCGCCATTGAAGTTGGCGAGCACGCGGATCCGCGCTGACACGAAATCATTGGCGTTTTTGTGGCGGTCGGAGCTTTCGGTGCGCAACGCACGACGCGGGTTCGCGGAATCCAGGATCGAGATGCCCGGTTTTCGGAGACCCCTGGCAACTGGATTAGGCCAAGAGCGCGGCGACACGTTCGATGAACCACATTCCTGCAAGCGATCCGATCAGATATGCCGCGCTCAAACGCCATGTGCGTTTGCGGAGAACGACTCGTCTGCTCAACACCCACAGGAATGGTAAGGTCGCTAAGACAATCAGAACTTGTCCGAACTCTACACCCAGATTGAATGCGAACAAGGAGAGCGGGATATCGTCTTCGGGCAGCCCTGTTTCGGCCAAGGCGCCAGCGAAACCGAGCCCGTGCAGCAGACCGAACACGCTGGCGATGATCGCGCTGCGCGGGATCGTGGGGATGCGCCAACTCCGTCCTGCTTTGATCGCTTGCATGCTGCGCATGCCGACAGCAGCGCCTGTGCTGGGCGCTGTATTCCCCGCGACCGGCGCAGCGGTGTGCGCAATCTCAAGGGCTATCACCAGCAAGCTTAGCGCAATGCCCACTTCCACCGGTGCCTGCGGCAGCGCGATGATCGAGAGCGCCGACAAACACAAAGTGACACTGTGGCCCAAGGTGAAAGCCGTCAGCGTCCACAAAATGTGGCGAAAGCCTGCGACCAGACACAGTAAGCCGATCACAAACAGTACGTGATCAAGGCCGGTGAGCAGGTGCTCGACGCCGAGCCGCAAATAACCGAAGAAGACTTCGGCAAGCCAGCTGGTATCCGGGATAACGACACTCATGCGCTGCGCCGAAAGCAATTCCCGCACGCTGCGCCCGTCGAGAAACTGGGCGTGGAGCACGGCGCCGATCGATAGCTCCGCTAGGCCGAGCACACGAACGGTCTGCCCCTGCAGCGGCGCTGGACACTGCAGCGTGAAACGGTCGATGGTCTGATCGCCTTCGATTGTCGTGCGGCGCGCGCCCTGCTGACAGGAAGCCGGCAGCTCCAAGCTCAGCGCCGCGGCAAAGGGTGTGGAGCGCCTAAACGTGACTTGGTAGCGTTGAGCCGTGGTCTCTTCGATCAATGCCGCGGCCGGCGCAAAGGCGTGCGCGCTCGCAAGACCGCCGCTGAGCAACAAGGTCAATAACGTGTAAATACTCAGGTTGCGGCTCATGCCGGTCCCCGGCGCAGCACGATACGATAGCCTTCACGGCGCGTTCGTACGGCGGCTTTCAACGCGCGCTCCCCGGCATCGTGGCGAAAGTCCGAAAGCACACGGCGCTGTTGCTCGGCGAGCGCAGGCAGCCGTCCCTGATGGCGCGCGGTGACATAGACCAGGTGCACACCGTAACTCGACGCAATGGGTCCGCTCCAACGTGCCTCGGCCAAGCTGTGCACGCGCTGTCCTACGCCTGGACCAAAGCGGGCATCGATCTCCCCCACCGACGCTCGCTCGAGCTCAAAGGGTAAGAGGGTCGGATCGGATAACGCTGCAATCGCGCTCGGCCCAAGCTGTGGATTCGTCAGGCGCTGCGCGAGCGCCGTCGCGTCGGCTTGGAGTTGCTTACCGCGACGGTTACGACTCAGAAATACCTGGCGAAACGAGACACGCGCAGGCTCCCGATAGCGATCCACGTGGAGCGAGCGGTACGCTTGCAGCTCGGCCCGCGTGGGGACGGGCGCTTGCAAGCTTGCGCGCAGCACTTGTTGCGCTTGAAAGATCAGTCGCTGTCGCACCACGGGATCGACGCGATGGACGCCTAGCGAAAGGGCTTGTTCGAGCAGGGCTTGATCGTGATCTTGCCCGCGCGCGTGCTCCTGCAAGCGCATGGCGCGCAAGAGTTGGTCGCGTACGAGTGGATCGATCAGCGCAGAGCGCGAGGACAGCGCAAGCTCGAGCAGCACGGCTTCGTCGATCGCGCGCTCGACCTCACGCTCATCGGCCGAAGCTTGGACTTGTACAAACAGTTGCGGCCGCTCCGACAAATGCGTTTCCACGGCGCGCTTGCCAAAAAATAGCAGGGCACCCAACACGAGGAAGCTCAGGAGATGGCGCATGATTCAGGGTGCGCGGTAGAAGATCGGGCTAGACCACGCGCGCTCTTGTTGCAGCCGCGGTTGCTCGCCGCAGCAGTCTGCAAAGCCCGCCGTGACCGTCTCCGGATTGGCGCAGTCCACGCCCGCTGCGACACAGGCGAGCGCATGCCAGCGACAGCTCGGATTTTCGAGCACGCGCGCATAGTAGAATGCCGACTGGGTCGGGTCGAAATCAGGGTCGCGCCAGACGCTGCACAGCTCGTCGGCTCCCTCGCCGGTCGGAGTGCAGGTCGCAGGCTCCACGCTCGCGCCAGCGTCTGCAGCGCCTGCCACGTCGTACACGCGGTAAGCCACCACTCCGTCCTGGAGCCAGCCCTTGATGATCTGCACGCGCTGCAACAGGCCACCAGGCTGGGTGACGGTCCCTGGATCGCGCATGGCCCACACCGCGAAGCTTGGCACCGCGAAAGCATCGCTGCTCGCCTTGAGCTCCCCGCCCATCGCTACACCTCCGGCATAACCCTGCGCTGCAAAATCGCGGGCACCACACAGATTCTCAGCCAACGCGAACCCACCAAAGAAACGCAGCACGATGCGTGGGCCGCTCGTGGCGTAAGCCTCGCGACGGCGCATGGCCTCGAATAACGCATCGCGCGAGTTCTCTTCGGCCCACAACACCGCCAAGCCGCCAGGATTGAACCACACTTTGTCAGTAAGCCCGGGTGGCACGGTCGTGCGCGCACTGGAGCCCGCACCGCCGTGCCCCTGGAAACCAGACTCTTCTACGGCGCCAGGGGTGCCTAAGTGAGTATCGGTGCTGGCGACAAAACCGTAGGCAAAGGGGTTGATGCCCAAGGCCGCTTGCAAACGCAGGCCCTCACCGAGCGCGTCCCGGACAAAATCACGGGGCAGCAGCGTGTTAGAGCCAGTCCCCAAGGTGGCTGACCCGAGATTGTTGTAAGGCATCAGCTCAAAGCGACACAACTCGTCTGGCCCCTGCTCGGGCAAGCACTCGGAGCTGCCCTTGTGCTGAAACACTTCAACGAGCGGCTCGAAGCTTCGACGACGTTGGGCGTATTCGGCATCGATGGGCTTACCTGTTCGGTCGACGGGCTCGAACATCAAACCTGCCGATAGATTCGAGTTGTGCGGAATGGTCAGCACGTCGCAGCCGTCTGTCTTCTGCGTGCAATCGCGCTCGAGCGCGCTCCACAGCGCTTCTTCTTGGGCGCCATCAAAGTAGGAGAACGGCAGCATAGGCACCTTACTACCGCGAAAGATCACGTTGCGGTGCAAGTTGCTCAGGCCCGGTGAGCCAGACCATTCGTAAGCGATGAACGCGCTGAAACGGCAGGCCGCAGTCGTGTCTTGAGCCGCCTCTGCCGTCTCGATCACTTCCTGCCAGGCGCTCAGGGCTGCGGAGCCGCAGTAGCCGTTGTCCTTGCTACAAGGCGCAGCGTAGGATGCGTCGTCCTGGGCAGTTGCCAGCTGCGAGTTCAAGCGCGTGAAGGCTACGTCGGGATCCTTACGGTATTCCACGCACTCATCGGAATCGTACCCGTCCAAATCCGGAGCCAGGCACGTGGTGACCAAGCCGAGGAACTCCGCGTGGTCGGACAGCGCCACGAAATCCAGGGGCCGCTCGAGCTGCAACGTGCGTGATGGCTTGCCGCTTCGATCGTACGGCGGCAGACCGACAGATTCGCCACGCGCGAAGCGATAGGCATCAGTCGGACGCAAACGCGTGCCTTGCAAGTTGGCATCGAGCGACAGCGCCGTATGCACATGCAGATCGCCGAAAAACGCCTCGCGCAGCGGATTGTTGCGCTTGCAGGGCGCGACAGCAGCGCCTGCATCCTCATTATCATTGACACTGCCATCGCGCGCGCCAGCATCACGTGGCGCCTTGCTCGCAGAATCACCACATCCTGGGCCTGCGATGGAGCCCGCGATCAAGCAGGCTGCGAACGAGATTCGGCTAAACACCCGCATACCCCTTCCTACCATGTTCCGATCGGACCAGCGGGGCCAGCCATAGGCGTTACAGCTTTCCACCCAACTTCCTGCCCCATCTCTGTGGTCGTGAGCGTGAGCGTCAGCGTGGTCGATTCGAGCAACCGACAGCACCGTGGGACGATACAGAGGCAGAGGTGAAACGGTGCTCTCGGCTAAGGTCAACATTCAAGACAATCAACTACCTTGACTAGGACGCTTCGCCCACGCTGGCAAAGCAAAGGAAGTTGAGCGCTTCGGCCAGGGAGCCACCGCTTGAGCTTGCGCATCCACAGGGGCTGCAGCCTGCGGCTGCGACTTGGCGTGCGCTTGTAGGATCGCGCACCAGTTCGACGCTGTAAGCCCGGCGCGCGAGTTCGCCCCTTCGGTGTACGCTCGCGATGGGTTACGCTGGCGGGGATCATGGAGTCGATCGAACCCTACTTGAACCTGCGTCGCCAGCTGAGCAAGAGCGCTTTCATTGCGCGCCATGCTGGCTACGTGCTGTTGAAGTCGCCGTTTTCCCGCCCACAATCGGGCCCCATCGAGTACGAAACCGCCAGTTACGGGGCCGACGACCCTGCGATCGAGCTCAGTACCCTGCCGGCTTGGGCGATAGCACCGATCGTCAAGCGCGCAGGCAATCCCTTCCCGGATCGCATTTCGATCGGCCGCGCCTTGAACTGCGACGTGGTGCTGCGGCTGTCGTTTGTGTCGAAGCTGCACGCGCATCTGCTGCTCGAAGACGGGGAGATCAAAGCCTTGGTCGACAACCGCTCCAGAAACGGCACCAAGATCAACGGCATCGCGTTGGTTCCGGGCAAAGCCAAAGCGGTGGCAAGCGACGATCGCGTGTCGTTTGGCGAGCTCGACCTGACGCTTATTTCTGGTGCCCAGCTTTACGATCGGCTCGCGGCCAGCCCGTAACGTTCGAGCTCACTCAGGGCAGAGTGAAGCGCTCGAACAGCTCCCACATCGCCGTATTGGCAGAGATATCCGTGGTGGATTTGTCGACGGCCCCGCAGAAGGTCTGACCGGGCCAGCAATGCCCCATGCCTTCGATCGTGCACAAGCTGACTTCCACGTCGTCTTCACAGGTCTTGTAAGTCTCACAGCTGACGCTGCCCTTGGTGAAGGTAACTTCGGGCTCGCCGCTGCATCCGTTCTTGTCGCGCCAGACTTCGAAGCTTTCGCGCACACCGATAAACCTGTCAGTGCCGGCATACGGCACGCGCATGTCGGCAGTTCCGTGGAACATGACAATCGGCAGCGCGCGCGCTGGTTTGCAGTCAGCTGCCGGCATCACCAACTGACCTGATACTGGCGCCGCAGCCGCGAACAGATCGGCCGCATCGCATGCGAGCTTATGGCTCATGAAGCCGCCGTTCGACATACCCGTCGCGTAGACGCGCTTGGGATCGATGCAGAACTTAGCTTCGATGTCTTTAACCACCGCGCGCACAAAGCCGACATCGTCGCGCTCTGCCGGCTCAGCGCAGCAAGTGCCGCCGTTCCAAGATTGGATTTTCGCGCCCGTGCCTTCCAGGTCTGCGTCGATCAGACCTTCTGGATAGGCGACGACGAAGCCCTCTTCATCCGAGGTCTCGTTCATCTGCGACAGGAACACCTGTTGGCTGGCGTTCGAGTTACGGCCGTGAAAGTTGAGCACGAGCGGCGCGGGCTTACTCCGCTTCGCAGGCACGTGCAGTATGTAGGTGCGCTCCATGCCGTCGTGCTCGAGCTTGAACGTGTGCTCCCCGCTCGCGACCTCATCGACAGTGCAAGGCACTGCGCCGCCCGCGTCGGAGGTCGGGCCTGCATCGCCGCTCCCGCCGTTGCTCGCTGCGTCACGGGACGCGTCCGCATCCTTTGAACCGGAGTCCCCGCAGCCGGCCACACTCACGGCCACACTCACAACGCACGCAGCAACGGACAGAGCGCGCGCAATCACAGCTTTCATACGTACAAGGCTATCCCGTCTGGGGAAGCAGTAAAAGCTGCTTACCGCACCGTGTGGCGCGGCATTTGTGCGCGTTAAGGCCGCCGCTCAGCTGGGCGGATGAGCGGCTCTGTGGGTCACTCAGAGTGCGTCGGCGACATCGAGCAAGCTCAACGTGCGATCCGAAAGCTGCAGCGAAACCCAACCCGGCTCAGGCTCGGGGATGTACAGCAGGGCGTCATCAGCGTGGTCGAAGGCAACCCGCACGACCTCTACTTCCGTGACCACCTTGCCAGCGGCATCGAGCGCCAGGGCCGTCTCGATGTCGCCGCCGGGCAGATCCTTGGTGACCATGCCGCCCCAACGCGCATTGCCATCGCCGTACAACATCACGCTGTGCCAGTCCGGCCCGCTTCCGAGCGAGACACGCGGCGCGAGGTTGACGCTAGCTGAGCGCGTGGCGAGGGCCTTGTACGTGTAGTCACTCATCCAGGTGGGATTGCAGTAACCCATCACGTCCTTGGTGTTCGAGGGCGATTGCAGCGTGTTGTTTCGCGAATCCCAGCCCCACGCGCCGATACCACCACCGCTATAGGGGAAGCTGCCGTCGGCACCCGACACGCCGCCACAGGGAGCATGGGCGCGACCGTGCGCATGGCCGAGCTCGTGCACCATCGTGTCCGGCGTGTGCACGTCGAGGAAGCCTACGCCCAAGCCGCCTTGCTGATCGGGACTGACGCGGGTGACGAGGGGCGCCAGGCCGAGCAAACAGCTACTGCGACAGTAAGTGCTGAAGCTCGAAGAGGGCGCGACGATACCGTAGTAGTAGACGTCGCTCGGGGGTCGGTCCGTGCGGCGTGCGTTGAGCACTTGGTTGAGCACGTTGCTCCAACCCTGCTGGCTGAGTGTGCTCGGACCGGTTATCCCCTGGGCGCGCAAGGTGATCTCGACATCGGCCACGGGATACTGGGCGAGCAGCGAGTCGCGCATGTTCTTGAGCTGGGTCGCGCTCGTATCGGGCTGGTATTGGCCGATCGTCACGGGCACGACGACCACGCGTAGCTTGCCGATCTTAGCGGCGTCGAGCAGCTGCGTACCGCTCGCCGGGAAGCGCGCGTCGCTGGCCGAGCCCAAGGCGTTGGTGCACGTCGGGTCGACGAGCGAGACGCTCAGCTTCGTGTTGGCGCCAATGTCCACAGGCTCGACATCGAAGTTGAACGAGGAAGGCAGCGCGCCATCCGTGGACGCAGCGGTGGGCCGCACGTCGCTGATGAGCTCCTTGATCGCCCCATCATTATCGAGCGTGAGCACGCCCTTGACGGCGTGACTGGTGTAGCCAGACAGCGTGTCGACGAACGCACGGACCAGGGCCTTTTTGCCCTGCACCACCGGCGCGTTGCGCGTGGAAAGCCAGCTGCCACCGGTCATCAGCGGCACCTTGACGGTCTGGTACAGGGCGATCTCGCGAATTCGCAGCCCCTTGGTCAATGCCTCGGTGCCATTGTCGCAGGGATCGGTCTGACTGCCGGGCGGTGTGACCGGCCCCGGACTGCCGCCGGTCGTGGGGCCCGCATCGACCCCGTTCGTGCCGCCGCTGCCGCTGCCGTTCGTCCCGGCCGTACCGCTGGCGCCGGCCGTACCACTGGTGCCCGTCGTACCACCGCTCGTGGCCCCGCCTGTGCCACCCGTGGCGCCGGGAAGGCCCGCGTCCGTGACCGCACCAGCCGTACCGCCCGTGGCCGTATCGCCCGTGGTTGCGTCGCCCGTCCCGCCCGTGGTTGCCACGCCGGAGTCGCCACCAGCGGCGGTGCCGCCGTCATCACTACCGTCATCGCCGGTGACGGGCGTGACAGCGTAGTCACGCTCCGGCTCACCGACGATGCCCGCACATCCTGCGAGAAACGAAATCAGCACCGCGGTGCGTCGAGCTGCTGTCCACATGGGTACACCCTCTCCGTTGCCAGCCAACCAAGGGCACAAGCAATCGCTTTGATTGCCGCGCCGTTCGTGCCCTCACGCTAAACGCGTTTTGCGAAGAAAGAGCGTCTTAAAACGCACACGAAAGCGAATCTATGTCGTTTGTGTTCATAAAAGAAAATGACAACAATCAGCCACATTGGCGTGTGCCTGTCGAATTCCTTCAAGACCGTGCGAAAGCTCGTAGCGGTCCGCAACCACGCCGTAAAACGACAGTAGATCATGGCTTTAAACCGGACAGAGGTGTGGTCAGGAGTGTGACATCATGCCCTACACGATCCCAGAGACACCGTTGTCACCTCCTCTTTCGAACTTAAACTGTACGACTATTTTCCGGCTCCGCTGTGCCACTTCAATCCGTAAGTTTAATCGCTACAATCAAACTGAGATGTTTCCCATCCGAGGCCAACGGAAATTGCCGTCATGCGCGTCAGCTCACAGCGCCGACGGCGCTGGGCCACGCGCCACGTAGAACTGGCCTGCGCTGTGTTTTTTTGCGATGGGCAGCCGGGCTGCCGGCAACACACGCTGGGATATGGAGGAAACGCAAAATGCGTAAACAAATCTTGAGCTTTGGGGCCTTGCTTGTAGGCCTGGCAATCACCGCCGGTTGCGAGCCGGAAATCGATCCAAACGACGACCTGTGCGCCCGCGTGCGCTGCAAAGGCGGCACACATTGCGAGGTCGTGGGCGATAGCGCCCAGTGCCTCCCGGATGTGACCTGCGACCTGGAATGCGACGAAGGCAGTCATTGCGAGCTGGTCGACGTGCAGTGCGTGCAGGCGCCCTGCCCACCCGTCGAAGAGTGCGTGCTCGACAGCCTCGGCGGCGAAGCCTGTGGCGACGTGACCTGTGGCGAAGGCCTAGTCTGTTGCAACGCAAGCTGCGGCATCTGTACGGAGCCTGAAGGCGCGTGCATCCAGATCGCTTGCGAGCCCCCGCCGGACCCGGACCCCGGTCTGACGTGCGCGGCCGTGCTGTGCATCGAAGGCACCTTGTGCGTGGAGACGTCTGAGGGTCCGCAGTGCATCCCGCACGAGGAGAATCCGTGCAATCTCATCGATTGTCAGCCCAACGCCACCTGCAAGCTTATCGACGGGGAAGCGACGTGCGTGCCTGTCGACGAACAGCCCACGAGCTGCGCGGTCGTGTTGTGTCCAGTGGACACCTATTGCGATGACCTCGATGGCAGCGCCGCGTGCATCCCACTTCCTTCCTGCGAGGGCGTGAGCTGCAAAGAGGGCCAGCACTGCGAGCTGCAGGAAGTGCAGTGCATCCGTGCACCATGTCCGCCGCAACCTGCATGTATCGACGATGGCGACGACTGCGATGAAGAGTGCGGCAACCCATGTGCCGCCGTGCTCTGCGGCGAGGGCACCCAGTGCGAAGTGGTCGACGTTGTCTGCGTGCAGGCGCCGTGCTGTCCGGTCGCCGAGTGCAAACCGATCGAAGAGCCATGCGGTGATAACGTGTGCGGAGCCGGTGACTATTGCTGCAACGAAAGCTGTGGCATTTGTGCACCCGAGGGCGGTTCCTGCACCAAGCAGTACTGCCTCTAAACACAAAGCGATGGTGAGCGAAGAGACTGCGGGCATTTGCCTGCGGTCTTTTCTGCATTAAGGCCCCCGCCACAGCGCTGAGTGGGATCGTTCTTGCAGGAGCGGCGTCTGATCTAGGCAACGCTGGGAACGCCTAAAAGGAGACTGGAATGTCTAAATTTTCATGGGCCACCCTGGCAGCAGGGCTACTGCTCGCTTGCACCGTCACGACACACCCCGAGGGCACCAACAGCACAAGCCCGAGCGAAGGACAGGAGCAGCCTGCGACGCAAGGTGCTGCCTGCGGGCAAGTCACGTGTGCCGTCGGAGAAGTCTGCTGCAACCCGAGCTGCAGCGTGTGCACACCTCCTGATGGCATGTGCACGCAGCAGCTGTGCATGGACGACTCGCAGCGCTCCCAGCTCGAATCACAGACCGGGCAAGCTGAGACGGGTAAGCCGGCGAAAGCGCCTACGGACGAGCCGGCACAGTTGAAAATGACCTGCGCCAACGTGCGTTGTTCGGAGGGTAGCCACTGCGAGATGGTGCAGGTGCAGTGCGTGCGCGCTCCCTGCGATGAAGTGCCCGAATGCAAACCCGACGCGGCCGCTGCTCCGACACCGAAGCCAGCACCGACACCCGCGCCCGGCCCCGCCCCCACGGCACCTGCTGCGACTGGACCCAAGTGCGGCAAGAACACCTGCGCAGCCGGGCAAACGTGCTGCAACGCGAGCTGCGGCATCTGCACCGCACCCGGTAACGTGTGCATTCAGATGTTCTGCCCCGATGGCGAGATGCCGCGCTGACAGCGCTCGCTTTCCAGCAGCTTACGGTCTACCGAGCTCCGTTGACATTCTTCTCACATGCGGACGTGGCTCAGAAGCCGACGCCCAACGAGAAGCTTACGGTCGGTTGAAAGCGAGACTGCGGTCGCACCAAATCGTCGGCGTGCGGCATGTAAGCGCCTGCCACGCCGAGGTCTGCGAGCAGCTCGAGGCCGTAGCGGAGCGGTACGAGCGCACGCGCCGACAACGCAAGCTCGGCGCCTGCGGTCGAGGTCAGTGATTCCGAGGGGCTACCAAAGGCAAAACCCGGTTCGTCGTTGCCCACCTGCAGCTCCGCAAAGCCTGCGCCGACGAAGCCTTGCAGCCAAAAGTGCGGCAGGGCCAGCGACAGCACGCGTCCTTTCAGGCGAAAGTGGGCCATCTCGGGCGCGGGATCTTCGTGCCACACCTGGGCACCTGTGCCGCAAGCTTCAACGCTGAGCACGGCGAGCGGAGCGCCCTCGACGCATACCTCGGGTCGCCCGCTCTGGTTGGTGCTCGCCGCGCCCACGCGCGCATTGACGTAGGTGCGCGACTCGGCGTCGTCGCGGTCGCTCGCAGCAGGTGCATCGGACTGCGCCTGGGCATGGGCGGCCGGCCCGGCATGGACGGCCGGCGCGGCATGGGCGCCGAGCACAAGTGACACCAGAGACAGGCACAGTAAGACGCGACGGAAAGGTTGCACAGGCTCAGCTTACCCAACTTGGCACGCGACGGCACCGGCTAGCGCAGCACGAGCTGTGGACGGTAGGCGCGATAAGCGGTCTAGAGATGACGCACGAAGTATTCAACTACGCGCGAGTACGCGTAGCTGCGTGCCACTGGGCTGCGATAGCCGTGGCGCTCTCCGGGATACACCAAGAAGTCAAAATCCTTATCGGCTGCGACCAAGGCATCGACGACACGCGCCGTGTGCGCAAAATGCACGTTCTCGTCCATCAGTGCGTGCACGATCAACAGCTTGCCCGTGAGCTTGTCTGCCAGCGGCCAAATCGCGGTCGATTCGTAGCCCTTGGCGTTCGTGCCGAGCAATCCCATGTAGCGTTCGGTGTAGCCCGTGTCGTAGAGGCGCCAGTCGCTGACCGGAGAGCCAGCCACCCCCACCTGAAACCGGCCGGGCGCACGCAGCATCGCGGTCAGCACCATGTAGCCGCCGTAG
>JBBSJC010000188.1:0-13693 GCA_038257655.1 Polyangiales bacterium | reverse complement strand
TCGCGGAGATGCGACTCGCAGAAGCATAAGGTTGCGTCATCCGCGGCCGCCGCTCGGATGCGATCTTTGTAGTCGAGGCCCAGCGCAGCGGCCGTCCCTGGCGTGACCATGTGGTCGACTTGCGCGTGGATGATCATGAAAATCCGGTCGGCGAGCTCGAGCGCATGCTTGTCTACAACGCGCGCTACCACCAAATGGGCGAGGCGTTTGAGCTTGCGCTCGATGGCAGCTGCGATGCGGCACTCAAGCGGCTCGGAGAGCTCGTGGTAGTGCCGGCCCAGGAGCCTGAGCTTGCGCTATGGGAAGCTATCGTGCTTGGTAAGACGGGGCGGATCCAAGACGCGCAGCGACGGCTCGCGGAGCTAGCGGAACATGCGCCGCACTTCGTCGAGACTGCGCGCAGGTTCGGGGCAGCGCGTTTGATCGAGCCTGAGCTTTTGCAGCGCATTCTTCCCACCTCCTCTGCCCGAGGCTAACGCAAGGAAAGGCTGTTTTTCCGCAGCCGCCGTGTTGTACGCTTCGCGCGCGGGCCACACGGCTCCGAGAAGGACGAGTGTTCTTATCGAGTGGGTACTACCAGGCGTCACGCGTGTGTTCGTCGTGATTTGGGGGCTGCTCGCTTGGTCGTCGTCTCCGCGCTGGCTGTGACCGTGCCTAAGCTCGTCTCGTACGAAGGGCAGTCGCAGCCACGCCCGAGCTCCGTGCCAGCGCGACGCGACACCCCACGCCACGTCATGCAGCAAGTCGAGGCCGTGCCGCCTGGGCCCAGCGTTGAGCTCGATACGGAAGCGACGGTTGCTCATCCCCCGGCCTCACGTGTTGTCGCAGCTCGCGCGGCTGTCGCACCTGCGGCAGAGGTCGCCGGAATCGATCGGCTGCGTGCTGACATGGCTCTGTTACAGCGTGCGTCACAGGCGATAGCGCAAGGCCATACGGGCGGCGCTGCGCGCTTACTGGACCAGCATGGCAGAGACTCTCGCGATTCAGCCTTGCACGAGGAACGCGACGGCCTGCGAGCGCTCGTTCGCTGCATGGACAACCCCGTCCGTGCCAAGCGCGAAGGATTACGCTTTGTAGCGCGTGCGCCACAATCCGTGCTTGCGCACCGTGTCCTGCGCGCATGCCAGATCGAGCAGAAACCATGAGCCTCAGGTGCTGCCATGGGGCGATTTGGTGCGCCTTACTATGTCTGTCCTGCACGCAAACCCACGGCGTATCCCTGGGCAGGGCGAGCAACCAGCGCGACAGCGACGCGGGCCGGCCGCCGTCCGATGCGAGCGCGGATGACGATGATGACGACGATGACGATCATGATGATGATGTAGACTCGGATGAAGGTAAGGACGCGCAGGACGATTCCGACGATCATGACGATCGCGATCAGGCTGACGGCGCCGTAAGCGACGCTGGCCCGGGTGACAGCGCTGTCGGAACCGCGGACGATGCCGGTTTGGACGCCGGACAAGATTCAGGTGAGTCGTGACGGAAGTGAGCGCGACCGGCCATGTAATCCGTGACTCTGGAGGGTTCCATGAGCGAACAAAGCAACAAGTTCTTCCTTGCGCTGTGCTGCGCCGGCGCGCTGATTCTTGCACCTGCCTGCGGCGGCAACGGCGATGGTGACCAAGCGGGCTCGGCACTTGCGTTGACGAACAACGTCGATGACGATTTGGACGGTGATGTCGACGAAGACGGCGAAGGCACCGACGACGATAAAGACGGCGAAATCGACGAGGCCAACGAAGATTGCGATTGCCAGAAGGGCGATCACGACGAGGACAGCGACGAAGACTCGGACGAGGACGGCGACGAAGACTCAGACGAGGATGATGACTCGGACGAGGACAGCGACGAAGACTCAGATGAGGATAGCGACGAAGACCGCTGCGATGATGACGCTGACGCCGGAGTGCCTAGTGCGGCCGAGGTGAAGTAAGCTCATCCGCGCACGATGCCTAAGGCTTGGCCGTTGTCTGCTTACCGTCGTCGCGCATCGCCCCAGGCACAGCCTCGAAGCGTGCCAGCGCGCGCTCGAGTCTGCGTCGCGCGGGGGTCACCGCCGCCTGGGACCAGACCGAGAACTGCACGCGCACCCGATCGGGAGCGGCCAGTCGCTCGACGCGCACGTGGGTACCGGGCGATCGGTAGGGGCTTGTGACCGTGCCTTCGCGCAGGCGCGTCGCTTCATCGAGCGTAAGCGGGCGGGCTGTCGCCAGCTCGAGCTCGATCGGCACCGCGTGCCGCTCTGCGGCCAGTCCGACGGTGGCCGTGGTAAGCACGCGACTGGGGATGCGCTGCACGTTGCCCGCCTCGTCGCGTAGCTCGAGATAGGTCGTGCCCAACTTGATCAGCACGCCGCCCACGGCGCCGATGCGCACGTATTCACCCTCCGTAAGGTGCAAGCGCAAATGGGCGATAGCGCCTCCAACTAGGTCTTGCACCGTGCCGGAGGTCCACAGCAGAAAGGGGATGAGTACGAATACGACAAGGGCTGCCACCCACACCGGTGCGACGCGTGCAGCAGACTGAATGAGCTCTCCAATCAAGAGCAGCAGCACGATCAGTTGCGCGGAGCGCGCGAGTCGGGAAAAGCGCCGCCTGCGATCGACGCCGAGCCGCGCGCTGAGGCCAGCGACGCCGCGCAACAGTCCGCGCAAGATCCACAGCACGAGCACGGCGGACAGCAGCGAGACGGCCACCGTGCCTGTGCCATGTTCAAAGGCGTTGCGGGCTTCACGCGCAAGCTCGTTGGCGAGCTGCTCTGCGACCCCGGGCTGGGTCTGCGTTACCTCCACTGGGTTGACCGCGTCCATCGGGTCCATCTCAGGCCTCCTGCGCAAGCTCGCCGGGAAGTTGCTCGATCAGCAGCCCCTTCAGCTCAGTGGGTATGACGAGTAAGGATCCCTCTGCCTGGGACAGCAGGCCTGCGCTCTCGAGGCTCACGATCTCCCGCTCGGTCTCGCTGTGTGTCAGGTCGAGGGCGTCGGCCAGGGACCTGAGGCTCATCGGACCATGGCGCATGATCAACATGAGCGAGGCGCGCGCGACCGGACGAAGCCCCTGCAGCAGGTTCTGACGGTGTTTGAGTAAATGCTCAGGCTGCACGAGCACGCGACCCTCTTCAAAGCGCAGGCAGTGGGGCCAGGCTGCGAGGGCTGCGGACAGGTTGCCTCCCGACACGGCGCGCAGGACGCGAAACGAAAACTGCTCTTCTTGACCGAAGCGCCCGAACAGTGCGCGCAAGGGTCCACGTCTGTGCACGAGTGAAAGTCCGCTTGCGCTGTGTCGCGCTTCGATCACACGGCGCAGGGTGGCCGCGTCGAGCGCAGGCACATCGATCACGTTGGCGAACATCGCACGCACATCGACCACGTCAGCCCAGGCGTCTAGGAACTGGCGCGACACCGTCACGATCCAAGCGGTTTGCACGCGCGTCTTGGCGACCAGATCGAGAAAGGAGCGCAGCTCCCGGACGCCGTCGACATCGGGCGAGAACCACTGCTCCAGATCATCGAGCAAGACCACCGTCCGATGCGCGGTCAGCGCGGCGCCCACGTCCTTGCGGAATGGGCTGCGGCCGAGCTCGTAGGCGAGTGCAGGCATCACGCCGACGTCACGGCGTGCGCGTACCGGCTCAGGACGGATCACGCGAGGTGCGCTGAGCTCGATCTGACATAGGTTGAGGAGCGAGGTTTTGCCGGCACCGGGGTCGGCGACGATCAGTACGCTGCCTGGCCCGCCGCGCAGCCATTCCCGTTCGGCTGCGATCACGGCCGCGAGCACATCCTGATGGGCGATCGACAAGCGTCTGTCGCGCAGGGGCGAAAGCCGGAACAAGCGTGCGTAGCTGGGCGGAGCATCTCCACCACTGCGCAGTTGTTGGGCGACAAGACGGCGCGTGCGCGTGTCGCCTGCGCCCTCGCGCTGACGACGCCACAACTCGGACAGGCCCCAGTGCTGAGCGTTCTTGGTAAAAGAGCGGCTGAGCTGTCGTGAGCGGCGCGCGAAACTGTCACTAATCTGCGCTATCTGTGTGCGCAGGCCGCTCTTCTCGGCGCCCGCGACATGGGCGCGCGTGATCGCACCTCCCAGCGAGCGGAGCCGTAGTAGCGCCGTCTCCAGGGCGCGCTCGATCGCATCGTGGGCGCCGATCAGCGTGGCGCGTGTTTCGGTCGCGCCTTGTTCGAGGTGCGCGCTCGCGCGTTCGATGCCGCTTTCCAGGGCTTCGCGATCGAGCGCAACGCTAGACTCGAGTGCGAGCTCGATCGCGTGACGCGCCATCTCGAGGGCATCGCCGATGCGCATGTTGAAGTCCTGGACCGCGTCGGCTGCGCGCTGCCCCTCGGCATCGACGATCGGTACAAAATCGAGCACGAGCTCGCGACGGGCTTCGGCGCGCAGCGCGACGCGACGCAGGCTGACATCCTCTGGCGCGGCAGCACGATAGGCCGGGGTGCGCGCCAAGGGGACATCGACCGCTTCTGGCAACGCTTCGACCAGTTGGCGTAGCTCGACCGCGGTTGCGTGCAGGGCGGTCGCGGCGCGAAAGCCGCTGCGGGAGGAGGCCGTATCGTCACGCGTCGCACGGGCCTCGGCGAGCTCGCGCACGAGCACGCTCCATGACTCGCGGGTGAGCTCTGGGCTGCGCAGGGCATCAGCACCGCGCTCGAGCAGCGCACGTGCGGCGCTCGCTCCCGGCACCAATGCTTCACCCGCATCAGCGAGGGGCAGCAGCACCTCCTTTTCGAGCACCGCTTCAACTCCTGCCTCTACCCGCGCAAGGCCTGTGGTCAGCAGGAGTGCGTCTTCGGCGCGACCCAGTAACTTGGCCCAGGCGGCAGGCTGTCGCGACAGGAGCTCGAGATAGGTGCGGGTCTGGGGCTCCACCCGGGAGTAGCGCACCTCAGAGGAAGGCAGTCGCGGTGAATCGACCCAACGCAGGAGGTCGACAAGCTCGTCGATACCCTGGGCCAGCGCGACGGCGATGTCGCTGCGGAAGGTTTCCTCGAGACCGGTCAGCCGTTCACTTATCGCGTCGCAGGCCTCGGTGCTCGACAGCTCTCCTGCCGCGTGGCGGCGCAGGTCATCGAGCACGCCTGCGTACGCACGTGACCAGGAGCCGACCAGCTGTACGGACACGCTCGCCAGACGCGGCATGAGCGCGATGCGTGCGGCCGAACGCACCGGGACCCGCCGCATCACCGGCTTACGCGCAAGCGCCCGACGCAGGCGTGCAAACACCACACGCATGCGCAGGCGAAAAGACGCCTTCGGCACGATGTCGTAGGCGGCCGGCTCGACGGGCAGGGCCATCTCAGCCGGCAGGCGCAGCAAACGCTGATCGAAATCGACGATCAGTGAGCGGGCCGCTTCTCCTGCCCGTTGCGCCATCGCGGGGCTTGGATGTTGGGAGGCCCAGCTATGCAGACGCTGTCGGCGCGTGCTCGTCGCCTCCGCTTCGAACACGTCGGACAGGGTGCGACTGAGCACGTCATTGCTCGGGCGCACCTCGTCGCGCAGGAGCTCGCGCGCGCGCTGGTTGAGCTCCTGGGTCAGAGCGCTGAGCTGACGCTCGATCTCGGGGTCGGAAAGGCTCGGCTCCTGTCGCACGCGAACGCTCGTCGTGCGCGGCGCGGAGGCGTCCGGAGGCTCGCTCGGAAACTCGCTTACGGGCTCGCTGCCATCGTTTGTAGGCGACTCCTGGGAGCCTGGACCTTGAAGCGCGCGGCGCAGGGCGATCGGGCCGAGCAGCAAGTTGATCGCAACCACCGCAATCTCAATGTCCCCGAGCTCCTTGGCGATCGCGGGCAAGCCGTGCCGCGCCACGCCCAACAGGCCGAGCGTCACGCCGGCTTGCGGCAGGTAAGCAAGCCACATTCGGCTGCGGACGTCGCTGGTCTCCCGGCCCACGCGGGCGCCGATCTGATTGGCGATGAAGAAGGTCAAGCCGCGCACGATCGCGAGCGTCGCCGCCAAAGGCAGTAACACCCAGGTGGCCTGCAGGTCCATGCGGGCTCCTGCGATCGTGAAGAACACGACGAACACGGGCAGCGCCACCGTCTCAAGCGGATGCATGACGTCTGCTGCGCGCTTGGAGAAGTTGCGCACGACGAAGCCTGCGGCGATGAACACGAGCAGGAGGTCGAGGTGCAAAAAGCGGCTCACCTCCGCGACGCCCAAGATCAGCACCGTGATGAAGAGCAGCATCTCGGCGTGCACGAAGCGCAAGTACAAAAGGATGAGCCCGCCGACCGCGAGCCCGAGTCCGATCGAGCCACCGAGCTCGCGCGCGATCACACCTGCAATCGACGACTCACCGGCGCCGCGCATGCCGAGCCACGCTGCGGCGATCGAGGTGGCAATGGCCAACAACACGACCAACACCAGGTCTTTGACCACCGCGGCGCCAAGCGTAAGGTCTGCGACCCGGCCGCGCGCGCGCAGCTCGCTTATCACGGCCATGGTGATCGAAGGGGAGGTGCCGAGGGCGAGGGTGGCGAGCACGAGCCCCACCGAAAAGACATGGGCACGCGAGCTGAGCCCCAGCGGCTTGAAGGTGAGCTCGATCGCAACGAACGTGGCAAACACGGCGCCACCGGTCAGGACGACCTTGGCGAGCACGGTGGTGCCCAGGGTGCGACGCAGACGCCACAGGGCCGCGACTTCGAGCTCAAGGCCAGCACCGATCGCGATAAGTCCTAGCGCCAAGGTGTTGAACATCGTCATCTGCTCGACGACTTCGGTCGACAGGATGTCGCCCACCGCCGGCCCCAGCAGGATGCCGGCGACGATGTAACCTGTGACGCGGGGCAAGCGTAGGCCGCTGCCGAGCTCCGCTGCGGTGAACGACGCGAGCACCACGAAGCCTATCGCCGCGAGCAGAAATGTATCGCCTAGTCCGACCGCGTCGACACGCAGCGAGCGAAGGCCGAGGAACATGCCGAGTAGGACGGCTAGGACGAGCAGTCTGCGCATGTCAGCGTCTCCAGCACTCGGGGCTGAACACCGCAAACAGCGCGAAGATCTCGAGCCTGCCGGCGATCATGCAAAATGCGAGCAGCAGCTTTCCGCCCGCGGGTACAAAGCCGTAGTTTTGCATGGGACCCACCTGCTCAAAGCCGGGGCCGACGCTCGATAGACAGGAGACCACGGCGCTCATCGCGCTCATTATGTCGAGCCCCAGCCCGACCATGACGGTCGAGGCGGCAAAGAAGAGCAGGAAGTAGGCTGCGCCGTAGACGAGAATCGTGCGTTCGATGCCCGGCGGAATCGCGGTGCGACCCAGGCGTACGGCCACCACCTCCTGGGGTTGCATCACCAGGCGCAGCTCGCGCGTTGCCAAGCGCAGCAGCGCATAGATGCGCGAGGCCTTGAGACCACCTGCTGTCGAGCCGGCACAGCCGCCCATGAACATGCACGCGAACAACAGGAAGCGCGCAAGCTGAGGGTATGTTTCGTAGTCTTCGGTCATGAAGCCGGTGGTGGTGGTTACGGCCAAGGTCTGAAACGCGGAATGACGGAGTGCGACCAGCGCATCGCCGTGGCGCGGCAGGATGCCGACGAAAATCACAGCCACTACTAAGACGTTGACCAGCACGTAAAAGCGAACTTCGTAGTTATTGAACAGCCCGCGCACCTCGCCACGCAGCACTCCGTAGTACAGGGCGAAGTTTAAGCCGCTGAGCAGCATGAACACGATGATGATCCAGTCGATGGCGGGGCTGTGATAGGCCCCTATGCTCGCCGAGCGCGTGGAGAAGCCGCCGGTGCCCAGGGTAGAAAAGGCATGACAGACGGCATCGTAGGTAGACATGCCGGCAAGGATCAGGCAGCCCGTGGCGACCAGGGTCATCGCCGCGTAGATCCACCACAACGACAGCGCAGTCTGTTTGATGCGGGGCCTCAGCCCTTCGGTGATGGGGCCCGCTACTTCGGCTTTAAACAGGTGCTTGGCGCCGACTCCAAGCTGGGGAAAGACGGCGACGAACAGCACGACGATGCCCATGCCTCCCACCCAGTGCATCTCGCAGCGCCAGAGGTTGGTGGCACGGCTCAGACCGTCGACGTCTGCAACGACCGTGGCCCCGGTGGTGGTGAACCCCGACACGGCTTCGAATACCGCACCTGCCACGTTTGGAATCGAGCCTTCGAGCAAAAAGGGTAAGGCTCCGAATACGCCCAGCAACAACCAGACGAAGGAGACCACCCCGAGCGCGTCTTTGCGGTGCAGCACGCTGGGCTTGGCGCGTCCGAGCCTACGCAGGATGACAGCGGTCAGGGTCGTGAGCATGGCGGAGCCGAGGTAAGCCTGCATGGATCTGGCTTGGCCTTCTGCGGCCGCCAAAATCGCCGGCGCCATCATCATCGCCGCGACAAGCAGCAACAACGAGGAGGAGTACCAGGCGACGGCACGCAGGTTCATCGCTTGGCTCTCCCGAGCTCCCGGACGCGTTTGACCACATCGCGATAGGCGTGGGCGGGCTCGGCTACGAGCAGTCGAGAGTGGGGGGCGAGCGCAAAGCCAGGAGCCGGTGCATGAAAGCCTTCACCATCTGACACTCCGACCAGCATGCAGGAGGGAGGCAGCGCAAGATCACTGACGGTCATGCGCGCGTCGGTCAGCTCACCGAGGGACAGCTCGACCAGCTCGTGGGAGCAATCCGGCAGACGCTCCCGCCGCAGCATGCCGTCGTTGGGTAATAAGCTAGTGACCGCGCGGGCGATCACCTCGTGGGGGCCGGCGGTGCCATGCACGCCCAGGTGCTCGTACACGTCCGAGTAGCCGTGGCGATGCACGATCGCAAAGGAGCTCTGCACACCGAGATTGTTGGCGAGCAGCGACACCATCAGGTTGGCTTCGTCGGATTTGGTGACAGCAAGCAGACAGTCGGCATTTTGAATCTGTAGATCGCGGAGCAGGGCGATCGAGGTGCCATCGCCGTGGATCACGTGCACGCCGGGCAACTCCTGCGCCAGCTGCTCACAGCGCACGCCGTCCTGTTCGATGATTTCCACACGCCGCTCTGTTTCGGTGAGCACCCGGGCAAGCTGGGAGCCGACATCTCCTCCGCCCACCAAAATCGCGCGTCGCGTTTTGAGCGTGTCTTGCAGTTGGTCCTGAGCGATGGCGACGCTCGTCGGGCCACCCACGAGCAATAGGCGATCTCCCACTTCCAGGCGTGTGATGTCTTCGGGCGGACGCAGCACGCCATCGCGTACGACGGCGCGTACCAACTTGCCGCCCGCGCTACGAATGGAGCCTGCATGCTGGCCGAGCGCAGACGAGCCATCGTGCAGCAGCAACAGGCAAGCTGCGATGTGATTGGCGCCAAAGAATGCGAGGAAGTTTGCGCGACGCGCGCGCATCAACCGTAAGAGCTCCAGCGTCACCAAGCGCGATGCACACAGTAAGGAATCGATGCCAAGCACGCCTTGCTCGACCGAGGCAAGCGAACGATAAAAACCGGCCGCATCGACGCGCGCGACGCAGCGCGCGGCGCCTTCGGCACGTGCGAGCGCCGCTATTACCAGGTTGGCTTCGTCTGAGCCGGTGACCGCGACGACGAGATCGGCGCGTTTGACCTCGGCGCGTTGCAGAACCTGCCAGTGGGCGCCATCGCCGGCAAGAGTCAGGGCATCGATCGACTCTTCTGCGCTAGACAAGGCCGCGCTGAGCTTGTCGACGAGCACGATTTCCATGCGCTGGGTCGACAGCTCCCGGGCCAAATGCGAGCCCACTTCGCCTGCTCCCACGATCACGACGCGCATCAGGCCGCCTCCTCTACGGTTTCGGTGCTCGGGCTACTGTCCCGGCTCTCGCCGCTATCGATCAGCACGGCGCGCAAAAGCCGGTGGCTGAGCAGCTCGTTGAGCAGCACGCCGCCCAACACGGTGGTGAGCGCGATCGAGGCAAGCTCAGGGTACCGGTGGGAGAAGTTGACCGCGACGGCGACTGCGAGCGTGCCCTGGGACCAAAGCCCGTGGGCGAGCGAGACGCGGGGTGGGGCGAGCAGTGCGCGCGCAAACAGCGGGACAAAGAACGCGCGGCCGAGGTAACGCGCAGCGACGTAGACCAAAGGTAAGATCCAAATCCAACCCACGACGGGCTGCCACATCGCGCCCGCGAAGATCATGATCAACACGTATAGCGGGTGCTCCATGCGCTCCATCGCGCTTGCGACCGCGTCCGCGTGGGTGGAGGTCAGTGCCACCGTCACGCCGACGATCCAGTTGACAAACAAAGGCGATACGCCGAGTGCGGTGCCGATGCCCGAGGCGAAGATGACGACCCCGAGACCCGCGAGAAACACGCGCTGGGGATCGATCTCGCGCCCGATGAACAAGCTGAACAGCACCCCGCACAGACCGCCGAGCGCCAGGGCTGCGAGCGCCCACTCCGTCAGTCCGACGCCGTAGGCGGTGACCGCGCTGGTACTGCGCCCGACTGCCAACACCAGGCCGAGCGCGATGATCGCCACCCATTGGCTGGTGTCGGCCAGGGTGGTCAGGAGTTGGCCGGTTTCACCCGCCGCGCCCAGGCGTTCCCGTGTGCGCGTGATCACGCCGGACGCGGATACCGCGGCGGCCGCGCCCACGATTAGCGACAGCCACACGTGCGCGTCGTAGCTCTTGAGCGTGAGCGTGTAACCGAACCCGCGCATCACCGGCAGGGAAAGCGGAAGCGAGCCACGCGGAGGTGCCACGCCGAGCAGGTCGAGGGCGAGCAACGTGGCGCCACTGACGGCGATCAACACACAGCTTGCCGACAGGATACCGACCGTGGCGGCCGGGCCTGCCCCCAGTCCGCGCGGGCTGCGCAATCCGACCATGAAGCCGAGTAAACCCATCAGCAGCGAGACAAAGGGCTGCAGCGAGTCGAGGGCGGTTTGGGTGAGCAGATGGGAAGGTACGAGCGGACCTATCAGCGCGCCGACCACCAGATACTCGGCGCCAGACATCACGACGTAGCGCTCGGCAAAACGCGTGAACCAGCGCGTGACCGCGAAGCTAAAGGCGATGACCAAGACGAGAATCGCGGGGGTGGTCATGGGGTGGCCGTCATGGAGTGGCCGCCTGACAGACCGCGGGCACAGCGTCGCGTCGCCATTCGATGCGAGCCATGCGCGGATCGAGGGCGCCCACGCGCGTCGCGTCGAGCCACACGGCCTGTTGTGCGTCGGCAAATAACGGATCGTCGATCGTGGGCTGCGTGAAGCCCGCCTGCGCCCGCGCCTGCAAGCGCCGCGCCCGACCTTGCGCTCGCAGCCGCGCGTCCGGACCGAACATCAAGGCGGCGGCCGTGTCGCTGACGTAGAGGTAGTCGCCCGGGGTCACGCTGGCGCTGAGAAACCCTTCAGGCCGCGCTCTCTCCGGCGCACTGACTAGGCCGCCTGTGATCGCACCTTCCGCGTCGCGCAGAAGCAGCGCCACGTAGCCTGGTTCGTTGACCGCCCTGGCGGCCGGTTTGTCAGCACGTGGCGTAGAGCAGTCCCAGCTGGCCTCGACACCGGCAAACGCGCGTGCGCCCTCTGCCACCACGCTGCCGAGCACGGCATTGCGCACCTTGGCCGCTACCTGCGCTGGGTCGAGATCGAAGGGTAAGGCTCCCGCCGCACCGTGCTGACCATCGGAGCCCATCACCAGGGCCTCGCGCGGCGCGCGACCGGCTGCGCGTAGGGCGCAGGAAAGCGTGCTCAGGCTTTGATCGAGCGCATCCCAGACGGGCTTGCCCGCGGCGAGGGCGCGACAGGCTTGCTCGGCGCTCGCCTGGAGTACCTCCGGGCTGACGCCGACTCCCGTCGCCACCACCGCAAGCTGCTCAGGCGCTGGCGGATCGGCTTGAACAGAGCCCGGCTCCGCGAACAGGGGCGTGCTGGGTTGCGGCGGCTCGGGGGCCGGCTGCTCCGGGGCCACTGGCGCGGCTCGTACCGGCTCGGGCTCGGGGCTTGGTTGCAGGGCCTCCGGGATCGCCGCTAGGACGACAGGCTCCGCGTCGTAGCCCGCTTCCGCGGTCAGCAGCGGCGCAAACGTCGGACGCAGGAGCGCAGGCGCGGACGACAAGTCCACCTCAGGTGCTGGGCGCGGGCTCTCGCTCGGTAGGCTCTCCTTATCGCGGGACAGACGGCAGCCGGGCAGCAGAGCTCCCACGCCGACCATTATCGCCAATATCCACGTGCGTCCGCCCGCCATTATCCCATCTCAGCTGCGCTCGCCTACAATCGGCCCACGCGACGCTGCATTGTCCTCTAAATTCCGCGGCTTGCGAGAGAAAGTTGAGAGCGAGCGCACCGCCCTAGGCAGAACTTTACATGTCCGCGACCAGGCTCAGAGCGGCGCGGCGCCGTGTACCGGCATGGGGGCTGGGCAGCGACCCGCGTCATTGATGGGGGAGACCATGCTGCGAACGTGGAAGAACTCTGTCTGGTTGCTACTCCCGGCGACGTCGTACCAGTTGGCGTGACGGGGCGAACAACGGGCGTCTGCACCAACGGTAAGGTCGTGTATCAGCTTGGCAGCGTGCACGGCATCGTCCTCGAGTAACGACAGGGCACGATCCTGCGCACCACTGCTGGCCATTGGCGTATCCTCCGGCGCTATGGAACATCTCGATACACCTGCCTCTCGGTTCGACAACCTTCCTGACTATCCCTTCGAGCCTCACTTTCACCGCGTGGGGCCAAGCGGACTGCGGATGCACTACGTCGATGAGGGGCCACGCGACGGACGCGTGCTGCTGATGCTGCATGGGGAGCCGTCGTGGTCATACCTTTACCGTTTCATGATCCCGATTTGTGTGGCCGAGGGCTACCGCGTGATCGCCCCTGACCTTATTGGCTTTGGTAAGTCGTCAAAACCGACTCGTATCGAGGATCACTCCTACAGGCGGCAATGCGACTGGGTACGGACGCTGATCGAAGGTCTCGCTCTGCAACAGATCACGCTTTTCGGTCAGGACTGGGGCTCGCTCATCGGCCTGCGTCTGGCAGCGGAGCTCGAACCCCGCTTTGCGGCGGTCGTGATCGGCAACGGCTATTTGCCGACCGGCGACTTGCCGGGAAGCGGCCTGACGGCGGTGTTGAAAGGGGGGGCGTTCTTGGCGTGGCGCACCTTTGCCCGCCTGACGCCGGTGTTCCCAACAGGTCGCCTTATCTCGTTTGCCAGCGGTCGCATGCTGACGAGCGAGGAGCGAAGGGCTTACGAAGCACCGTTCCCAGACCCACGTTACGAGGCGGGCGTGCGTGCCCTGCCGCGGCTTGTTCCGACCCGACCGGATGACCCGGCCGCCGAAGACAACCGCGCGGCCTGGCGCGTGCTCGAACGCTGGCACAAGCCCTTCGTCACCGCTTTCAGCACCGGCGATCCGATCTTTGGTGGTCTCGATCGCCTGCTGCAGCGCCGCATCCCTGGCGCCCAGGGTCAAGCTCACCAGCGCGTGCCCGGTGGACACTTTCTGCAGGAGGTATCGGGGCCCGCGTTGGCGCAGATTCTTTGCGACACCGCGCGTGAGGCGCAGTTGAGTGTCTCGCACCTTACGCCTCGGGCGTAACTGCGCTTGAACACGTTGAGGCCGGGGCAAGCCCCGCTGGCACCCTTGGGCAAGGCCGTCGCTATGGTCGTGCCCCCCACGCGAACAGTAAGCCCCGCTTCAAGCTCAGGCGTGGCTTAGTTGGGTCCCGCGCGAATTCGCGCTCGG